>NZ_JADPKH010000120.1:0-317369 GCF_023073835.1 Bradyrhizobium sp. 153 | reverse complement strand
TGCTCGCGCTGGGCGCGGCCGCGCTGGTCAAATACCTGTTCTTCTCGGGCCGAGGAGATTGATCATGCACCGCATTCTACTTGCGGCTCTCGCTGCTGTACTCGTCTCCGCGCCGGCTCGGGCGCAGCAGGACAGCGTAGTTCGCGGGGAGCAGGATTTTCGGGCCTGTGCAGCATGTCACTCCCTCGAGCCCGACCGCAACATGACGGGGCCAAGTCTTGCAAACCTCTGGGGGAGGAACGCCGGAAGCTTGCCGAGTTTCGACCGCTACTCCGACGCGCTGAAAGCTTCGGGGATCATTTGGGATGACCGCTCGCTGGATGCCTGGTTGACCGATCCGGAACGCATGGTGCCGGACAACGCCATGCCGTTCGAGGGCATCAAGGATGCTCGCACGCGCGCCGATCTGCTCGCCTTCCTGAAGGAAGCAACCAAGCCAGGCGCAGCTCCACGGCAAATGGCCCAAGGCAGGGGCGGCATGATGGGCGGTGGCATGATGGGCGGAATGATGGGAGGTGGGCGCGTTCCGAATCTGAAGAATCTGGATCCCCCGCAGCACGTGACTAGCATCACGCACTGCCGGGACACCTATCGTGTGACTACGGCCGACGGCAAGACGCGGGCGTTTTGGGAACGCAATCTCCGGATCAAGACGGATTCCAGCAAGGACGGTCCGGAGAGCGGGGCTCCGGCCATCGTGCCGGCCGGAATGATGGGCGATCGCGCCGATGTGATTTTCGCGGGGCCCGAGGAGATCAGCAAGATGATCGAGCCGCGGTGCTGAGCCTTGCCGGCATTCCGATCGGCTCGGTTTGGGCGCGTTGGTGGTGCACACTCCAACCGTCTTCGAAACCGCGGTTACAAGCTTCGGGAGCGTTCGATGGACTTCTACAAGGACTTCGTGCTGCCGAGCCTTCTCGATCTCGCGATGAGCAACAAGCAGCTTCTGCCTTTTCGCGAACGCGTGATCGGCGCCGCCGAGGGCCGCGTGCTGGAAATCGGCGTCGGCTCGGGCCGCAACTTGCCGTTCTATCGTTCGCCGGCGAAGGAAATACTGGCGCTCGAGCCTTCTCCGAAGCTGGTCGCCATGGCTCGGGGAGCCGTGCATGCGGACCTGCGCGTGCAATTCGTCGAAGCTTCCGCCGAAGCCATTCCGCTCGACGATGGCACCGTCGACAGCATCGTGACCACCTGGACCTTGTGCAGCGTTCCGCAGGCTGCCGTAGCGCTTGCCGAGATGCGCCGGGTGCTCCGCCCCGGCGGCAAGCTCCTGTTCGCCGAGCATGGCCTGGCGCCTAGTCTAAGCGTGCGTTGGTGGCAGGACCGTTTGACGCCGCCATGGCGGCACATCAGCGGCGGCTGTCACCTCAACCGCCCGATCCGCTCCATGATCGAGGATGCGGGATTCCGGATCGACCGGATCGAGACCGGCTACATAGCGGGACCGAAGCCGATGACCTTCATGTACGAAGGCAGTGCGCGGCCAGGCTGACAGAGCGGCAAGTTCTGATCACGCCGAAGGAGTGGCCGCCGGAGCAGCAAGGAAGACCTCTGTGGCAGCTTGATCGGAGAAGCGGAGCCCGGTTAATTTTCTATCTCTCGCCAAAATGCGGTCTCGGTGCTGAGTGTGTTGGCTTTCAGTGGCACAGAAGTTTGCGAGCAACATCTTGGCGTCGGCTACGTCAGCCGGTCGGCCTCCATTATTCGGTCCATCTCGGCACATCGCCCAGGGCAAGCGACTTATTACCGTACAAGGAGAGCGCATTTGCGGACCAGATCCGCCTCGGCCCTGCCGCCGGTGCACACTACGAGGCTCTGGTCGCAGGTCCAGTCCGTAGCACGTTGCAAGCTCAGCCACCCGAGGGGCTATCGCCCGCGCCGTTCCAGGCGTAGCACTTGACCACCGGCGGCAGCAGCGGCCGGGCGCTTCGACGACACGGAAGTACCTCAGATAGCGCCAGCCGACAACGACACCGCTCACCGAGACGATGGTCCCAAGGATCGAGAGCAGCCACACCACAATGTCCCAGGCCGGGGGATACATCAGCAGTAACCGAAAATCGAAACTGTGCAGCGCGTTGAACAGCCATCGATATGTGCGACGGCCGCTGTCCACGCGGCCAACGATGTCGCCCGTGACGGGGCTGATGTGAAACCATGTTTTCGCGTCATCATCAAACACGGCGCGCAGCACCGGCAATTCGCGGTCCTGATGATGGGCATACCAATAGGCATCGTATTCCCTCAGGATTGACCGTTCCACGACGCGCGCTTGCGGCAGCAATTTTGTTGCGGCAGTCCAGAGGCGATCCTGCGGAAGCGTTGCGAATTGGCCCGACGTCACATCCAGCGGTCTTTGCGTGCCATCACGCGATGCGGCGATCATCATCGGGCTGCCATTAAGCCAGACAAAGCGCACTTCGACGGCGGCGGATTGCGGTGTTGGCAGCTTCGTCGCAATCGTCGGCGTATCATGGCCAGCATAGCGTTGCAGCACCTCGCGCGTCATGTTGCGGCTTGCGAAATATTCGCCGGGATTGAGCGAAAGCCAACCGGAGAACGTCCAGGTCAGCACGAAGATACCCGCGATCAGGCCGGTGACGTGGTGCCAGGCCATCCAGCCACGATAAGGCGTGATCCTGCCGCTGGCATAGCGCCGCTTCAGGCGTACGCGAAGGATCCCGATCCAGATGCCGGTGACGCCGATGATCAGGCAGATACCGGAGATCCAGAGCACGACCAGCCGCCACAGCGGCCCATCTTTGCGCAGCACGGTCGGATAGATCCAGTGCGGGATCGAGCCGAGGCAGTTCCAGACCCGTTCGGTGTGGTTGGTGTCGAGCGCGATCTCGCCGGAGCGCGAGGAGACATAGAGCCTGGTACCCGCATCGTCGCCGAGCGCAATGAGGTAAAGCGGCCGCAGCGGATCGTAACGGGCCGTTACGCTCCATTGGTCGCGATCGATGATGTCTTCGAGTTGCGGTGATCTGCTCGCGGGATGATGTTGTGCGACCGCGAGCGCCTGCTGTTCGGAGACGCCGGTGATGATCCGGCCATCGGCTGCAGAGATCGCCTGTCGCTTGCCGTCCCAGCCGGTGATCCGATACACCGGCTCGTCGGCCAGCATCGAAAGCCGGAGGTCGCGCGGATAGCGCGTCGCGCCTGCGGCTTTCATCACGTCGTCCGGCGACAGCGCCACCTTCTCCCATTGGACATCAGGGAGCGCTGCCAGCCTTTCCTTGTCGGAAAGGCCGGGAAAAGCCACGTACATCATCACCACGCCGGAGATGAACCACATGGCGAAGAACAGGCAGGTGACGATACCGACCCAGCGGTGGCCGATGTACAGCCACCGCCGGAGTGTGCGTTTGAGGGTCCGTGACACGCTCAGAACTTCACGTTGACCGCGAGCTGCGCCGTGCGTGGCATGCCGAGCAGCCACTGAGTAGTGCCGCCCGACGTCGTGTAGATCTCGTCGAAGAGATTGTAGATGCGGAACGACACGGTGGTGTTGAGGTCGGGCTTCCACTGCACGCCGGCATTGACAATGTTGTAGGCCGGGCGCGTCACCGTGTTGGCGTTGTCGGCATAGGTCTTGCCGACGATCTGCACGCCTGCGTTGGCCGACCAGTTCGGTGCGAAGGCCCAGGTCGCCCAGATATTGGAGACGTTCTGCGGCACATTGACCGGTACGTTGCCGGCATAGTTCACGCTTCCGCCGCCCACCGCCTGCACGAAGTCATCGTATTTCGCGCGCAGGAAGGCGGTATTGGCATCTATGCGCAAGCAATGATCGAGCAGGAAACCGACTGACGCTTCGACGCCGCGCGATGACTGCTGGCCGACCTGGACGGTCAGCGACGGAATGTTGGGATCGCGTGCCAGCAGGTTGTTCTTCACGATCTCATAGCCGGCCAGGGTCCATTCGCCGCGGCCGCCCCAGAACGATTGCTTGACACCGATTTCGACCTGCTTGCCGGTCGCCAGGTCGAAGTTCTTGTTTGCGGAGGACAGTGAGACGAGCCCTCCGACCGGGTCGGCCGCGGTGGCATATTGGGCATAGAAAGCGAGATCCTTGACCGGTGCATAGACGGCGCCGGCGCGCCAGGTCGTCGAAGAGAACGATTTCTCGAAGCTGTTGGCGGGCGAGACATAGTCGGTGCGCGCGATTGTCGGTTCATCCTGACGTATGCCGGCAATCAAGGACAGTTGCTCGGTGACCGACAGCCTGTTCTCGGCAAACAGCGCGTACTGGTTGGTTACGCTGCCATAGCCGGGAACTGTGGGGTTCGGGCTGTTGAATACGCCTGGAGCGAAACTGAATGGGTTGACGGACGACGAGCCGCCGTAAGGTGAATTGTTGGTGTGGGTAAAATTGATGCTGTTGACGTCGAAACCTGCGACGAACTCATTGGCCATGCCAAGGACATGTCCGCGGAATTTCGCATCCATGCGATTGCCGACCTGCTGCTGATCGTGAAAAATCTCGATATAGCTGCTGCGGTTGATCAGGCCGGTGGCGGGGTTATAGGCGTAGCTTTCGACGTCCTTCCAATGTCGCTTGGAGTTCAGATAGTAAAGCGTGTTCTGAACCGAAATTCCATCGGCCACCTGCCATTCAGTTTTCACCTGGTTCCAGCTATCCTGGTAGCGGATGTGGCTGTCGCTGACGTTGTAATTCTAGAAGCGGAGAGATTCATCGAGCCTGCCGTTGATCAGCGGCGTGCCGAAGTAGCGCGACGGGTTGCGGTCACCGTAGTCCGTGGACAGTGTCCAGGTGACGTCGTCGTTCTGCTTGATCTGGATCACGGCATGAAGCGCGACGTTCGAGGTGTCGTCGCGATCGACCCAGCCATCCGACATGTTGCCGGAGGCGGTGATCCGATAGGCGACGTCCTTGCTGACCGGACCGCCACTGTCCACCGCAATTCGCCGGGTCATGTTGCTGTCCAGCGACATCTCGGCCTGATTGCGAGGGACCCACAATGGCAGTTTTGAAACCACGTTGATGGCGCCGCCGACCGCGCCCGCGCCGTACATCACCGACGCAGGGCCGCGCAGCACCTCGATGCGCTCGGTCGACCAGGTGTCGAACGGAAAGGCCACCGTCCCGGCGCCGATATAGAGCTGGGTGCCGTCATACAGCGTCATGACGGAGCCAAGGCCCGTGAAGCCGCGGGTATTGAACGAGACGCCGCCATTGCCCGGTGCCGGGCTCGCCGTGAAGCCGGTGGCGTTTTGCGTCACCGCGTCGAGGATGTTCTGCTGGCCGCGTTCGGCGATGGTTTCAGCGGAGATCACCTCCACGCTGGCTGGCGTCTGCAGTCGCGTCAGGCCGAGCCGGCTGCCGGCCGTGCTCGCGCCGGTGAGGTTGAGCGTCGGTGCGGCGAAGACAGGACCAGTCGGCGCGGCAACCTGTGTACCGGTATTGACAGCTATGTTGCGCTGCTGGCGCAAACGCGCGGCGCTGGCGGTCGCAGAACTGCGTCGGGTGCTTTGGGCCCTCGGCGACGTTGCCGGCGACTGCACCACAACGGGGTCGAGCGTCTGGACCGTCCTTTCGGACTGTGCCCAGCCGTCGGTCGACAAAACCAGGCAGGAGAATGCAGCTGAGCGCAGAATCGCGCGGCGATACCGCGGCGCGAAGATTGTACGGGAGGTCATCAACAGACTCGCGATAACGTGGCACGTCACCGCGAACGCAGCTTGGCCGCTGCCTCAAGAAGAAGGCAGCCCCAACACCCACCAGGACACCCCGCCCAATGTGCTCGCGTGTGACCACGACTGACGGCAGGTCTCCTGGCTCGCGGGTCGTTACCTCTCGCCGCCTTCCCAGGTCCGCAGGCCCAGTGGCGTTTGGCGAAGGCTCACCGCTTACAGTTGCGGGGGCAGCCACGGCGTTGGGGGATCCCCGCACCGTATTCCCTATTGATCTCCCGAAGGAGAACCGTCGTTGTCACCCTAGTTTTATTTGCAAACGGCTGTCAATTGGATGTTTCGCTGCGGCAGAAGTCAGCGCGTGGCGCCGATCATCAGGCCAAGTCGAGGATTCGACACCGCGGGAGATGGCATGTCAGATCACGCGTCGATCCCTTATGAATTGGTTGCAGCGGTGAGCGTGGTGAGGTCTACTGCTTGCGCACAGGCCGACGAGGTCGCGATCACGACGCACACTACGTTCGACGTCGGTGACAACTCCAATGCCGTTCAAAGCTCCGCACGTATCCTTCGTATCGTTGCCGTTAAGGTGCCCTCCGGGATCAACCAGGCGATGATCGTTGGAAACTGGCTCGCGCGATGCTACGTTAGAGGGCATGCACGTCGAATCCACTCTCATTTGCCCGTCATGCGGCCATCGATCCATTGAGACGATGCCGACCGACGCTTGCCAATTCTTTTACGATTGCCGCGGATGCGGCACCCGGCTGAAGCCTAAATCGGGCAATTGCTGCGTGTTCTGCTCCTATGGCACCGTGCCTTGCCCACCGATCCAAGAGAATGGCAAGGGAGCTTGCTGCGGGTAGTTTGCCGATTTCCTGCGTGTGCCGATGAGTGCACGGGCTTTCGCGCGAGGATAACGCGATCGGCGTTGGGGTCCGGACCTCAATTGCTGCGCCGTCGCTCTTGCCCTAATCACGTGGGAATTCCGCCGCGAGCTCGCGCTAACGGGGCCCATAGAAGTGAACGAACGATGAACGGTACCCCGACAGCTATCGGGATCAGCCAGTACGTGAAATGAGGCAAGTCCTTCCAAAGCGGCAACTGCTTTCCATTGTCGACGTAGAACGATCGGGCGCTGGATCGACCTGAGTGGACCGCCGTCGATTCGAGCGGCGGCCGGGTCAACATCATTTCTTCCGCGGAAGACGTGGCCGACCGCATCGCCGACTTCATCAAGCAGACACGATACACGACAGGAGGGAGCATGCAGCATCGATCCACGCTTCGCGCGAGCCTCTCGGACTATTTGGCACCCTTGCCGTGCGCGAGGCAGCTGGAGCTCAGAGCTGCCGCCTATTCCGTCAAGCGTTCCCTCCCGTGACTTGAGCCCCCGGTTCCCGGATCATAATGATGTAACACTGTTGCGGATCGACACCCCGGCCTAGTGCATGGTACCGGTCATCGCCCGATCGATCGGAACCCCGAGTGACCCTTTCCTTCAGATTTGGCCGTATCCTGCCGCGCTCGCTGCGCGGTGCGATGACCATATTTGTGATCGCGACCTACCTGATCGCCGGCGTGCTTCACGGCGTGTGCGATCTGGATGTCACAAATTCGTCGCCCAATGTTGTCGTCTCCTTCGCCGACAAGGGCATCGGCCATTCCGACAAGGGCGCTTTGGCCGACCATCACTGTCACGGCTGCTTCTCCGTCTCCGTTCCGGCCCCAGTGATTGCAGCGGTAGCCGTGATGCGCCCGATAGAGATGGTACCCACGCTGCAGGTCGTTCGGCGCGGTCTGCCGCCCGGAATCGACCCACCGCCCCCGAAATTCCTGACCTGAAATGACCGCTGGGCGCATCGCGCCCTAGATCCGTCTTTCGTCAGGTTTTCACCATGTTTCCAAAGTGCGTCACGCGTTTCGCGTGCGCGACGGCGTTGCTGGTCAGTCCCTGGTTGCGCGGTGTCGCATTCGCAGACCCTCAACCTCGGAGCGGCGCTGCAGCGCGCGCTCGCGACCAGTCCGCGCCTGACGGCTGCCGAGCGCGACGTCGGGATCGCCGCCGGCCAGCGCATCCAGGCGGGGGCACTGCTCAATCCGGAACTGTCCTACGAACAGGACAATTCTTTCGGATCCGGTATCTACCGCGGCACCAAGTCGGCCGAGACGACGCTGCAGATCAGCCAGCTCTTCGAGCTCTTCGGGAAGCGCGAGGCCCGCATCGCCGCCGGGCAGGCAGGTGTGGAAGGAGCCACGATCGAACGCAAGGCGGTGCGCCTGCAGATCCTTGCCGAGACGGCGATCGCGTTCCTGAACGTGCTCGGGCTGCAGCGGCGCATCCAGATCCTGGACGAGCAGGTCGCCGCGCTCGAGCGTCTGACGCCCTTGCTCCAGCGCAGGGTGGACGCCGGCGCGTCGTCGCCTGCCGAGACGAAGTCGCCGCCGCCCTGGTGAAGGCCGATCGCGAGCGCACCAAAGCCAGCCTGTCCAGCGCCCGTCGCGAGTTAGGGGTGCTCATAGGGGAGACCTCACCGAAGTTCGCCAGCGTCTCCGGACGTCTGGATGCTACCGCTCGGGCGCCGTCGTTCCAGGCAGTGATCGCGGCCATCGACGCGAACCCGCAATTGGTGAGGTGGAATGCAGTCTACGCCCAGCGCAATGCCGAACTTCTTCTGGCGCGGCTGAAGCCTTACCCGGACGTCCGTCTCGCCGCCGGCTGGCGGCATTTCAACGAAACCAACGACGACGCGGTCCGGCTGACCCTGTCGGTCCCGATCCCGGTGTTCGATCAGAACCAGGGCAATATCCTGTCGGCCCAGGAAAGCCTGGCCAAAACGCGAGCCGAGCGCGAGGCGAACCGCAACACCCTCCTAGTCGTCGCGGGGCGGGCCTACGATACCGTGCAGGGCTCGCTGGGGGAGCTCGCTATTCTGCGCGATTCCGGCATTCCCAAGGCCCAAGCTGCCGCCAACGAGATCGAGCAGGGCTACGGCGCCGGACGCTTCTCTCTGCTCGAAGTGCTGGATGCCCAGGCCAACGTCACCCAGGCGCGCCTGCGCGAGCAGGAGGCGTTGCAGAACTACCATGTCGCCGTTGCGACCATCGAAGGGCTCGTCGGCAATCCCTTCGTTCTGGCGCGGGAGAGCGCACGATGAGAACTTCCAGCGCATTCATCCTGGCCGTAGCCGCGGCCGCCGCCGGCGCGTTCGGTTATCGCTGGCTCATGCCGGCCGATGCTCCCGCCGCGACGCAGCATGCCGAAAAGCATGAAGGCGGCGAAGCCAAGGAGGACAAGGGCGGCAACCAGCACGTGGAGAAGGACGAGCACGGCGCCGACCGCATCGTGATCAGCGACGTCAAGCTTGCGGCTGCCGGCGCGACGTTCGCCGAAGCCGGACCGGCTACCCTGGCGGACACCCTGTCTTTCAACGGCGTGCTGCGCGCCAACCAGGAGACCGTGGTCCAGGTCACTCCGCGCTTTCCCGGCATCGCGCGCGGCATCAAGAGGCGAATCGGGGACGTGGTCGCCAAGGACGACCTGCTGGCCTCGATCGAAAGCAACCAAAGCCTCACCGTGTACGATCTCAAGGCGCCGATCGCCGGCACCGTGATCGACCGGCAGATTTCGCTCGGCGAATACGTGTCCGAGCAGAAGCCGGCCTTCGTCGTGGCGGACCTTTCAACGATCTGGGTCGATCTTTCGATCTATCGTCAGGATCTCAGGCGCGTCCGGATCGGCGACGAGGTGCTGATCGATCCCGACGACGCCGCAAGCGACATCAAGGGCAAGATCTCCTATCTTGCGCCCGTCGGGGCAAGCGAAACGCAGACGGCCATCGCGCGGGTGATCTTGCCGAACCCCGACGGACGGCTGCGGCCGGGCCTGTTCGTGACCGCTCGTTTGGTCCTTGCCGAGCGGAAGGTGCCGGTCGCGGTGCAGGCGGGCGCGATCCAAACCTTCGAGAACAAGACGGTCGTGTTCGTGCGGGAAGACGACGACAAGCTCGAAGCACGCCCCGTCGAGCTCGGGGATTCCGACCAGAAGTTCGTGGAAGTCCGTGCAGGCATATCGCCGGGCGAGAAGTATGTCGCCGAAAACTCGTTCGTCGTGAAGGCCGACATGGGCAAGGGAGAGGCAGAGCATGATTGAGCGCCTCATCGAGTTCTCCATCCGCCAGCGCTGGCTGGTGATCCTCTTCGTGCTCGGGCTTCTGACCTTCGGTGGTTGGAACTTCACTCGGCTGCCGATCGACGCCGTGCCTGACATCACGAACGTGCAGGTCCAGATCAACACGCAGGCTCCGGGATATTCGCCGCTGGAAACCGAGCAGCGCATCACGTTTCCGGTGGAGACGGCGATGGGCGGCCTGCCCAAGCTCGAATACACCCGGTCCCTGTCGCGCTACGGCCTGAGCCAGGTCACGGTCGTCTTTCGGGACGGGACCGACATCTACTTCGCCCGCCAGCTCGTCAACGAGCGCATCCAACAGGTGAAGGACCAGCTTCCCGCCGGTGTCGAAGTCGCGATGGGGCCGATCGCCACCGGCCTTGGCGAAATCTACCTCTATACGGTCGAAGCGAAACAGGGCGCCAAGGCGCCGGGCGGCAAGGAATTCACCCCAAGCGACCTGCGCACGATCCAGGACTGGATCATCAAGCCGCAGCTCCGCAACGTTCCCGGCGTCATCGAGGTCAACACCATCGGTGGGTTCGAGCGCCAATTCCAGGTGCTGCCGGATCCCGGCAAGCTCATGGCCTATAAGCTCGGCTTCCGCGACGTGATGACCGCGCTGGCCGCCAACAACGCCAATGTCGGCGCCGGCTACATCGAGAACAACGGCGAGCAATACCTGGTCCGGACTCCGGGGCAGGTCGCCAATATCGCGGAGATCGAGGACATCGTCATCGGCTCGCGCGGCGGCGTGCCGGTCCGGGTCAAGGACGTGGCGCAAGTCACCGAAGGCAAGGACCTCCGCACAGGCGCCGCGACCCTCAACGGCTAGGAGACGGTGCTCGGCACCGCCATGCTGCTGATCGGCGAGAACGGCCGGGCGGTGGCTCAACGGGTGGCCGCCAAGCTGGGAGACATCGCCAAGTCTCTTCCGGAGGGCGTGGTTGCGCGAGCGGTGTACGATCGGACGCATCTGGTCGAGGCGACGATCAAGACGGTCGAAACAAACCTCGTCGAGGGCGCGATCCTCGTCATTATCGTGCTGTTCCTGATCCTCGGCAATTTTCGCGCGGCGCTGGTGACAGCCTGCGTCATCCCGCTGTCGATGGCGATGACCGTCACCGGCAAGGTCGAGACGAAGGTCAGTGCGAACCTGATGAGCTTAGGGGCCATCGATCTCGGCATCATCGTGGACGGCGCGGTCATCATCGTCGAGAACTGCCTGCGCCTGCTTGCCGAAGCGCAGCATCAGAAGGGCGGCCTGCTGAACCTGAGGGAGCGGCTGGAGACGATCCGTCGCAGTTCCGCCGAGGTCATCAAGCCCAGCCTGTTCGGAACGCTGATCATCGCGGTCGTCTACCTGCCGGTCCTGACGCTGACCGGAGTCGAGGGCAAGATGTTCACGCCGATGGCGCTGACCGTGCTGATGGCGCTCGCCGCCGCAGCCCTGTTTTCGATCACTTTCGTCCCCGCCGCGGTCGCCATCGTGGTCAGGGGCAAGGTGTCGGAGAAGGAGAACCTCTTCATGCGCGCCGCCAAGCGCGTCTACCTGCCGCTCCTTAACCGGGCGATCGCATTCCGCGGCGTCGTCGCGTTCGCGGCGGTCGTGGTGGTGGAGGCGAGCGTCTTCGCGGCGACCCGCATGGGCGGCGAGTTCATTCCGAGCCTCGATGAGGGCGATGTCGCTCTTGCCGCGATCCGGATTCCCGGAACGAGCCTGACGCAGGCGCTCGACCTGCAGATGGCATTGGAGAGGCGAATCCAGCAACTGCCCGAGGTGAAGGAGTTCTTCGCGCGAACGGGCACGGCCGAAGTCGCCACCGATCCGATGCCCCCGTCGATCTCCGACGGCTACGTCATGCTCAAGCCGCGCAGCGAGTGGCCGGACCCCGAGAAAACGAAGCCGGAGCTGGTCGAGGAGATCGAGAAGGCGGCCAACGACATCCTGGGCAGCAATTATGAGGTCTCGCAGCCGATTCAATTGCGGGTGAACGAGCTGATCTCGGGCGTCCGCAGCGACGTGGGCGTCAAGATATTCGGCGACGATCTCGACGTGCTGCAGGGCGCCGCCAAGCAAGTGCAATCGGTGATCCAGGGCATCCGCGGGGCGACCGACGTGAAGACCGAGCAGGTCGCCGGTCTGCCCATCCTCACCGTCAAGCTCGACCGGCGCGCACTGTCTCGCTACGGCCTCAGCGTCGGCGACGTCCAGAACATCGTGGAAATCGCCGTCGGCGGAAAGGGCGTCGGCAAGCTGTTCGAAGGCGACCGCCGGTTCGACATCGTCGTGCGTCTTCCGGAGCGGCTGCGCGGCAATATCGAGGCGATCCGGGCGATCCCGATACCCCTGCCGGCGGAAGAGGCCGGCACGCCGGCCCTCACGAAGACCGCTTTGTCTGCGGCGGCGGGCGCACAGCCGCGCTACGTGCCGCTGTCGTCGGTCGCAACCGTCGATTCCGCGCCCGGCCCGAACCAGATCAGCCGCGAGAACGGCAAGCGCCGCATCGTCGTGACGGCAAACGTCCGCGAGCGCGATCTCGGCTCGTTCGTGTCCGAGGCGCAGGACACGGTGTCGCAGAAGGTCAAGCTCCCGGCCGGATACTGGATCGGCTGGGGCGGCCAGTTCGAGCAACTGGTCTCGGCGACCAAACGGCTCACGATCGTGGTTCCGGTGGCGCTGCTGCTGGTCTTGCTGCTGCTGTTCATGAGTCTGGGATCGCTGGCCGATGCGCTTCTGGTGTTCAGCGGCGTGCCGCTGGCGCTCACCGGCGGCGTCCTGGCGCTGCTGCTGCGGGGTATCCCGTTGTCGATCAGCGCTGGCGTCGGCTTCATCGCGTTGTCGGGCGTCGCCGTCCTCAACGGCCTGGTCATCATCGCCTTCATCGAGCGGCTCCGACACGAAGGAAAACCCGTGCTCGAGGCCGTCCATGAAGGCGCCGTGACCAGGTTGCGACCCGTGCTGATGACCGCGCTCGTTGCCTCGCTCGGCTTCGTTCCGATGGCCATCGCGACGGGCGCCGGCGCCGAGGTGCAGAGGCCGCTGGCGACCGTCGTCATCGGCGGGATCATCTCCTCTACGATCCTGACGCTGCTGGTGCTGCCGGCCCTCTACGTGCTGTTCCGGAAGGACTCCGCGCCGGCACCGGTAGCAGAGGAGACGGCATGACGGAAAAGGCGGCGAATCCGGCGCGCCGGGATATCCGGCTCGACCTCTTCCGCGGGTTGGCGAACTGGGCGATCTTCCTCGACCACATTCCCAACAACGTGGTCGCCTGGGTCACGATGAAGAACTACGGATTCAGCGACGCGGCGGATCTGTTCGTCTTCGTGTCCGGCTACACGGTCGCGTACGTCTATTCGCGGACGATGGCGACAAAGGGCTTCCTCGTCGCGGCGGTCGGCATCATGGCGCGCGCCTGGCAGATCTACGTCGCGCACATCCTGCTGTTCGTCTTCTACGTCGCGAGCATCGGCTACGTCGCCCAGCGCTACGGCCACGCGCACCTTCTGGACGAGTTCAACATCCGTCGCCTGATCGCCGATCCGATCGAATTCCTGAAGCACGCGCTGCTGCTGGAATTCAAGCCGCTCAACATAGACGTCCTGCCGCTCTACATCGCCTTGATGGCGACGTTTCCGCCGGTCCTGTGGCTGCTCGTCCGCTCGCGCAACCTGGCGCTCGCGACATCCTTCGCGATCTACGCGGCCGCCCGCGCCTTCGGCTGGAATCTTCCCAGCTACCCGGAGGGGTTCTGGTACTTCAATCCGTTCGCCTGGCAGTTTCTCTTCGTGATCGGCGCTTGGGTCGCGCTCGATCGGACCGAGACGATAGGCCGCCTAATCGGATCTCGGGCCGCCGCGTTGTCGGCAGCGCTTTTTCTGCTCCTCGGGCTAGTCATCACGCTGGCGGCTCGTCTCGGTTTCGCGGACGCGATGCCGGAGGCGCTCGTCGATGTCTTCGTCCCGAACGACAAGACCAATCTGGCTCCTTATCGGATCCTGCATTTTCTCGCGCTCGCCCTGACCGTAGCGAGGTTCGTACCGCGCGACGCCTCATGGCTGACATCGCCGCTGTTGCGACCGGGGTCGATCTGCGGCGAGCGTTCTCTCGAGGTGTTCTGCGTCGGCATCTTTCTGTCCTTCGTCGGGCACTTCCTGATCGAGCTGGTCTCCGGATCGATCGCCTTCCAGATGCTCGTGGCTTTGGGCGGCATCTGCGCGATGACGACAGTCGCAAGCTACCGAACCTGGATCAAGGACGTCAGATCGTCCTCTAGCTCTCGACCCTTAAGGACAGCGTGATGATCAACAGAGAAACGGATCTGGGAGTCGTGTCGGTGGAGACCACGCGCCTGCGGGTGGAGGGCATGGATTGCGCAAGCTGCGCAACCAAGATCGAGAACGCTCTGATCCGGATGCCCGGCGTCACCGACGTGTCCATTTCCGTCGCCGGCGGCACCGTCACTGTGGGACACAACGGCATCGATCGCGACGACATCGGGAATCGGATTTCCAGTCTTGGTTATCGGGTGGCGCGGGCCGAGAGCGACGGCTTTGCGGGCGAAGGAACAAAAACCTCACAGGAGACCCGTTCGAGCGACGATGATGCCACCGCCTGGTGGCTTACCCGAAAGGGAATGCTCGCGATCGGATCCGGCATCGCTCTCGCTGCGGCATTCGCGTTCGGTAAGGCCGTGCCCGCCACCGAGCACTGGGCTTTTCTGGTTGCGATGCTGGTCGGCCTCGTTCCTGTCGCTCGCCGCGCCATTGCGGCTGCGGGGGCTGGCACTCCGTTCTCGATCGAAATGCTGATGTCGATCGCAGCCATCGGCGCGGTGATCATCGGGGCGACCGAGGAGGCCGCGACCGTCGTCTTTCTATTTCTGATCGGAGAGCTCCTGGAAGGTGTTGCCGCAGGCCGCGCCCGCGCCAGCATTCAAGGCCTGACGGCACTCGTTCCGAAGACCGCTCGCCTCGAGCATGACGGTGGTGTGCGGGACGTGCCCGCCGACAGCCTGCAAATCGGAGCGACGATCCAGGTCAGGCCCGGCGACCGCGTTCCTGCCGATGGTGTCGTCCTCTCCGGAGAGAGCGCGGTCGACGAGGCGCCGGTCACCGGCGAGAGCACGCCCGTCCGGAAGGGCGCGGCAGCGACCGTGTTCGCCGGCACCGTGAACGGCGACGGCCTGCTGCGGGTGCGGGTGACCGCCGCGGCGGCCGACAACACTATCGCGCGGGTGGTGCGCCTGGTCGAGGAGGCGCAGGAGTCCAAGGCGCCGACCGAGCGCTTCATCGACAGGTTCGCACGGTACTACACCCCCGGAGTGGTCGTGGTTGCGGCCCTTGTCGCCGTCGCACCTCCGCTTCTGTTCGGCGGTGACTGGGTCGGCTGGATCTACAAGGGGCTGGCCGTCCTCCTGATCGGATGTCCCTGTGCTCTCGTCATCTCCACGCCCGCGGCCATCGCCGCCAGCCTGTCGGCCGGCGCCCGCCGGGGGCTTCTGCTCAAGGGCGGCGCGGTGCTCGAGCAGATTGGCCGGATAACGGTCGCCTGCTTCGACAAGACTGGCACGCTCACCGCGGGCAAGCCGCAGGTGACGGACATCGTCGGCTTCTCCCGCAGCGCGGAGGACGTTCTGCGGATGGCTGCGGCGCTCGAATCCGGATCGAGCCATCCGCTTGCCACCGCGATCCTGTCGAAAGCGGCGGAGGCGAAGACGCGGATCCCGCCGGCCTCCAACGCGTCGGCTAACCGCGGCAAGGGCGTGCGCGCGATCGTGGATGGGATGGAGGTTTTCCTCGGTTCACCGAAGGCGGCTGCGGAATTGGCGGCCCTTTCGGACGCGCAGCAGGCGCGGATCGCGGTGCTCAACGACGAAGGTAAGACCGTCTCCTTGCTCGTCATCGACGAGAAGATCGCAGGTGCGATCGCCATGCGCGACGAGCCCCGTCCTGACGCCGAAAAGGGTCTCAAGCTGCTATCGGACGCGGGCATCCGGAGGATGATGTTGACGGGCGACAACCGGCGGACGGCCGTCGCAATCGGCAAACAGCTCGGGATCGAAGTCGAGGCCGAGCTTCTACCCGAGGACAAGCAGCGCATCGTCGGCCGGCTCCAGCAACAGGGATCCGTGGTGGCAAAGGTCGGCGACGGCATCAACGACGCGCCGGCGCTCGCCGCCGCCGACGTCGGCATCGCCATGGGCGGAGGCACGGACGTGGCGCTGGAGACGGCGGACGCCGCGGTGCTGCACGGTCGCGTGTCGGACATCGCGGCCATGGTCGATTTGTCCAAGCGGACCATGAGCAACATCCGGCAGAACATCAGCATCGCGCTGGGATTTAAGGCGGTCTTCCTGGTCACCACCGTCGTCGGGATCACCGGTCTATGGCCCGCCATCCTCGCCGATACCGGCGCGACCGTGCTGGTGACCGTGAACGCGCTGCGTCTGCTCAAACCTTCGGGAGGGTAGCATGAAAGCGCCGGCCGCGATCTTTGCGAAATCTGTCCTAGCTCTCTTGCTCTCAACGACGATGACAGGCCAGGCCAACTCCCGCGGCAGCATGGCCGCCGAGCGCCCCTGGGCACCCGAACACATCGAGGGACTGCCCAAGGATATCCGCCGCCATGTCGCGGGGCACGTCGAGGCCTGCGGCAATGCGCCGGCCCGGTCACACTATTTCTTGGTATTCATCGAAGCGTCGGGACTGCGCTTTAGGGCACAGCACTTCGAAGACTTCGCCTGCGCCAGGCCGTCTCTGGTGTGCCGCCCGAGCGGCTGCCTCCACGAGGTCTTCGCAGACGACGGCAGACGCCAGTGGCTCGTCTTCAGCGTCTACGCACGTGACATGAAATTGACGAAGGAGGGCGGGACGGCGGGCATCGAGGTCGTCGATGCCGCGGGTGTCAGGTCGTTCGCTTGGAACGGCCGGCGCTTCGCTCCGTCGAGAGCACGGAAAACCGGGCGGTAAGCGCCCCATCACTCGTCGGCGTCGATTCCAGGTGGTATCCAAGCGTCCCGGCTGCTCGGATCGTCAATCCGCCAGCTTGGGGGCGCTCCGGATGCCCGAACCATGCCGTCGAGTGCTATGTGCCGCAAAGATGGCCAGCAGCCCGTTTTTGCCGACGAAGCGGCGACCATAGCCGCACCGACCCAGCCGCCTGAACGGGTGGAGGCAGCGAGAATCTTCTCACGAATCTCCTCAAACGGACCGCGGTTGGCGCGGTTTGGCGGCCTAATTCCCGTTTCCGAGTACCCATTTGAGGGTCATGGCTTGGTTAATGGGAACTTAAAGAACGGAGGCGTGAGACCCAAAAAGCCAAAATAAGCTGCCCCGCGATCTCACCCTGTTATGGCTTTTTGCCGAAACCCAAAATATAAAACAGGAAAACGACGTCTTATTCTGGGTTCCCATGAAGCGCAGCGATCTCAGCCATACGATCCGCGAGACCCTGAAGCGGCTTCCGCCGCCCTACGATTCTCATTACGGGATCGTCCCGCCGGCACCCCCGGAGGACGGCGTGTTCGTGGGCGGGGCGGTGAAAGCCTTGGAAGCCGCCCAAGCCTCCTTCGGCAAGGTCGACGCCATCGCCGCCCAGATGAAGGACCCCTACATCGTCAGCCGGGTCCTGACCAGACGAGAGGCAGTCAGTTCCTCCTCGATCGAAGGTACCCAGAGCACTCTCGACGAACTGCTTTCCGTCGAAGAGACGGGCGACGACGGCGCCCGGGACGAAGCGCGTCAAGTCCGCAACTACGCCGTTGCCTTGGACGGATTCATCCCTAGAGCCGCCAAGGCCGGCTATAGCGTCTTCACCATGGACCTGATCAAGGACCTCCATCGCGCCGTGATGAAGGACGACCCCGACTATCAGGACGTTCCCGGCGATCTCCGTACGCGCGTCGTGTGGATCGGCGGAAACAAAGACATCGCATATTCCAGCCTGAATCCTCCGCCCCCCGATGACGTGCCCGACTGCCTTGCCCAGACGGTCGACTACCTGCGGAACGAAGGCATGCAGCAGATGACGCAAGGGTTCATCACGCGCATGGCGATCGCGCACACCCATTTCGAGGCGGTACACCCGTTCCGCGATGGCAATGGACGCATCGGTCGCCTTCTGCTTCCGCTCATGATGGCGGCAGAGAAGCACGTGCCTTTGTACCTTTCGCCTTACATCGAAAGCAAGAAGGGCACGTACTACGCTTCTCTCAAGGACGCTCAACAGCGGCTCGACTGGGAGCCGATCATCACCTTCATGGCCGACGCCGTCACAGGTACCGTCGAAGAGCTCATCCGCACCCGGACGGCACTGTCGGATTTGTCGGGGCGCTGGAGGGAGCGCCGAAAATTCCGAAAGGGATCTGCTGCCATCCGCGCCCTGGACGAACTTCACAACTACCCGGTTGTGACGGCGAAGCGCCTCGGACAACTGCTCGATGTGTCGCCCGCGCAAGTAAATCAGGCCATCGCGCAATTACAGGAAGCCGGCATTCTGCAGGAGAGGACCGGATACGCGCGAAACCGGATCTACGCCGCTCCCGAAGCTCTCGCCATCATCAACCGTCCGTTCGGCGAAGAGCCCATCCTCGCCGAGGTCGATGCGGACGAGGCCGATCTCGACGAGGTCTCGCTTGGCCCGAAGGGCCCGTGATCTCTCGTTAAATGCGGGGGCCGTACTGAAGCGACCGCGAGCGAGCGTCCCCTGGGTCCTCCACCTCATCTCTCCAGGTCAGGGGGCGGTACCGCCGACGCCATAGCCGGCGGCGAAGTCTCAGCTTGTCTGACACGCGTCGCGTCCGCCGGGTGAGCAGGTCCATTTCCAGGTCCACAGCGATCGACGCCAACCGGTACGTTCCCCCGATCATGCGCGCGCCCTCCTCGTCCGTGATCGGACGATCCTCTCGATGATCTGCTATCCTTGCGATGCCGACGAACGTGCCAGTATTGGCGTCGATGCAACTGAGAGTGTCCGGGGTGGACGGATCATCGCTCCCGGAGACGACTACATCGCAGTCCCGATAAGGCAGGTTCCGCCTGCAAGCGCCCGATCGTACGGAGGACACGTCGCACTTCCTTTCTCGACGCGCCCAACAGGCGCATCGCCCTCGCTGAGTTTCTTCGTGCGCGGGAGAAGATCCGCGTGTGCTTCGATGGTCGGTCAGCGCAGATGAACGAGGGCCGCCACTGATCGTTACGATTTGAAAGGTCGCGAGGACAGGCGACGACGGCTTCGCTTCATCGGAAAGAATGCGTTGCCTTCGAAAACGGCGGCTTCGACAAATTTCGAAGGATTCGTTGAGGAAGAATCGAACAGCGTCGCGTCGGGATCGCCGGCGGCGTTCCGCCTTAAAGTTCTGGTAGGCAAGCCGAGAGCAAATCGGCAAGGAACGAGGAGGATTTCCGATGCCGGTGCTGGCGGACGAACGGCTTGCGGCGCTAGTGAGGCAGGTGATGCCGGCCCGAGCCCCGCAATGGGTAGTGCAGATCGTCGACGACCATCAAGACGCTTGCGTGATGTTCAACCGAAGCGTTCTGCGGGTCCATCGAAACTGGTCGACCGACGTCCACGACGCCGGGCTGCATTCCGTTCTGGCCTACCATCCGCTGAGTCTGAAGAAGGTGTCGTCGCAGGTTCTCCGCGGTTTGTCGTCGCGTACTGCCGTCGACGTCTGGCAGGCTTGCGCCATCAAGAAAGGCTACAAGGGACGCCTTTCGGAGAAGCGGGGTTTTCTGGCCAGGACCGCGGATGGAGAACTCGCGTTCGCCAGCAACGCGGCGGCGGGCGAACTGGACGCGCTTCGCGAGGTCAAGCGCGCCATCTACGAAAGAGCCCGTCAGGCCCGGTCTCGAGCTCAACGAGACCGAGAGTACCAGGGCTTGATGAGCAGGCGCCTGACGCTCCGGAAATATGATGGCTCTTTCCGTGTCCCGCTTTCGGACTACGAAGGGTGGCTGCCGAAGCAGACCGCGGAAGCGCTGAGGCACTACGGTGATGAAGGCGTCCCGCTTCTGGTGATCGAAGGCGAGGCGTTCGATCTCGTCCTCGCTGAATGACGGGGATCTGGCTGACTTGGTCTACCAATTGGACCGCGACGTCCAACGCGCGCAAGCCGAGACGGACGACCGGACACTAGACCAGTTCTTGGGAAGCTTGGACGAGGGCTAGGGCTAACAATCGGTACACGACGGCGGGCCGGCGATCATCGCCCCAGCAAGATGCACGCGATCATCGCCGACCTCATCGGCGCCGGCGCCGATCATCGGCGGGACCACCACGACCAGCATGATGATGGACATGTCGATCATCATCCGCCCGGGCATGATCACCGGCGGCATCAGCAGCAGCACCAGCACCACGACAGCCAGCGGCTGCTGGCCGCTTGCGATCAGCGCAAAACCCATTATCCTGTTCACGGCGAAATTTTTGCGGCGTTAATGTTCACCTTCGAGCCCGGCCGCCGATTTCCCCTGATCGGGCACCGATTTACAAAATCGAGTCGTTCTTAAAGCCCGGAATCGAATCGCTCTTATAGCCCGAGCGAGTCGTTCTTAAAGTGGACCGACACCGAAATAGCGCGCTGGTGGGCCCGGCAGGACTCGAACCTGCAACCAGACCGTTATGAGCGCACGGGTCGAACACTAAGTACATGATGTTTCATCGTTCTTTGTAACGGCGATTCACGAAAATCTGCGTTTGTTCACGGTCAACCGGTCCACCATTGGTCCACCTAGCTGGCTTTTCGAACAGAAGCCGTACGCACCTTCCTCGTGGACTCCACCCGGCTCTTCTGCGTGATCGCGAAGGCTGCGCCGCGCATGTAGTCCGGATGATGGTGGCCATAGGTGTCGATCAGAACCTTCACTGACATGCCGAGGAATCCCGCCGCCTCCCAGGGATCAGCACCGCGCTGCATGAGCCATGTTGCCGCGGTGTGGCGCAGCGTGTGCGGCGTCACGTTGCCGTCTGTCACGTCGAGCTTGGCAACCTCTACAGCGCGCGCGAAGGCGTTCTTCACCGACTTGACCGGTTGGCCGTGCCACTCGACGAAGCAGTTGGCAATGATCTTCTTCCGCTCCCAGCGCCGCATGTGTGCAAGGAGTCGCGGCGGAAGAGGAGCCGGCGGCTGCCGCTTGATCGTGGCGCGCTTACCGATCTTGAGCCTGTAGAAGATCCCGGCGTTCAGATCGACGAATGCCCGACCGTGCTCGCGCCGCGGAGAGGCTGCTGCAATGGCGGCAGCGCGGGTGCCGGTATAGAGGCCTATCAGGATAAATCGGGCCACGTGGCGAAGGGTGTACTTGGCCGTTTGTATCTTTTCGCCTTTGTTGCGACCGCGATGAATTGTCTGCACCTCCCGGTGCCGCCAACAGGCCCAAAGCAGACGAGCAGCTTCGCTCCGATCGAGCCATCGATCTCGTGGCGCACCTTTGGGCGGAAGCTTCACCTTGATGACCGCGTGATGCAGGTTTTGGTCGGCGTGGTGATTGATGGCGGCTCGTAGGTTCTCCAGATCACGGCGTGCGCCACCCTGGTTGCCGCGCTTCTTGGCGAACTTTTTTGTCAGCGACTCCTGCATCTCGCCCAGCATGTAGAGGCCGGCCCGTTCCATGGAGAAGATTATCACGGTGGGTTTGGATTTGGCCAAGTCGATCTTTCAAGTTCACGGCATCGCCGAAAACGGGAAAGTCTTGGTTCAATCTGTTCAGCGAATAGGATCAGGGCAAAGCAGGCGGCGCCGGGGATCCTATTGTCTTTTTCGATCCACATCAACGGCAATAGCCATGATCCGGAAGCGCTGGCAACGCTGGTTCAGCGTCGCATCGATGAGTCGATGAACTGGCGGACCCACGACACAGCGTCTGAGTACACTTAAACAGAGTGCCTGGCATGCGCCAGGCCCTCTAATTTGCGTGACTGCAAACGAAATTGCGTCACTACAAATGGAGACGCAAGCACGTCGCTGCTATTTTAGTTTGATCCCGATTCGGTACGATGGAGCTATGTGATGCCTGAACTTCAAGAACATGACGGCACAAACGGCCTGAGACAGATGATCCCCATCCGAGAGGTCCTGAAACTGGTGCCCGTCAGCCATGCGACTCTACACAGAAAGGTCAGAGACCGCAGGTTCCCTCAATCGCACGAACTATCGCCCATGCGGGTGGGCTTCTTCTTAGACGAGGTAATCGAATGGCAAAAAAACCTCCGCAAAAAGAAAGGCTGACATTTGCGGGGGCATCACTGAGTTCGTTCAGATCGAGGCGCGTCGCGCGGACGGCCTCCTACGACGCAAGCCTAGGACTTGCAGCGAGGTAGTGTGGGTGGTCCGGTTTCCATCAACATCAACCGGAACAGCCGCGATCCGGACGCTTGCAAAACATTGGTACAGCGTCGCTTCGAAGAGTCGATGAACTGGCGGATCCACGACACTGTGTCGGAGTATACCTGAGCCAGGCCTCGGTGGCGATCAGGCTGATTGGTCAACTGCAAACGCATTGGCTTGACTACAGATGTCAAGCCAATGCGTGGCCGGATATTCTTCGACGAAAGTTTATCTGCGGAGTGAGCCAACGAAAAAGAGAGAGAAGGCGGGCTGCGTCCCCTGCAAAAGCACCAGCAAGTGCTCGACAATGTCCCTTTCACAAGTCGGCGCTCGATCAAGAGGTGTCGGAAGGTCGGTTTCCGCGTGCTCGCGAGATCGCGCCCCGCCGCATCGCCTGGTTCGAGGACGAGGTGAAGGCATGGCAGAGGGCGCTTGATGAGACTGCCTGAATTCGCCGGGGGCTTGGCTGCGGGAGCTCGCAGCTGCGCAGAAGGTCGATGGACCGTCTTCTCGTCCATCCGAACACACTCTTCGCCTTTTTGCCGGTCGGCATCCACGGAGACTCTGTGGCCGAGAAGGGCGGAAAGCAGATAATCCAGCTCAGCGATGTGGCCAAACTAGTTTATCACTCCGCACCTTTCGTCCCTTCTTTCATTGTAAATGGGATCCCATGAGATCTTAATTGAACAATGATAATTGTACTCACGACGCCGCTGCAAGCCGCCCGCCCATCGCCCTTCTTCAGAGTTTCCAATGCGCGAAATGCTATACGCTGTCCCGCCAAGGCGTCGAGCAGCAACGGAAGCAGCAGTCAGATCGCCACAATAAGATTCTTGATTGTAACCACCGCCGCGCCACCCGTACTTCCGTTGACCACTTCTTCGCGCGCCCAACCAGCTTGTCCAAAATCGGAGTGGCGGCAGATTTTGAATGTCACGGGTTTGGTGCACGCCTGCTTCATTCCCGCCTCAGCCATTCGGATGCTGCATTGGCGAGCATCAATTCTGTCTGGCCCCCAATTGCTCTCTTACTAGGCCCTCATACGTCGACAACTCTGCTCCCGCTTTGAACTCTCCGCCTGCCGAGCCAAGTATGCGGCTTATTATGCCCTTTGCTTCAGCGTTTAGCTCGCCCGTTCCAGTCACAAGAGTCGCTCGACCCCTGCTAGCCAGTTCTCCACAAACGCGGGTTGCGAAAAGGGCTGCTTCTTCGAGGCATGTCGCTCCCACGGGTGCTATCGAAAGCGCGAGAAAAGCTGCCGCGATCGATTCAACACGGCCTACCATCGGCTAGCCTCCTCGTTGATACGAAACCTTCCAAAATGCGGACACTCTTACTTTGCTACGGGAGAGGTTTGTAACCAGTGAGCTGCGGATTTGCCTTCAGGATGGCTACTAGCCTGTCCGTATGAACCGCCTTGTTCAACATGTCGCAGGATTGCGGATCGGTCTTTTCAAATCCGGTATGATGTACACCGACAACAACGTTGTCAGCGTCGAGCACCGGCGCGCCCGAACTGCCCGCTTCGGTATCGCACCGATGCGCAAAATCTCGGGAAGCTTTCACGGTGGCAACCTGGCCGACGGACGTGCTGAGCGCCTGACAAAGGTTGCTGGACACTTTCTTCGCCTCGGCCGCTGGGTGATGAATTATCCGCACCGGTACATCGCCGGCCCGCGTTGAACGAAGGGCGAGCGGGGGCGGCGGCGCTTCCGCTCTGGTAGCTTCCAACCGCAGGATAACCAGATCGTCGTTAGGAGCCTGGACCTCAACCTCTTTGCACTTGTACTCGCGACCCACCGCGTCGCCATCCCAGGAAAAATCAACCGACGCATTGTTGCATACCTCCTTCGACCAGCGATCGGCGGTATCGCCAACAGTCCCGCCACAATGATGGTTGGTTACAAACAACACATGCGGATCGCTGGCGACGACGAAACCAGAACAGGTCCAAAGAGAAACGCCATCGATCGAATTGCCTTCGGTTGCGATCAACATGCCAACCGACTCGCCGACACGCCGGCGGTCCGCCGGTGTGTTGCAACAATGCAGGTCGTGCCAGGCCGGCACCGCGTCTTGCTTCGAATAGTAGGGCCGTTTGGCGTCCTTCGGCACGGCGACATATTGCAGTGTTTCAATGACGGGCACCTGCGAAACGGCTCCGACTACATCGAGGGTGACGGAGTTGGCAGCAAAACGATCGGTCCATTGCGACAGGCCTGGCTTCAAATGTTTGGACGAAAACGTCTGCAGTGGTCTGCCGGCTAGGTCGCGAATCGTCAGCGACCATGCGTCATCCGATGACGCGATGCTGCGCAAGTGAATCCTGACGTATCTCAGCTGATCGTCGCTCTCAAGCCGCTTGCTTTCGCCAACCTTGATGATGCGCTGCCACGGAATGAAGCGGCCGAATTCGGTTGCAATTGTTGCTTGTGTTTCGCAAGGGGTTGCAAAAACCGTATTGCAAACTGTAACGGAAAGGAAAGCCGAGACTACCAAGCGCTTGCACATTAACATCGGCCCGAGGGAAGCACTTGGTTCGATCCCTCGAAACCTGACAGTATGAATTCCACGTCGTTGATCGATATAGGCTCGGACAGCAAGGCGCCTTCCTCGTATCTAACGCGAAGCAGCGGCTGAGTTCCGACGAGCAGACCCGGTCCGTACCGTTTCACGATCGCATTCGCGCGATTGACCGGCTCATAAAAGGCGTACCAGACGGGGCCCGTGTCGGGAATTTCGTCGCGCACCAAGTGCCGTATGCGGCGTGGATCGATTCCTCCGCCCTCCAGCGGCCGACGCGACACCGGGTCGATAAACTCGATCTTGTCGCGGCACCATTGCAGGCCCTTAACGCGCTTGACGGCTTCGGACTTGACTTGGACATGATGAATACCAGGATCTTTTAGGGCTTTGTCGGCGTTGACGACACCGGTGGAGACCTTGCGCGCCAGCGCGGAGCTGGCAGGGGGGTGCACGGCGGACTGAAGGCGGACCTTGAGCTCGCGGGTGTTACGATAACGGTCGGGGAAGCAGGTCATCATCGCACCTGCAAGACCGCCCACGATCGCCGCAGCCTGCGAGGTGCCATAGGTCACAGCATACTGGGAACTGGAAGCCGTAGATGGTATGCCCGTAGCAAGGGTGCCTCCCGGCGCAGCGAGTGCGACCAGGCCTGCGGTCGAATAGTTGGCCCAATCGGCAACTTTCGCATTGCGTGTGAAGCAGTCTTCGCAAGCGGTTACCACCAGCACGTTCCTTAGATCTCCGATGTTCATCGGCGACAACCGACTGTTCGGCTGGATGTTAATTGTGCTGTTGCCTGCTGCAACAACCCAAAGCTTTTCTCCGTCCCTGATGTCCTCGATAAAGAACGGCTTGCGCAGCCGCTCGTCGAGGTCTGGCAATGGGTCCACCGTATTGCCGTTGAGGAAGTTGCTCGCGAAAACGAACAAACGTAAGCCATCATAGGCCTTTTCAGCGACTACATCGCCAAGTTGCCACTCAGTCATCTTATCGAACGCGCGCGTATCAAGCCTCGCCGCTGGCGCTAACCCGACAAAGCTGTCGGGCTGGTTGGCGCTGAATATGATTCCGGCAAGATGCGTTCCGTGATGCTCAGTTTTATTGTACGCGACCCAGGGGCAAAGTTTGGCAAATTCATCTTGTGGCGCACCAGCAGCGTTGATGACGGGTGGCTCCGGATCCGGGATGGAGCCGACAATATGCGGGTGTGGCGCGGCCTTACCGTCGACCAACACGATCTCCGGACAATTGTCCCCGGCGCATTTCATCGCACAGGCCGGCATTACCGACAGCCCGAGTAAAGATGCATAGTGCGGTTTTGGTGTTACGGCAGATATTTTCTGGCGGCAGTCGCTAAACCAGCCGTCGGGGCTAGCCGAATTGAAGGATTTCAGCGCAGGACCACCGCCCAGCGGTACCACGCGCACGCTCCGCCGGCCAATCGCTTGGTCGTAGCGCTGCAGCGACCTCAGGAAAGCGTCGTTTTCCTCCCGATCAGGGATGGCAACTTTGGTCCGGAATCCGCGGAAAACCACCTGTGTCTGCGCGCCTCGGTTGATTTCATCGGCGGCGAAGGTCTTTCTGCTGCTCACGGCCTTGTTGTAGCGATCCTCTTCGGTCGCATGCATGCGATCGAACGACTGCGAATAAGTCATCTCCTCGATCGGCAGGTCCGGATAAGCGAATTGTGTTGCCGTCCGACTTGGGAGTGACGTTGCATCTGTTTTTTCGACTGCCGGGGATTTGGCATTGAGCTTTAACAACAAGCCTTCCATGCTTGAAGTGCAGCCAAGGCGCGCGGTGCGAAAGCCAAGTAGACCTAACATCGTTCCGCAGGGGCCGACTTTCTGATCAATTTCTGCCGTCTTGATCGGCACCAAGTTGCGCTCTATCAGGGCCGTGGCGAGCCGCGCCCAGTCGTTCGGTGGATCATTGCCAAGGAACTCTATGCGATAGGATGCCATCTCGTCGGCAGCTACTGCGCCGGCGCTGAATATCGGTTCAGATAGGCATGCCATAGCAGCGGCCAGAATGCCGAGTAACAACTTACGAAGCCGCATGACCCTACCCTCCAGTTTGGTCGACTATTGTCGGGCGACAGTCTGTGGACATGGTGCGCCGGTCAGGTAGAGGCAGCGATGACCGCGCTTGTCCGAATCGCGGATAGTTAGGTCAAGGCTTCCGGCGCCGCCGCAAAAGTAATGCATGACGGAATTTGGCGTGTAGGGCGTCAGCGGCTTGTAGCTGTTGCCCTCCGTAAAGCAGCCGGGGATGTTACGGATGTGCTCGTGCCGATAGCCGAGAATGTGCCCTATTTCGTGGCGCAATACGCCCACAGGGTCAAAGCCCATCGCGGGATCGAAATAGCCAGGAAAAATGACCACTTGCCGGTCATCGTTGGGCGAACTCGGGAAAAACGCGCGGGCGATCGGTCCGCCGGCGACGTTTTCATATTTTACGACAAAGGTAGGCACATTGCCGGAGCTGACCTCGGCTTGGCTCAGTTCGACAAAGGAGATCGCGCATTCGGGGCACGCTTCCTGCCATTCGACAGCCGCTTTTCGGAAATTCTCCTCGGCGGTACGCGCTGCAGCAACGCTTGGAAATGTATTAGCTTGGACGTGATAGGTCATCCGCCGCCGCGCCGGCGCTGCGAGATAGTCCAATCGGCCGCCAAACACATTGACGATCAGCTCATCCGAACTGACCTGGTTGGCCTGCGGCGTCCGCAGCCCCTTCAGATAGGTTTCGAGTTCGCTGCGAGACAGCAATATGTCCCCTTCGACCAGGTACCTTCCCGACCCTGGCGGGACCTCGATCAGCGTGGCTACTAAAGCGTCGACCTTCGCTTTATTGCTCGGATCGGTCACAGCGGCTTGATAGATATGACGCTGTTGTTCCGACTCGCTTTGTGCAATGCCGGATGTTGTGAGCGCAAACGACCACGTAACGGCCATAAGCGCGCAAATCGATAATGCTCTCATAACGAGCCTCTAATTGCTTGATGGTATAAATTCGTCGTTGCAATGCGATCCGGACGCTCTTCACGCGATCCGACGATGAGCTTCGGACAGCGTAATCAAAGGTCCGGCACATTTCCATTGTACATCAGACAAACACAAATGAAAGTTGTATTTTAGAACGATAACCAGTTGAATAGACCACCTCGGGAACTTGCGAACTTTGGGGGAGGCATGCGGCGCCGGGACTTTGTGCAATTACTTTCGTTGCTGCCGGCGGCCGCTTGGGTCGGCCGGCCGGCGCTTTCGCAGGTCGCTTCGAATTCGGCGGCGACACGTCGGCTGATCGATATCCACGCGCATGTCTTCAACTCAACGGACCTTCCCGCCCGGCGGTTTCTGAAGATCGTTTTCCTGCACAAGCACCCAGAACAGGGGACAGAAAACGTGCTCGCGCTGGGCAACAACGACGTGCTCGATTGGCTCATCGAACTTTTCATCCGGATCACCAGTGGTCGTGCCCCGGACGCCCGAACCGAAATCGCGTTGCTTGACGGCTTGGGGTTGGCGGACAATGCGGCGCGAGATTTCAACGCTGCGAGTGCGATCACGATTGAGCGCGTTGCTGAATTTCTGCGTGAGCCCCCGCCTTCCCCGTCTTCTCTAGCGCGACAGCCGGGATCGGCTGCCGGGGCCGCGGCCCTGAAGGGGGCTGTATTGCGAGCAGGCGGCGTGCGCCACGAGGATTTCTCGGCAGCTTCGACTGATACGCAGGCCGCGGCCCGAAACGCCTTCAATTCGAATTTCGACGTAGGCGTATATTTGCGCTGGTTCACGCTGTTCACTATGTACCGTCATGCGTTGGTGGATCACCTCGCGGACTATCACAAACGGCAAGGCTATGAACCCATCCTGTTGGCGCCGGCCCTGGTCGACTACTCAAAATGGCTCGGCGAGGAGGTGGCCTCGCCGCTGATGGACCAAGTTCAGGTGATGGGTCGGATCGCTCGTCGGCCCGATGGTCCGGCCGTGCATGGCTATGTGTGCTATGACCCACTCCGCGAAGTGTTTCACCGCCGTTTCTCGGAGCCAGGACCAGCGCCGCTTCAGATCGTACGAAGGGCGATCATTGAGCACGGCTTCCTAGGCGTAAAGCTTTATCCGCCGATGGGTTTCAAGCCGACCGGCAATGCCCGCGGACAGCAATATCCACGCGAGATCATCGAAAAGTTGAACCAGAGGGTCAGCGCTGACCTGAACCGCGCGATGGATGATCTCTTTGCACTTTGCACGAATTTGTCGGCGTCGATCATCGCTCATACCGCCGAATCCAACGCAGCTGGCCCCGACTATGCGCGGAGAGCTGATCCGGCGCACTGGCTGCCGGCGCTGCGGAAATATCCGTCGCTGCGGCTCGCCTTCGCTCATTTCGGCCGCTTCTCCTATGTCTCAGTAGGCGCGCCACGAAATTCCAAAATGCCGGAAAGCAGTTGGGAGTGGACATTCGGCCGCACGATTGCGGAGGATCGCAACAAGCCGCTGTTCGCAGATTTGAGTTACTTCTCCGAAGTGCTGGAGGAGGGGAATGCCGCGAAGCGCCGGCAACTGAGCCAAACGATGAGGCGCTTCGTTCGGACATTCGATCCGGACGTCCGGCATTTATTGTTCGGTACCGATTGGCTCATGCTTGGCGTCGAAAGTCGGCATGATCGTTATCCCGAGGCTCTTGCGAAATTCCTGCGCGACGACTGCGGCTTCAATGCCGACGCAATGGCGCAGGTTTTCTATGGCAACGCCGTCCGATTTCTGGGGCTTGGCCGCGGCGAGCCAGTGCGGGAAAGACTCGCGTCCTTCTATAAGGACAACAACTTGAACGACAGCAGATTGGCCGCGTTTGACCAAAGCTAGGACGCGCTTGTTATGTCGATAAGCGATATCGAGGCCACGAGGCACAGAACCCCGCACCCCGTCTTTCTCGGTCCCGGAAGCATCGCGTGTTCGGCGCCGTCAACGGAAGAGAAGACGTCCACTATGATCGGGCACATGAAGGCCAAGGTCCACCTCGGTCGCTGCTATATCAAAGGTCGACGACCAGATTTCGTCGCACTGGACGCACTTGCATTCGAGGCCGCGCACATACTGGTCGAAGTAGGCCCGCGCAGACCTTGCCGGCTAGGGCCTCGTAGCACGTTACTCGCATGCCGGCCGTAGAACTCCACCCCATCTGTCCTCCATCGGGGAAAAGCCAATCCAACTAATGATGGTGCTCGCTACCGACGTTTGAAACCGAAGCGCACGCCCTCTCCTAGGAGGTCCAGCACTCCATCAGCTTCTGCACTCAGCGGATTCGGCAGAACGTCGATGCGGGTATTCGCAGGGTCATGGGGATCCGCGACATAGATGATGCAACAGCGGATGGTCGACCTAAGTTTGGCGGCATCCCTGGCCGCCCTTACCTCCGTTTCGCCCATCTCGAAACGTTGATGGTCTCCCAGACTAGCTTTTACCTCGATCTGCCAAGTTTGCCTGCGATATTCGACCACGAAGTCATAGCCCGCACTATCCGTGCCCTGCTTGCCCAGTTGTCGAAAACCATTCTCTGACACCCATGCCTTATCGATGTCCTGAGTCGGCAATCGTTCCTTGAGCCAATGGTAGACAACCAGTTCGCCAAGTCGGCCGATCATATCCTTCTTCGGTTGCGGAATTTGCGAAGTATGCTGTCCAGATGCCTTCCGGGGGCCCGATCGGTTCCATTGATTCGAAGTTCCCTGGTTGACGGGGGCGAGATCGGCGAGCCTGCCAAGGGTGGCCGTCTTGATTTGCTTTGAAAGATTTGTCTCGATCTCACTTGAGATTAGCGTCCAGTTGGCGCCGACGGGATCAACGTTGCGACCATTGAAGAGCACTGAACGCGCCTTCGTGGCCACCCTCACTGCCTCTTCGAGCGCCTTCTTGGTCTCTGCTTCAACGTCCGTGACCTTTATTCCCAGAGCTTCACGGTCCAGCGTTGGCTTCATTCCGCCAGGCCAAAGCTTGAGCACGTCGCACCATCTCAACAGAGCGGCATCGTCCAGCCGTCGAAAATCGACGACGCCAGCAGCCTCAAGTACGCTGCGAAGGCCGGATTCCGCCGTTAACGAGTTAAGCCGCTGATAATCCGCGGGCTGCGCACCAGGTGCGGACGATAGGCGCGGCCGAAGCCGAAAACTTCGCAATGGCGATGACGTTTACGGAACGGACTTGCGACACAGGTTCGAGGTCGTATTCATTGCTACCGAGAGGGTGAGCGCCTTTCGCCCTCAACCACTTCGCGACCTGATCGGTGATCAGGTCGTCCGGGACTAATCGATGAACCGGCAGCCAGGCGGGATCGGCTGGGATCTTCCTGATCTCGTCTTTTGAACGTGCGTAGTCGTGAGCTGAAGCAAAGCCTGTCAAGATCGGCGCGACGGCGTTGCGTAACGCATCAATGATCGAGATTTCATTCTCGATCACAAAGTTCAACACCTGCGAGGCATGCAGTTCGGGGTAGGTGTCAAGTGTGCCACCAGTCGCGGCGAGGCTCGCATTGAATGCCGCAAAATCGAGATCGAGACGTTCTCGGAACTGATCGATACTGAATGATTGCCGCGAGACCTCGATCAGCTCGTTAGCCGTAAGCGTGCCTAAAACCAGAAGTTCCGCTAGTGCGGCGCTCAACTTCAGGGGGGCGCCACCAGAACTTATCTCGGCCATTCGAAATGAGTCGAGCGCTTCGGGGCCGCCGACCATATGGACTGCTGCCCTGATCCATGGAAGTCTTGTATCCAGCCTTTCGCTTAAAAGATAGAAGCTTCTTCAGCTTCGCGTTCTCGTCTTCCAGCGCCCTCAGCCGCTTCGCCTCTGAAACGTCCATGCCGCCGAATTTGGCCTTCCAAATGTAGATCGTTGCTTCCGAGACCCCGTGCTTGCGAGCCAGGTCGGCCGTCTTTGCTCCAGCCTCATGCTCCTTCAACACCGCGATAATCTGCTCTTCTGTGAACCTTGCTCGCTTCATCTGTCCGTCCTTCTTCGGGCCGGACTCTAACTCCTTCTGGAGGAAATACTCAGTGGCAGGTCAAAACGAGTTGATACAGATCCGCGCCTCGCTGGTTATCGGAATAGAGTCGTCGCGGTTGCCGGTGGAGGACTTGAAGGAGAAGATGCAGATCGCAATCACGCGGTATGGGGATTCGCACCAGAGTCCAGTGAGCCTCCGCCTGGTCAGGCGGATTTGTTCGATTTGCTCATTACTACGGACGTGCTGGCAGAAGGAATGAATCTCCAGCAGTGCCGCAATATCCTGAACTACGATTTACCTTGGAACCCGATGCGACCTGGTTCAGCGCCATGGACGCATTGATCGTATTGGTAGCCCGCACCCGCGCGTATTTCTCCGCACGGTTTTTCCCGCCGACCGCTTGGACCAATTGCTTGCGCTGGAGGCGCGAATACTTCGAAAACTTACGCAGGCGGCAAAGAGTATCGGTGTTGGCACGTCACCGGTACACGGCGCGGATTCCGGAGAACAGGTCTTTTCAGAGACCCGCTCCGAGATTGAAAAGCTTGCTCAAGAAGACCCCACCTTGTTTGAGCAGGGCGGGACTGCCTCAGCGGCTCAAACTGGTGAAGAATATCGGCACAGGCTCCGTGCGGCTCTGCAGGCTGACCGCGAGGCGATCGTTGGACTGCCTGGGCGGGCGGGGAGCGGATTTCCAAAGGAGAGTGCCTCAGGCGTGCTCTTTTGCGCGGAAGTTGAATTGTCTGAGGGACGGCGCAACTTCCTCAGGTTTGTGCCTGCCACCCATGATTGGCAGCCACAGCAAGATGTCGATGCGATTGTTCGCGAAACAGGAGCATGTCTTCGCATTATTGACTGCACGGAGGACACCACGCGGCAAGTTCCACCGGAACTCGGCGAAGGCGTGTTTGCGTTTTGGAATGCCGCACGTGCCAGTATTTTGACTGAGTGGGACGAGCTCGCAGATCCGGCTAATCTTCAGCCCCAGGTTCGTCTGCTGAACAGACAGGTTGCTGGATTCATTCGAGCTCACCCTCCAATCGATACCGATTTGGAAAAAGTGAACAAGGCGCTCGACATCTTGGAAGCTCCGTGGCCCAGGCGCGAGGAAGGCTTGTTGAGAGAACAGTTCCGCGACCGAGCTGGAGCAGCCGTGGGACGAAGTCTCAGGCTGATCGAGTGGATATTGGCCACGGGTCTTGAGCGCTATACGGCGCCGCCTCCACTGCCACCGATAACGGAACAGGATTAAGGCTCGTGTGCTGGATGGCTATCACGGCCGATTGAACACTGCGAGCACTGAGAGATCAAAACTACCGGGGGACATCGTGGCGGACGAGCTAACAAGAATACCAGAGCGACGAGTGTGGCTTCGCGCCTTCTGGGGTTTCGGTCCAGAGGACGGCGGCTATCTTGGTTTCACCAACGAGGGAAACCGGGACCGATTTATTCGTGAATACCAAGACGGGGATCTGGTTTTGATCTACGGCGCTGATCAAGACCAGACGCGACCGGAACAGCGTCGACAGTTGCTTGGATTTTTAGAGATTGAGCCCGTACCGATCGTAGATTCTGAGCGTTCGTCGGAAGCAGAGCGGCACAGAAAGCTCGAAAATGGTTGGAAGGACCGATGGACATACGCCGTGCCTGTCAAGCGAGCATGGCGAGTAAATCGCAGGATTGAGGCCCACAATCTCGCACGCACTACCTTTGCGACGCACAATCCAGTTTTGATTGCCTCCCGGTGCGAGTTGCTTACCCAAGACGAGGCTGAGCGAGCATTGGCGTTGCCAGTTACGCCGGCCAATGTGTACGGCGAACCCCCGCTTCCGTTGACTGAGACACAAGGTGAGGCGGAGCTACGCAGGTTCTTTCAGCCTAGTGCGGGTGTAACGCCAACGTTCGGCGACCGAGCCTTCACGATCGAGGATGGTGAAAATCGCCTCTACGTTCTGAAGCTAGACGGCGATGTAGCTAGTTTCCTTGGCCGAAGCAGTCATGAGACCATCGGCAAGGTAATCGTAAAAGTGGGACATGCCAAAGAGCCGAAGCAGCGTTGTGCAACTCACAACGCGCATCTGCCGACCGCGTGTGCGTTTCGTTGGACGGTCTCATTGATTTCCAGACCCTTCCCTGGCGGCGAACAGGCCAAATCCGCTGAGGACAATCTGAAGAAGATGTTCAATGATCGATTTGAAAGTCTGGGCGGAGAATTTTTTTGGGTGATGAGGATTCGATATCCTCAGCCTTCTCTGAGGCGTCCAGAGCGGTCAGTTTCGTGATCTCCGGTTCGAATCGATTACGGTATGTCTGATACTTGGGCTGTAATCACGCCCGCCCTAGACCCCGTGTGAAACGAGCACATTTGTAATTCGAAGTAGGACAGCGCTTCCCTTTCCAGGAAAATTGGCAGAAATCTTGAGCTTCGTTGAGTCACAACTAACGCGGCTTCCTAGTCAGGCTTTGTTTTGCAATCGCGTTGAGCGACCTAGGTAGAAGCTGATTGACCGCAGGTTCGACCGCTTCCTCGCTCGCTCTCGGCTGAACCTTCATCGTCGAAAAGCCCTTAAATTCTTTGGAGCTTGTAAGCGCTTGCTTGTCGTCTGTGCAAACCGTCCCAGGCTCTGCCTTGCAAAAACACCAGCCCGTTGCGGTCATGGTATCGACGTCATCCAGCCCGTCGATAACGATCTGTCCGTTTGTCTCGCAAGCTTTGCGATTATCGAATTCCAAGGAAGTACTGCTTTTGAATGTCCATACGCTCTTAGCCTTGCGCGTTGGGGCGTCCAAGTGCGGAGCAGGAGGAGTGGTAAAGAACAGAAGCAGCAGAATGTACTTCACGATCGAGCCTATTTTATTGGAGAATCCGAAGATTTCGCAGCGTTGTGTCCAATTGGATGGTGTCGCCGCGGCGCTGCGCTTGCTGCATGCTGGTGAGCGTCGCGCTGTTAGCGGTGCTTGAGCTCTTTAAGCCATTCACGGGAAGCGTCGTGACGCTGTAGTGCACAGGAGGCGGATCCAATGGCAAAAGCGAAATTTGAAGTTGTTCGTCGATACTATAACTGCCTGCGACCGATGCGGACGGGGTGCCGACGGGAAAAAGATAACTATAGCTTCCATCACCGCTGAACTTGATCGTTATCTGCGAATTGAAGGTGGGCTTGTCGATTTCTGCGACGGGATTCAGGTCCATCGCCGATGCGGTCCTAATCAGCCATTCTCCGACCCGGAGATTTTGGCTTAGAGCATTGAATGTGGGAGCCGCATTTTCGCATGGAAGCGCTTTGGAGAAGATGAGTTCCCGGGATTTCATATTATAAGTGACACCGCTACTACGAGCACCTTTGACGTCGCCACCCGACCCAACTCCGTAGGTGTGGTTGCCGTTCTTCCCGGAAAATGCGACACCGGCCGAGATGCCTGTGTCGACTCTAGGCAACAGCGCAACTGTGATAAGCCATTGTCGCGCCTTGAAACGTGCGAATTGGGGGTTGTCGAGATATCTTAAAGATCCCTGGAGCTCGCAGCTCGCGTTCAACAGAATTTCCCGAATAGGAAGATCCGTGTCTGGCGGCAAAGTCGGGATATAACCACACCCCGCCAACGCAATAGGAAAAGCTGAAATAAATCCCAACCTTGTGCGCATTGGTTATCCCCCTTGTGCAACCGTAGAGCGTAATCCTCGCATTGTAAACTATTGAGCTGGAATGATGGCCGGCCGTCCTGAGAAAGCGGCAACATGGGCTCGTCGAAGAATTCGATATATTGAAGCCAGCTGGTGAACCAGATGCCCCGGCGTCCAGCCACATATTCTAGCATGGAGCTAGGTTCAGCGAGAGTCGGTCGCGATTCAGATAGGACCAAAGTACTCTATAAAGCTGTGACTAATTGGGTCCCGTCTCCGACCGCTTAGGCTTCACCGCCGCTGCGGATAAGGGCTCGGCAATCGTTGGTCATTTGGAAAATAGAAACGGGCGACGCTAAAGTACTTGAGCAAGTCGTGGACGATGCCCACAATGAAGCGTTCAACATCTGCAATCAAACTACCTCCTGGGTTCGGGTGGTTGTTCTCGCAGCAAAAGCTTGCACAATTGGTATAGCTCTTCGTCGAGGTGCATGGGCAAGACGTCAAGCCTGCGATTGTAGTGTGTCGGGTCGTACCGTTGTTTTGTGCCCTTGATCGTGAATTCGCGGTCGGCCAAGGAATTAAAGATAGAGTGGATAAACTCAGTTTCGTGTACTCCAATGGAGCGGGGCGCTTGGGCAAGAAGCTTTCTAAGGCCAGTACGTTCATTCGTAATTTCGATGTGCGTGGCTCGTCGCAAACTCTTAAGGAGCGCTGGTACAAACAGCTCGTCGTCAATTTCGAGCTTGGGGCAATGATTTCTAATTCGATCAAGCATGGTCAGGAGGGCAACATCCCCGAGAAAGCGATCGTTAGAACATCCTCCGATGTCGGCGTGGACTCCGGGGATCCAAATTTGTTCCAAGACTTGGTCGTCCCGCGACTTGCCATCCCAAAGCAATGGTGAAAAAGAGGGGTTGCGGTCGTCGTCGATGGCAAGAATCTGTACCGCGCGTTCGACCGAGTTATCTAACGTCAGTGAGTTGAATCTCACCTTGCCGAACAAATTCATTCGATCCCAGTCTGATCCAGCAACAGTATCAAAGGCACCCAAGAACTGGACAATGGGGCGCGTCCCGTGGAGTTGCGACTCAAATTTTTGGAAAAGATCTGCGCGGTTCTGCGAGCTAAGCTTCTTGCTTGTAAAATGCCTCCATAATTCAGGAAATCGGTCGAGGAAGTCAGCGGGCAGGAGGCCGGGGTGCGAAATTAGACCGCTCAGCGCTCGTGCTGCCGCAGCACCTCGTGAAAAACCAAACAGATAGATTTCGTCTCCTTTAAGAAAGTTCGATGCTAAGTTAACGTACGCCTCGATAACGATTTCATCGAATCCCGCGCCGGTAGCTGCCGACAGACGGTCGCGCCTCGTGCCTACGCCGGAAAAGTAAAATGTGATCTGGGGGATACCCGAAAACCCGTAGGTGAACGCGCGATTTAAGCGAAACACGTTTGTAGGAATCACGGCCTTTGCACCAGCAGCTACATTGCTGCTGCCATCGAAAAAAAACATTAGGCGTCGTGACACTTGGGCTTCTCAGTGCTGGAGACAATCCTGTTGGAAAACCGCAGCGTCCGGTAGTGCATTCTAGGGTTGAATATGCTCCCTTGGATTAGCACTACTTTGGCAGATTGTTGGATTTGAGCCTTTTATTAGGATTCCCGAATCGATTTTTCAATGATTCATGGGTGGTCGGCTCTTGGAGGGCTGACCATGGCAGAATGGGAAGATGAACTCGAACGCTGGCTGAAGCCGTTCCTGGATCGGCTGGGTCATAAGACCCGACAGCGGATGTGTCCGCTGTACGTTGCGGGGCTAATCGGTCCCGGCGATCGCAAGAGCGTTCAACCGATGGCGGAGCGCGTTGCATCGGGCAACTACGATCAACTGCACCATTTCATCGCCGATGGTGTCTGGGACGCGACACCGCTGGAATCGGAGCTGCTCAATCAGGCCGACCGGCTTGTCGGCGGCCAGGATGCCGTGCTCGTTATTGACGACACGGCAATGCCGAAGAAGGGTGATCGCTCAGTCGGTGTCGCGGCTCAATATGCGTCGCCTCTTGGCAAAACGGCAAATTGCCAAACGCTGGTGTCACTGACACTTGCGCGCGGCGAAGTGCCGGTAATGGTCGCGCTGCGTCTCTTTCTGCCCGAGAGCTGGACAAGCAATGTGTCTCGTTTGAAGCGCGCCCGCGTGCCGGTCGAACACCGAACCCCACGGTCCAAGCCGGCAATTGCTTTGGCCGAGATTGACCCCGCGATCGCGGCCAACGTGCGCTTTGGGTGCGTGCTGGCGGATGCAGGATACGGGCATAGCGCGCCGTTTCGACAAGGACTGACGGCACGCGGATTGGCCTGGGCCGTCGGCATCCCTCGACATCTCAAAGTATATCCGGTTGATGTGCAGCTCATCTGGCCGGTGACCAAAGTTCGAGGTCGACTGACCTGCCCCTGCGTATTTCCTCCAGATGGAGTTAGAGTCCGGCCGAAGAAGGACGGACAGATGAAGCGAGCAAGGTTCACGGAAGAACAGATTATCGCAGTGTTGAAGGAGCATGAGGCTGGGGCAAAGACGGCCGACCTGGCTCGCAAGCACGGGGTCTCGGAAGCAACGATCTACAATTGGAAGGCCAAATTCGGCGGCATGGACGTTTCAGAGGCGAAGCGGCTGAGGGCGCTGGAGGACGAGAACGCGAAGCTGAAGAAGCTTCTGGCCGAGCAGATGCTCGACGCCGCCGCCCTTCGCGAGCTTCTTTCAAAAAAATGGTAGGGCCCGCCGCCAAGCGCGCTGCGGTCGCGCATCTGCAGGCCGTCATGAGCCTGTCGGAGCGGCGGGCCTGTTCGATTGTCGGAGCGGATCGGAAGATGATCCGCTATCGCTCCAGCCGTCCTCCGGACGCGACTCTCCGTGGCCGGCTGCGTGACCTTGCCAACGAGCGGCGGCGTTTCGGCTACCGCCGGCTGTTCGCGCTGCTGCGGCGGGAGGGTGAGCCATCGGGGATCAACCGGATCTACCGGCTTTATCGGGAAGAAGGGCTCACCGTCCGCAAGCGGCGGGCTCGCCGCAAGGCCGTGGGGACCCGTGCCCCGATCCTAGTCGAGGCGATGCCCAACGCGCGCTGGTCGCTGGATTTCGTCCACGACCAATTCGCCAACGGTCGGCGCTTCCGCATTCTCAACATCGTCGACGACGTCACCAAGGAATGTTTGGGCGCCATTCCGGATACATCGATCTCAGGACGACGCGTCGCTCGCGAACTGACGGCCGTCGTCGAACGACGCGGCAAGCCAGGAATGATCGTGTCCGACCACGGCACCGAGTTCACCTGCAATGCCATGCTCGCCTGGTGCAGGGACGCAGCCATCGACTGGCACTTCATTGCACCGGGAAAGCCGATGCAGAACGGCTTCGTCGAGAGTTTCAACGGCCGGATGCGTGACGAGCTGCTCAACGAGACTCTCTTCTTCGATCTCGACGACGCCCGCGCCAAGATCGCCAATTGGCTTGCCGACTACAATCTTCAGCGGCCTCACTCGTCGCTGAAATACATGACCCCCGCGGCTTATGCCGCCCACCTCACCGCAACGGACGATCGGCTACGCAACCCCGACCAGCTCCGCCGATCGTCCGTTGCTCCAACCGCGCCACTTGGCGTACAAAACCCCGAGGCTCTAACCGCGGCCGGATGAAAGTTCGGTGGCAGGTCACGACCACGAAAGCACCACGTGCCAGATATTTTATCGATCGCGGCAGAACACATGCTGGCGAGCGCCAAGTGGAAGACCGTGAGTTGGCGCGGCGGGACGAAAGGCAGGTTGAAAGCCCGATTTGCTGCTGTCCGCGTCCGCACCGCCGACGGGCCTCCGCAGCGGATATGGGATAAGGGTCAGCAGCATCTCCCAGGCGACGAAGCTTGGCTCATTGGCGAGCAACGCGCCTCAGGGGAGAAGAAATACTATCTGGCCAATCTGCCCGCGGCGGCCGATCTGCGCACACTGGCCGCCACCATCAAGGCACGATGGATTTGCGAGCAGGCGCATCAGCAGTTGAAAGAGGAGCTTGGACTCGATCACTTCGAAGGGCGATCGTGGCAAGGTCTTCATCGTCACGCCCTGATGACTATGATTGCATACGCCTTCCTGCAACACCGCCGCCTCGCACACGCGGGGCGGAAAAAAAAGAATCAACGGGCCTCCGCCTCAACCAACCATGCCCGCCGTACGCCACGCCATCGTCGATCTCATCCTTCGACCGCCGTCTCAGCAGTGCCCGTACTGCCGAAAACAACTCCTTGAAAAACCGTGGCGCAAACAGATTCTGCCAAAGTAGTGTTAGCTTCGCAAGCTAAATGTGGGCATGGTTGGACGATGACGGCTAAAGGCAGGCAAGCCGAGTGTCGCATGCTTGCCGCGTAAAGCAGACCATCGGAGCGGCCAGGCAACCTGGGAGCCTGCGGGTCCGAAATTCATGATCGTTGCGCGATTGTTCACGATGGCGCGCTAAAATCATGGTGAAGAACGGCGACTACGTCCCCAGCGCGACGCTGAGCCGTCCATGAAGATCGCCATCGGGGTCGATGGCTTCGAACTCCAGCGATGGATTCACATCGCTCAGCCTTGGCACGACATCGCTCGTACGCGAATCGCTTCCTCCGGAGAGCCGCCGCGTGGCGGGTCCTGACCGACGACGCCTAGGGCGCGCTCTCGGGCATACTGGGCAGAGCGGTCCTGTATCCACCCGTGCTCCTGGTATTCGCGAAGGGCGCCGGCCTCCTGCAGCACCGAGATCGACCAGCCCCGCGGCGTTCGAATCGTGGGCCACCTTTCCTTGAACATCAGCATCGAGATCGCTCCTGCCGGAGACGAATGCTTGCGAGTCGCCCTCTCCGGCTAATACAGGGCGGGGATTCCAGACTGCCGCGGCTGCGACTTTTCCATGGTGTTCCGACGCACATTGTACAAAAGGCGTTCACCGTATCGCGTTGGCCGGAAGTTAAAGAACGCGGAGACGAGCCGAGCTGAGGTGGTACGCGCTAGACGAGTTCCTTTCTGCAATCTCGGCGTGCGTGATGAAGAGCCGGTTGATCTTTCCATCCCTCATCGTCGGCTGTGCGACGACCTTGAGGACGAGGCCTTCATTAAGTGCGCGGGTGTACACGTTCCCAGGCTTGCCAAGTGCATCGTCGGCGATCTTCCCGGAGACGATCTTCTTCTTTGGCTCGTTCAGGATTTCGACCCGACAGGCGCCGTTTGTTTTGAAGACGCCGTGAATGCGGACAACATACTCCTCCTTATCACCGAGGCTGAGAGTATCCGGCGATCGGAGCACTTCTGCTGCGGGCTCGTCGATCACGGTAGCGGCGCTCGCGTCACCGATCTGCATGTGATTGACAGTCTTTCCGACCGGGTCGGGGAGCTGTCGGACCGAGGCGCGGTTCTCGCGTGTCATGGTTGTGATCATCCGTTGTAGCCAGGCCTTATCGCGCATATGGCCTTCGTGGACCTGTTTCGCGAACTCGTTGTGGGCCATCGCGAGTTCATGGATCCGATCAACGGCATTATTGCTGTCCTTCTTCGACAGGACCTTATCGATGACCGCCTTGCTCGAAAGGTCGATGAATTTCTTCGCTACCGTGATGAGGATCGGACTATAGAGCGGGAGCTGTCCCGAATTGGAGATGGCGAAGATCTCCTGCAGCAGGCCGTTCTCGCGGCTCGGCCCCACGCAAAAGCGTATGTGGTAAGAGCGCGGGTCGTGCGTGATGTTCTCCCAGAAAAGTTCGTGACAGATGCTATTCGCGAGCTTAGTCGCGCCCATAAGCGATCGGCCGAACTGCTGTGCGTCCACGAGATGTTGGTCGGCGAGTAGTCCTCGGTACGATATTGTTATCGGCTCGAAAAGTGGCTCCGTCATCCCAAATCCCCCTCAATCCATTAGTTTACTTGCATTTTCTCAGATGGTCTACGGACGGTTGAAACCCGCGGTTCCGTTGGATCAAGGTCGCCGCGGGAATTCGAGTGGCGGATTTCGAGTGTCTGTCTTGATAATCTGTGATCTCAGGCTGCGCGCAGCGGCAAGCGGCCGAGGGTCCAGGGTTCAGAGTGTTGATCTTGTGATCAGGAAGTGTGCCGTTGCTGAAACGAGGCCTGTGACGGCGAACGACGCTTCACAGCACGCGCGGATCATCTAGCACTTTCCTAACTTGCGGATGACTCCTAACAGAGCAGTTGGCGCCGGCGCAGCCATGGTCGAGCCACCGCGCGACTTGACGACTGAAAAGCAACGGAGAACTCATGTTCCGCGCCCGGTCGTCCCACAGGAACCGAGAAGTTCTCGATGTTAAGAGCAGCAATCATGAATGGTGAATATATCCGGAAGGAGCTGTACGACTTGGTGTGGTCTCAGCCGATGAGAACCGTGGCAGCGAATGTCGGTATCTCCGATGTTGCGCTCGCTAAGCATTGTAAGAACGCGGACATCCCTGTGCCGACCCGAGGATATTGGGCGCGCAAACAAGCCGGAAGGTCGACCACCCAAATCGCGTTGCCGCCTCGCTTCCCCGGTGCTTCCGATCGGATTGGTGAACCGCCACGCAACGATTATTGGGGCGCGGATTGGACGGAAAGATTCAAAGACGTTACGATCCCACCTATTCCGACCTTCGAGGAGGACATGTCTTCCGTCGAAGAGCGCTCCAGAAAGTTGGTGGGGCAGGTCCGCTGCGAGCGCAAATTCGAGCCTGCACATCCGCTCGTAGCGAAGCTCCTGGCACATGATGAAGAACGACGTAAGGAATTCGCCAAGCAGCGTCACAGCTTGTACGCGCCAAAATACGACGCAGGAACGGCGCGGCGGCGCCTACTGATCATAAACGCTCTCTTCTTGACGGCCGCTCGCATCGGGTGCCGACCCTTAATGAATACGTCGAAATACGTAGAAGAGCCCGGCGGCAAGAGAGATCTATGGATCACGATTGGCAAGGCCCACGTCTGCTTTACCATCGAGCCCATCAAATCGAAGAAAGGAGGCCAGAGCGAGCGCTTATGTCTCGTTTTCGGCAGAGAGCGTGATCGCTCGAACACCGACAAATCCTGGGAAGATCGGGAAGAAAGCCAACTCGAAAATCAGCTGACCGAAATCTTGGTGCAAATGCTGCTCAGTGCGGAGGCTTCTTACCGCAACGGCCTCGCCCGACATAGAGAATGGATCATTGAGCGAAAAGCTGAAGCCGAAGCTGAAATTAAGCGGCGGCTGGACGAGGCCGAGCGCAAGGCACGCGAGCTTCAGCAGAAGTCGGAAAGGCAACGGATCGGACGTTTGCTTTCTCAAGCGAAGGCGTTCGACCGCGCCAATCAGATTCGAACCTATGTGGAATCGGCACGATTGCGGGTCGCTGAAACAGCGACGGGACAATCGGGATTCGAGAAATGGGCGAACTGGGCGCAACGGGAAGCGGATCGCATTGACCCAGTGAAGAACGGCACGATCGCAGCAGCCATCGAAGAGCATTTAGACAGAAGCTGACGTTTGCCGCGAGCGCGATAGTCTCTTCATGGTTGGTCCGAAAGAATCCACCCGGTCCACCAAACGGTCCACGCGGTTTTTCGCCAAAAGCATAAGTGATGATTGATACCATTGGTGGGCCCGGCAGGACTCGAACCTGCAACCAGACCGTTATGAGCGGCCGGCTCTAACCATTGAGCTACAGGCCCCGCTGCTGGCGACCGCTGAACGACGCTCGGACCGGCGCGGGGCTCGTTTACAGAATGGCTGGCATTCTGGCAATCCCATTGAAGAGCCTCCCTCCGCTCCTCCTCCCTCGTAAGCGCTGAAAACGACGCTTACCCTCCCTCCCGAGAAGTGCCGATTGAGTCATGCCTTAGCTCATTCTTGCTGAACAGAACAGGCCGACCGACTAGGTGAGCTTCTCGCGTTGGTCCACTGGGCGCGCAGGCAGTCGCCGCCACACGATGGCAATGACGCTTATCATCTCTGGAGCTCCGATTCGTGTCTGACAGGCCCGTGATTACTGCGCCGGCCTCCCACGGCGAGAGAGGGATTGCACGCATCAGCCGGCTTTTAGGCCTTTATCGCTTTCGCTTATCAGCAACGACTCGTTGAGGCTGAGCGGTTTGCCGACCTCGCGGTGAAGCTCGCTTGGCGCCGTCACAGCCATGTCGCCGTCGATGCCGAAATCCTGTCCACAGTGCTGCGGCTCGACACGTCGAACGATCTGGCCAATTATCGCGCCGTGACCGCTTACATTGGCAGTCAAAATGCCGATCTCAAGTCACATCTTTCGGTCACTCTCACGTTCTTGGATCGGATCTGGTTAAGCAATCGGCCACCCGAGTTGCGCGAGTTGAAGGCGAGAGGCATCCGGTTCTCGCTTGTGCTGTCGCCACCCGGAATAGGCCAGGCTGGAAGTGATAGAGGCGGGGACGCGCCCAGATGGTGTGGATCGCGCCGAGGCCGGGCTCGATCGATGAGCTGCGCCGAGCAATGGGGAACCCACGGCCGTCGAAAGCGCGGCCGGACCCAAGCTGATCGAGCAGAAAGACGGCGCATCACAAGGGTCAAACGCTGCTAATCGCCATGGTTGCGATGGTAGAAGTCCCTCGTCGACTGCCTGGGGGCAACATGGTTAAGGCATTTCGCAATACGGTCATGGCACTTAGTTTTGTAGGAGTCGCCGGCTGCAACATGTTTTTGAATTTCATGAATGACTATTTGGTCTGCGGCCTTGCGCTGGCGGCTTCAGTGACCGCCGGCTTTTGCGTTGAGCGCATCTTCATCGAGCGGTCCCGTCGGGAGATGGTCCGCCTCCACGGCGCGGACTGGCATTCGGCGGAGAACCGACAGGTCGACTCATGAAGTCAACGCGCGCTCGTAATTTTCATCATCCGATTTTTCGCATTCGACCCGAGGGGCTTGGCCCGATGATCAAACCGGTCCATCCATTCCGGTTCGCTCGCATCGAGCGCCTGCGAGAGCTGCTTGAACCAGACTACGGAATGGCAGTTGATCCGAATGGGGGGCGTGAGCACCACGAACATGGTGAGACCCGATCCGCAGCTGCTCGATGCAGATTTGGTACTCAGTCGTGATCCAAGAGGGTACGAGCTGGGTCCTTCGTTGCGAGCCTGCGAGCGCTACGGCACGCAAGCGGTCGATACCGCCCGAGTAGCATCACGATCTGGAAGGACGACGAACATAAGCTGACCCGACGTAGGGGGCGATTGGACGCGCCCGTTGCGGTTGAATCGAGGTGGATTTGTATGCCGGCTGGCAAACCAGATCGGGACATAGCCAGGGGTACCCCGGCGAATCATGCGTTTGTTGCTGCGTGCAGTTGAGGCATTCGACGTCAACGATGCAGTTCGGAGAAGGCGGGAGACCTGATGCGCTATATCGTCTCGAAGATCGCGACGCTGCCCTGGCTGGAGAGTTTTGCCGCGCGCATGGCGCCGGGGCCACTCGCTCTGCAATTTAAGTCTGTCCCACGCTCATGCAGGTGGCGATCGTCCGTCTGAATAGGCGGCCCCGACTTCCGCTGACCACGACGCTTCGCGCATCCGCTCACGTCGCGAGCCCACGACGCTCCAGAGCGTCTTCGCCTATCCGCCGCTGGCGCACCGTATCAGCTCTCGTTTTGAATTCAAAGCTGGTTCGGCCAGGCGTGAGTTTGTGCGTGCGTTCGAGGCCTATCGGTCGCGAAACCTTCGACTCCTTCAGCTACAGTGACACGATTCATTCCGATCGCAGATCTCGCGGGACTCAACGAGAAAGTCCTCGCGGATGTGACGGTTTTATCTGAGCGCTTCGACATCATTCCCAAGGGCGAGTTTGGGCGTTTGGGCGATAGTCGGGGGCAAGTGACTGAATTTGTGCTCGTTGCGCGTCCGTAGAGCTCCACTGGACTATCCGGTCTCACAACCTCATTTGCTCATGCGGGGTCATCCTGGCGAATGAGCCCGCTTTCTCGTAAAAGATCACCGCATATCCATGCAACATCCCTTCCCTGCGGCGAACATAGCCAGCGCTCTCATAAAGTCTTTGGGCCCCTACTTGGATCGTTGTTGTGTCGAGCATTACCCACTTGAAACGGAGAGCTACAGCTCGCGACTCCAATTCACGAAGAACGCTCCTTCCAAACCCTCGTCGCTGAAAGACGGGGTCGACCCGCATACGTCTAAGTTCTGCGACATCATCGTCAAAACGTTCAGCCCACCCATGGCAGCGAATCGGGCACCAATATGCGCAACTACGAAGTCTCCGCCCGAGGCGATGTATACTTCCCCGATATTGCGTTAATCATCCTCCCAAGCCGCCTTCCGGGCCACACACACCAACATCCTGCGATGCGCTTCTGTGCAGATGCCATACATCATCGCTATCCCCGGACTCGATCCGCGCTATGATGCGACCCATGTTGGTTGCCGAAGCGTCGACCTCGCCGAAGAAGCGAACTTCTTCTTCCCGGCCTGCCTCAGCAATCGGATGGCGTTTCTCAGCTTGGCATCGATTCCGACGAATGCTTCCCTATAATCTGCCACGGCTTGTCCTCCTGCGATGAGGATCGGCTGACGCGCAGTGTAAGGCGAGCTATCTCATCGGCAGAGACGGACATACGGTCTTACCCTTCATCGGGGATGACCTCTTGAATATCCACGACCGGCTCTGTTCCTTCTGGAAAACAATCGTCGCCGGATTTTAAGTCGCACTAACGCCTATTCACTAGAACTCACTCGTCAGTATCGCGACATAAAGAGTTTTGGTTCCATCAGCATGCATGCTTGTTCGGAGTCGAGACGGCAAGCTCGACTGCGACCGATACGTTGCGTACTATTTGGGAAGCCGTGCGACGCTGGTGGTATTCCAAAGGGCCAGCCGACGGAAACTCGCAGGATCGCTGGGAAGGATAATTCCGCCGCATTTTGAAGCGATATTGGCAGGTGCGCGAGGTAGCCGGTGTAAGGCGGCCTTTTCAAAAAGTGGCAAAAACAGCATTGACTGCGTCCACTGTACTCTCGACGATGATATCAGCTTCGTGCTTTGTTAAGCACAGCGGCGGCGCGAACCCGAGAATGTCGCCCTGCGGCAAGGCGCGGCCGATAACGCCACGCTCAAGCAGCGCGGCGGCGACCTGCTCACCCACTTTTTTTGATGTATCGAAGAGGATGCGATTATCCCTATCCTCGACAAATTCCACCGCCGCCATCAGCCCGTCGCCGCGCACCTCGCCGACGTTTCCATGATCGCCCAGCGCCTCAGTCAGTGCGGACTGGAGATAGGCTCCAATATCGCGAGCATTCGTGATCAGGTCCATCTCATCGATTAGCTCAAGATTTGCAATAGCAGCCGCCGCGCAGATAGGATGGGCGGAACAAGTCCAACCATGACCGATACTACCGAGTTGATCGGAGCCTTTCACGAAAACCTGCCAAACCTTGTCCGAAATAATGACGCCGGACAAAGGAGCGTACGCGGAGGTCAGACCTTTTGAGATTGTGATCAGGTCCGGTCTGATGTCGTAGTGGTCGGAACCAAACATCCTGCCCAAGCGGCCGAATCCGGAGACGACTTCATCCGCGATGAGTAGAATGTCGTATTTCTTCAGAACCGACTGTACCTTCGCCCAGTATCCGGTGGGCGGCGGAATAATGCCGCCGGCACCTTGGATCGGCTCTCCGATGAACGCCGCGACTGTATCGGGACCCTCGGCTACAATCATTGCCTCAAGCTTGTCGACGCAGGCCTGGACGAACTGCTCCTCGCTCATGGTCGCATCAGCGCGGCGGAAATAGTACGGAGCTTCAGTGTGGAGAATTGGCGTACGCGGTAGATCAAAGGCGTTGTGGTACAGTTCAAGGCCTGTCAGCGAGCCTGTCATGACGGTTGAGCCGTGATAGGCTCGCCAGCGAGAGATAATCTTCTTCTTCTCCGGTCGGCCAAGCGCATTATTATAGTACCAAATTAGTTTGATGTTTGTCTCGTTCGCGTCCGAGCCTGATAGACCGAAAAAGACGCGACTCATGCCTTTCGGCGCCCGGTCGATGATCATCCTGGATAGCGTGATCGGGGCTTCTGTGCCGTGGCCATCGTATGCGTGGTAATAGGGGAGTTCGTTCGCCTGCTTTGCAATCGCCTCGGCGATCTTCTGGCGGCCATATCCGACATTCACACAAAAAAGACCCGCAAAGGCGTCAAGGCTGGTTCGCCCAGACTTATCAGTGATGTAGACTCCTTTGCCCCCGCTGATCACGCGAGTTGGAAGTTCACCTCGCGCATGCGCGCCGATGTGCGTCCCCGGGTGCAAGAGGTGATCGCGGTCCCAAGCACAGAGTTCGTTGAATCTGTGGGACATTTTCTGCTTCCTCTCCTACTCTGCATCAGAGGGTCTCGAGCCATATTCTAAGGGATAAGCGCCCCCACCTTATGGCTCGATGGGGGCCCACTTGCTGCCACCGAAAGGTTGGAGTCGCATCCTTGTCCGTTCGACGTTGCCGTTCAACAATAGCGAAATCGGATGTAGCGAAAAGAGGCCCGGCGCAACCAAGGTTGGTAGTTGCGCCAAAATGATGGTGCGACGCCAAGGCTAAGAGCACGACGACCTCAGTAGCCCGGGAGGACGCGTGAACGGAATCGCGGGCAGCTTAGTCGGCTATACAATTTGTTGGTTTGAGCTGCTGCCGGTTTGATGGACACCAGGTTAAGCTAATCCCACCTTGCGCTCGAACTCAACCGGACTGAGATAGCCGATGGTCGAATGCCTGCGGGTCGTGTTGTAAATCGTTCGATGTAGTCGAACACATCGGCGCGTGCCTCATCTCTGGTTCGATAGATCTTGTTGGCCGTACGCTCGGTCTTGAGCGAGGAGAAGAAGCTCTCCATCGCCGCGTTGTCCCAGACGTTGCCGGAGCGGCTCATGCTGCAAACGATGCCGTGGTCGGCCATCAGGCGCTGGAACTGTTCGCTGGTGTACTGGGCGGATTCTAACGGTCGTCGCAACACCCTGAAGTTGGAGGTTGCGATGAAAGTTGTAATTCGACGTTCGGCGCGGTCAGGACGAGCGCCATTGCCATCGGCAGGCCGGCCGTCTGTGGCCGGACGCGATGAACAGAATAGATTTTGGAAGGCGATTGCCACGGGGCAGAGCAGCGAAGATGCTGCGTTCGAGGCCGGCTTATCGCAACCTGTCGGAAGCAGATTGTTGCGAAAGGCAGGCGGCATGCCACCAGCGATGTTCAGATCTTCGGCCAAGCCTCTCCTTGCGCACTTATGTGGAGGAGAGACTTGCCGGCAGTGTTGTAGCCCCGAGCGGAGCTTGTATTGCTGGCCCCATCGTTCAGTGGAACGGCCGCCGGCATGGCCGGCGAAAGGATCGACGATGGGCCAAGGCATGGAGCGCTGAGCAGATTGCCCGACGCTTGCCGATCGACTTCCCGGACGACAAGACGATGCGCATCAGCCACGAAGCCATCTATCAGGCTCTCTTCGTTCAGGGCCGCGGTGTACTACGCAGCGAACTGACGGCCTGCTTGCGAACCGGACCCGTGTTGCGCGTGCCCAGGGGGCGCGTACGCAGGCGGGGCAAGGGCTTTGTCTCGCCGGAGATCATGATCAGTGAGCGCCCCGCTGAAGCGGCGGATCGAGCCGTGCCGGGACATTGGGAGGGAGACCTCATCCTCGGTCTTGGCAGCTCGGCGATCGGCACGTTGGTCGAACGCACGACGCGCTTCACTATGCTATTGCACCTTCCCCGATTAGCGGGGCATGGCGAAGCTCCGCGCAAGAAGAACGGACCTGCGCTTGCGTGACACGGGGCGGAAGCCGTGCGTGACGCGATCTCGCGCACCATCATCACTTTGCCCGAAGAACTACGTCGCACGCTGACTTGGGATCAAGGAGCCGAAATGGCTCAGCACGACCGCCTCAAGATCGATGCGGGCATCCAAGTCTACTTCTGCGACCCGCAAAGCCCTTGGCAGCGCGGCACTAACGAGAACACCAACGGGTTGCTGCGGCAGTACTTTCCGAAAGGCACAGACTTAGCATCCACAGCGCCGACGAGATATCCGCTGTAGCGGCGGCCCTCAACGCCCGACCGAGAAAGACACTGGGCTGGAAAACGCCGGCAGAAGCGCTTGACGAATTACTGTCATGAGTGAAAACAATTGGTGTTGCGACGACCGTTTGAATCCGCCCTGGCTACCCTGGTCGGAGTGATGCAACAGCGCATCCGGCTTGCCGCGCCGCCAGACGGCCATCAACAATGCGTCGGTCACGAGCTGCGCCGTCATGGCGGCACTCATCGACCAGCCCACCACGCGGCGTGAGAACAGGTCGATCACCGCTGCCACATAGAGCCAGCCTTCGGCCGTCCAGAGATAGGTGAAGTCGGCGATCCATTTCTGGTTCGGACGCTCGGCAGCGAACTGCCGGTCCAGAAGGTTGGCCGGCATCGTTTCGAGCTGTCGATCGCCGCTGTCCTTCGGCAAGCGCCGACGTCGCGGCCGTGCCCCTCAAGCCTTGCAGGCGCATCAGCCGCTCAATCCGGTGCAGGCCACAGTCCGCCCCATCGGCGAGCAGATCACGCCACACCCGGCGCGCACCATAGGTGCGGTCGCTGGCGGCGAAGCTGGCCTTGACCCTGCCGCCGAGCTCCTCGTCGCTGCGGGATCTGGCGCTGGGAGAGCGGTTCAGCGCAGGCATGGAAGCCCGACCGCGACACTCCCAGCGCATCGCATAGCCATGCCACCGGCCAGATCGTCCGGTGCTTCGCGACGAAGGCGAACTTCATGTCGCTTCCTTCGCGAAGTAGGCTGCGGCCTTCCTAAGAAACAGCCGGATTGGCGTCCCCGGGAATGGCCTGCAAGACGAAGCCTAGCGATTTGGCCCTCCGCTGAAGGTTGGCGACGACGCGGCTGCGATATTGTTGCTCATATTGGTCGGCACCCGGATCCTTGTAGCTCATGCCGTGCCGGAGCGTGTTGTAGAATAAAACCGCAATCTTGCGGGCGGTCGCCGTCACCGCCTTCGACTTACCTGCCCGTGAGGACAGCCGACGATAGAATGCTCCCAGCGCTGTATCACTTCGACCGACCGTTGTGGCCGCCGACCGCAACAGCGCAGCTGCCCGACTGGAGGATCGTCGCGTACGCGAAGACAGCACCTTGCCGCCGGAGATCTTGTTGCCGGGTGCGAGGCAGAGCCAGGAGGTGAAGTGCTTGGCGGTCGGCCATGCCCTCAGATCTGTGCCGCACTCGCCGATAAGCTTTAAGGCGAGCGACGGACCCAATCCATGGATCTCGGTCAGATCGACGCCGAGCACACCATGCAGCGCGGTCCTGACATCGAACGTGGGTGTGTTGACCTGCTTGGTCTTTACGCGTGGCCTGGATAGCTTTCCGCCCGGTTTCGTCCCTCTGTTGCCCAACGCAGCGATCAAGACTTCGAGCTTGCGATCGCAGTCCAGCATCTTCGCCTGGTAGATGTCGTAGAGTTCCAGCGATTGGGTCAGGGCGAAGACATGTTCATGTCGGTTGTTGCCCACCAGTGCGCCGCGGATCGTCTCCATGGAAGAATGGCAGCGTACGTCCCGGTAGGTTGCCAACACGTCGGGATTGCGCTCGCCCGCAAAATAGCTCGGATGATCCGCATGCCGGTCGCGCCCGTGATATCCGAAACCACGTGATGGAGCTGCAGGTTCATCTCCATCAGGGCCTTCTGCATATGTTGGATATGGCAGCGGCATACCAACCGCTCCCGCTGGCGCAAATAGGCGCGCAGGGTTGCAACCTCGGCATCAGGTCGGAAGCTGCCGCGTAACAGGCCATAGGAATGAAGCTGGCGCAACCATGCGGCATCGCTGACATCGCTTTTGCGCCCGGGCACGTTCTTTGCGTAGCGAGCATTGACCAGAATGACCTCAAACCCGCGCTGCTCCAGGATCTCGTAAACCGGGATCCAATAGACCCCGGTGGATTCCATCGCGACACTCGTCACGCCGCAGGCCTTAAACCAGTCCGTCAGATGATGCAGGTCTTCTGTGAATGTGCCGAAGGTGCGCACTGGTATATCAGTGCAGGCTGGGTTCACCGCAGCCATGTGCATCTTTGATCCGATGTCGATGGCGGCCGCGCCGACATTGACCGGCTTCAACTCCGGGCGGTCACCCGTCGTCATCTTGGGCATAAGCAGGTCCTCCATTTAAAAATGGGCAGGAGGGTCAGGGTTATGCCAATCGTCATCTTCCTAATCGGGATCGCCGCCGGAGCAGCGTCACCACTCCCAAGTTTCGCATGCACCCATGGACCACGTTTTTTAACGGGGATTCTGCCTCCAATAAGCTGACGGCCGCTACCCTCCCAGCCAAGAAGATACCACAAGGCTGTTTCTACCCCGCGCAGGCGCGCCACAACGCTGGACAGTTTTTTAGGATATCCCGCTCGGCCTTCAACCTGGCGACCTCACGGCGCAACCGCTCGATCTCCTGCTGCTCCGGCTTCATCTGCCCGTGGCCGGGAAAGGCCTGCACCGGATCGGAGCCGAACTCTTTCACCCATTTGCGCAGAACGTTCTCATGAACATCCAGGTCGCGCCCGGCCTGCGCCACCGACACCCCACGCTCCCTAACCAGCTTGACCGCCTCGATCTTGAACTCGCGACTGAACTTCCGTCTCTTCATCGCCCACCTCCGGCTTCATGAAACACCAAATCCTGGTGTCCATCAAACCGGCAGCAGCTCACACGGAGGTCGCTACGCTCGATCTAAATCGACAAGATATGGACCAAGTCTTCGGTCTGAGCTTGGATAGCTCCGTTTCCATAGATGACAATCTCGGCTTCGTCAGCTCTGCGAACTGTCAACTTGGCCGTCGAGGAGCAAAGTGGGAGGCCGTTCGATGTAATCGTGGTCAAGTCATCACGAACCCAGTCCTCTTTGCACAACTCGAGCGCTTCCCGGAAGTTCTCGAGAAAACAGTCATTGACACTCACTTTCATCAGCGCAGCCGCGGTTCGCAATCCGTTCTCGGTCACCGACTTGTTCTCACTCGTTGCCCGGCGCTGGCCTGTTTTAACCCCTAGTGGCCTGATTTGAATTTCGCAGTGGCCTGTTTTGTTCTATGCGACTTTTGACGTGTATCTTCCAGCGGAACATCCGGGGCGGCATGTACATTAATGGATTGGGAAAGGATGGACCAATTCGGGAGGTTGGCCATGGGCATCGAGCGTATGCGACCGCCGAAGTACTGGCGAATGCGAGCGGAGGAGTTTCGTACCAAGGCTGATAACTGCGAGTTTCCAGAGACGAGGGAGAGCCTCCGTAAGGTCGCCAAGACTTACGAAGTCCTCGCTAGCCGCGCCGAGAAAATCCGACCCGTGCAGGACGTAGCAGAGTAGGGCCGCCTCAGTTGGCGGCCTCTTTCTTATCTAAATCAGGTTCCTCAAACGGAAGCTGCAACGTGTCACCCCGACGCGGCAATACCTGATCCACCATGTGCAGGAATCGCTGCCAACCGAAACCGTTCGCAATGGCGAGCCGCTGAAACATCATCAAACTGTGCAGGTGCTGCGCCAGCATGGGGTCGCCAACATCCTCCGTAAGCCATTGATGCATTTTATTCGGGCGATGTCCTTTTTCATTGTTCGGAGTCTTGACGCGCAATTCCCTCAGTAGCCCCGGGGCTAGGCGCTCGAAAAGATTGTTTGTGTAATGTCCAACAACGCTATAGCGGTTTTTAGACATGCCGGGCCACTTCCAGCCCTTTAGTTTGTAAATGTTCTCGTAGAAATCATCCGGGAACTTCTTCACCCATGCGGCAAGCTCTTTTCGGACAATGATTGCCAAGTATTCTTGCAGAGCATTTTGCGGGCGAACTTTCTCGTAGCCAGTTGCCTCATCGATCAGCGCAACGACCGCAGTATGCGCGAGGGCGCGGGTAAGAATTTCCGCCTTTTGAGCTTTAGCGAGTTGCTGCTTTTGCAGGGCTCCCGCCTCTCTCGCACGCAGCCAGGTGTCGCAGACTGCGACCAGGCACCCCCGCCCGCAGCGGCCAAGCGTCGGCTGACGCCTAGGTCGACCAGGCTCGATGGGCACTCAGGCAGTCGGCTTCAGAAGCTGCGAGATCGCCGTAACCAGTTGCGACGGCGCGAACGGCTTTCCGATGAGGATGCTGTTCGGCACGCCTTAGGACTTCCACTGCTCGGCGTGTCCGCCGATCATGTAGATCACCGGAAAATCGGGATCGATCTCGCGGATCCTTCGGGCGAGGAGCCGGCCGTCCAGCCCCGGCGCCGATGCCGACGTCCGTCAGCACTGCACGATATCTGGAGCGGTCGTCGCGAAACCGAGAAAGCGCCTCTTGCCCCGAGTGCGTGACGTCCGCCTTCGAACGCGCCATCCGATAGAGCTCCCTGCACAGGTTGCTGGATCGTGGATTCGTCCTCGACACCAGAATGGAATGGCATCGGTCACGCACGGCTCCGAAAATAACCCGAAATGGACTATTCGCCGGCGGCCTCGGGCGCGTCGTCACTGGTAGCGTCTCGAGGTCGTTCGGCCTGCTCCTTCAGGTCGGCCGCCTTCCCGACCACTCCGGCCGTGACCCCCAGATCAGCGACCGCGTTCGAAAACCTGAGCAGGGTCGTCGAGCCGCGCCTGGAGCCTTTCATCGGCATCACCTATCGCCCGCACAGCGAGCTGCAAAGCCATCACGCGGAAGCGTCATTACCCTAGCAATTCGATGTGTTTCGTGGCTGGACGGAACGCACGCGGTCAGGCCGCTGGGACCGGAGCATCGCCGCGCCGGGGTTCCGGACACCTATCCATTCGGGCTGTGAAGCGGCCGCCCACAGGAGTTCAGGAACGGTGATGCAATGCCATCCGTGCGAAGCAAAAGTGCAGTTCATGTTGCGGCGAGCGACGCGCGAACGATCCTCGCCGGGAACAAGCGGCAATCATGCCGGTTGTGATCCGCGGGCGTCAGCTTACTCCCTGACGCCTTTTTGCATAAGGTGCCGCCGCAGCTGTGGACGGGAAGATTTTTCGATCTCTGGTACAAAAATGCCGTCATCTACAGCCTGAACGTCGCCACCTACAAGGACGGCAACGGCGACGGCATCGGCGACTTCGCAGGGCTGATCGAGCAATTGGATCATATCGCCCAGCTGGGGGTAACTTGCCTGTGGCTGCTTCCGTTCTATCCCAGCCCGGGGCTGGATCACGGCTACGACGTCACTGATTACTACAATGTGGCGCCGGCCCTCGGCACGCTTGGTGACTTCGTCGAGTTCAGCCATCAGGCGAGACTCCGCGGATTGCGGCTGATCGTCGACTTGCCGATCAACCATACGTCGGAGCAGCACCCGTGGTTTCAGCAGGCGCGAGCCGGCCCTGCGTCGCCCTATCGCAAATACTATGTATGGGCGAACACGGAGCCGGAGAACAGCGCAGACGGGATTGTGTTCCCTGGCTTTCAATCCAGTGTCTGGACCTACGACCTGCGCGCCCGAGCCTGGTACTATCATCGCTTCTATCAATATCAGCCCGACCTCGACATCACCTGCCCCGCCGTTCGCGAGGAAATCTTCAAGATTCTCGGCTTCTGGCTGGAGCTCGGTGTATCCGGTTTCCGGATCGATGCGGCCCCGTTCGTCGTCGAAGAGGTCCGTCCGAACCGATCGCCGAAACGTCACTACGAGTTCTTTGGCGAAATGCGCGACTTCCTGTCGTGGCGCAAGGGCGACTCGGTGCTGCTGGCGGAAGCCAACGTGCGCGCCTCCGAACTCCCGAGATATTTCGGCGACGGCTCGCGCATCCACATGCTGTTCGCCTTCCTGGTCAATCAGCACCTGTTTCTGTCGCTTGCGGAAGACCGAGCCGAGCCGCTGCGGCGATGTCTGACCACACTTCCGAAGCTGCCGCAGTCCGCCCAGTGGGCCCAGTTTCTGCGCAACCATGATGAGTTGGACCTGAGCCGCCTGCCACCCGAGCAGCGCGATCAAGTGTATGCGGCGTTTGCGCCAGAACCGAAAATGCAACTGTACGGACGCGGCATTCGCCGCCGCCTCGCGGGCATGCTGGGCAATGATCGCCGGCGGATCGAGCTGGCATTCAGCCTCCTGTTCAGTCTTCCGGGCACGCCGGTCATTACGGCGATGAATTGGGAATGGGGGACGATCTCCGCCTGCCCGAACGGTGGCCGGTTCGAACGTGCATGCAATGGACCGACGATCCCAACGGCGGATTCTCGACGGCACCGAACGACCGTTTGCTGCACTCGGCGATCACCGATGGCGAGTTCGGTTCGAAGCAAGTCAACGCCGCCGCGCAGCAGCGCGATCCGAATTCACTGTTCAACTGGCTGCGTCGGCTCACCGAGATGCGGAAAACTTGCCCGGAGATAGGTTGGGGCGATTGCAACTTGCCGCAAGCCGCCTCCTCGTCAGTCCTGGTGCAGCATTATATGCTGGAAGGAAAATCCGTGCTTGTCCTGCACAACCTTGGGCCGGGCGAATGCACGACGGTACTTCACGAGCTTTCGGGCGGCCACAAGCTGATCGATCTTTTCGGAAATCGAGTCTACCCCGCGAAAGGCACCCCTGCCGGCGAGATCGAACTCGACGGCTATGGCTATCGTTGGTTTCGGATCGACTCTGGCTGATGCGATCGCGTCCTTAATCCATCGTCGGGCTACCGGGCATAAAGATGCGGATCTGAGCCCGGCAGTCGCGGTGAGCCGAGCGCTTCGCCGCGCGTGACTCTGCGCTCACCCTCTTGGGGCCGCGACAACCTTAGCCCTCGCCTCGCATCGCGTCCGCAAGTCCTCCAGTTCGTCGGCGGAGAGATGCTCAATACCGACGAAGGAATTCTGGGCGGTACCGGTCCGGATGAGTTCGTCCAGCTTCACCTGTATGGCTGCGCTGTCCCGGTTCTGCGAGTTTTGGATCAGGAACACCATCAGAAACGTTACGATAGTCGTGCTGGTGTTGATGACGAGCTGCCAGGTGTCGGAGAACCGGAAGAGAGGTCCGGTAACCGCCCAGATGACGATGGCCGCGCAAGCCAGGACAAACGTGGATGCGCGTCCAGCCGCCTGCGAGGCTGTATTGGCAATCGAGGCGAAGAACCGCGGATGTCGCTCGGGTCCGTGCTGGCTTTGCCGCATGCTGTACACCTTTCTGTTTTCCTAGACGCCCCTCGATTCGGGCAGGCGTACCGATAAACGTGCAGTCCCGCCGCGGTTGCAGCCTAAACGCGTCGTTTGGTATCGGAAGGATTCTGCTAGGCGCATGGCCCCGGCGGCGTAGAGTTGACGTACTGAGCGGCATCAGTGCGTGTCCTGGAATGACAAACCCTGCAGCGGCCGATTGCCGCCGGGCCGGTTACGTTGGGAGCCGGATCGGTCAACGACCGAGCCGCCCCTGGACCTTCTTGGGGCTGCTGCCGAACTTCTTCACCGCCTTCTTCACTGCCGCCTTCGAGCGCCCAATTTTCGCGGCTTCGTAGCGGACTTCGTAGTCCTGTCCGCCCGCCACGCGGGCGCGATCCTGGTTGCGGCCCGGCTCGTCTGCTTCTTCGCTTTTTGGCATCAGTAGAGTCCTCTTGCTTCGCCAGCGCAGGAAGAAATGCCGCGGTTCCGATGTCAGGAGTGTCGATCACGGCCAGCAGTTGGCGTCTGCACTCGCCTGGAGCAGTTTGCGGTAGTGACCTTCGTACGCGCGGGCCATCCGCTCCGCCGTGAAGCGCTCCTCGAAGCGGGCCCGAACCGTGCGGCGGTCAATTCTGTCCAGGTGATTCAGGGCCCGGACCGCCTCCTCCTCGCTCTCCACGATAAAGCCGGTGACCCCGTGCTCGACCACCTCGGGCACCGAACCCGCCCGGTAGGCGATCACGGGCGTGCCGCAGGCCATCGCCTCGATCATCACGAGACCGAACGGCTCCGGCCATTTGATCGGAAACAGCAAGGCCGCCGCTTCGGCCAGAAACGGCTGTTTCCCCCGCTCGTCGACCTCGCCGACGAGATCGACGTTTCCGCCGTCGATCTCCGGCTCGAGATGCTTCTTGAAATAGCCCCTTTCTCCTCTCGGAACCTTCGCCGCGATCCGCAGCGGCATTCCGACCGCACGCGCGATGCGAATGGCATCGTCGGGCCCCTTGTCGGGCGTGAGGCGTCCAAGAAAGGCCAGGTAGGAGCCGGGTTCATACGAGGCGCGAAACAGATCGGCCGGCAAGCCGTGATGCACGGTGCCGCACCAATTCGCGGTGGCGAGCGGAGCCCGCTGGCTGTCGGAGATCGAGACGAAGCATGCGGCCCGAAACTGCCGAACCACCTCGTCTATACAGGGGATGTCGAGCCGCCCGTGTAGGGTGGTCAGAAACGGCGTTCCGGATCGCGCCAGCACGGGCAAGTGAGCCCAGTCGAGATGAGCATGGATGATGTCGAATTCTCGGGCGCGACCGGCGACCGCCTCTAGCAACATCGCGCAGACCGCGTTCGGGTCGGGATGTGGGCGGCCTAGGCGCAGGGCGCGGGGCCAGACCGCATGCAGCTGTCCGCGCGTCCTCGAGTCGCCGCTGGCGAACAGCGTCACGTCATGGCCGAGTTCGACAAGTTCGTCCACCAGCCAGGCGACGACGCGTTCGGTCCCGCCGTAGAGCTTGGGAGGGACACTCTCGGCAAGCGGCGCGAGTTGGGCGATCCGCATCGACCGGGCCGCCATCAGCCTTCGGAGGTGCGTGAGGTGCCGCACACCAGCAGGATGCCCAAGAGAACCGCGAACAAGAACCATCCCGCCGAGATTTCGGCATTCCCGTGCGAATGCTGACGTGGCGCGAACACGGCTGTCATGACTGTCTCGCAGAACAATCGCGACCAACGGCGGCCGTCAAGGTTCGTTCCCTTCGCGTCGGCACTTGCCCCGGCTCTGGAGGGAACGAATTCTCAGGCCGGTGTTGAATCGGCATGTGTGCTGTGGCGTTGCGTCAGTCTCGTTCGGGAGTATCGCGTGTCCATGGCGCCGTCAAAGCTGCTATTCCTGGTTTCGTCGAGCCGTGTGATCCCACGTTGCGCGAGAGGCCGCCGCGCGGCGAAGACTGGGTCTACGAAATCAAGGCCGACGGCTACCGCGCGCAGCTGCACCTGCGAGATGGGGACGCCAAGGTCTATTCACGCACAGGCCTGGACTGGACCGAACAATTCTCCTCGATCGCCGCGAGCGCCGACCTGATCAAGGCAAACAGTGCGATCATCGACGGCGAGGCCGTGGTGTACGGCAGTGGCGGCCTGCCGGACTTCCAGCAGCTCAGGCGGGAGCTCGGCACCAAGCGCAGCGAGCGTGTGCGCTACCACGCGTTCGATCTCCTGTACCTCGGCGGCTATGACTTGCGTGCCGTCGCGTATGAGGATCGCAAGCGCCTGCTGCAGGGCCTTCTGAAGGACGCGCCAAAAACCTTCATCTATGTCGAGGCGCTTGCGGCCGACGGCAACGTGATCTTCGACAAGGGGTGCAAGCTGGGGCTGGAAGGCTTGGTCGCCAAGCGGCTGGGCGAGCCGTACCGCTCGGGCAGGCAGGAGAGCTGGATCAAGCTCAAGTGCAAGAAGAGCGAGACCTTTCCGATCGTCGCCTTCGTGGAGAAGCTTGGGGCGCGCCCGCGCAAAGTCGCGTCTCTCTACATCGGCCGGCAAGATCACGGCAAGCTGCTCTACGCCGGCAAGGTGCGTACCGGTTACACCGAGACGACGGCGCGCGAATTGCGCGAGCGCCTGGATCCGTTGATCCGCAAGACTTCTCCGCTCGATCTGGCGGTCAAAAAGCCGAAGGCGACTTGGGTCGAGCCGACCGTTGAGATCGAGGTCCAATATGGCGCGCTGACAGATGATGGCCTGCTCCGCGAAGCCGTGTTCAAGGGCTTTCGCGATGATCTTGCGGTGCGCAAGGTCAAGGCGCCGCGGCTGGTACCGTCCGTCGCCGGCCGACCAAAACTGGGCGTCCCCCGAGAGAACATCCTGCAGCTTCTGCCCGAAGCAGTTGCTCCGTCGAAAGAAGAACTCGCAGACTATTGGACCAGGGTCTGGAAGAAGGCGCTGCCGCACCTCGGGCATCGTCCGCTGAAGCTCGTGCGTCACGTGCACGGCACGACCTTCTATCACAAGGGGCCGCTGCCGAAGGACATTCCGGCGGCCGTGCATCAGCTTCGTATTCAGAAACGCGAGGGCGGCCAGGGAACGCGCCTGTGGATCGACAGCCTGGATGGTTTCCTTGGGCTCGTCGAGATCGGCGCCGTCGAGTTGCACCCGTGGAATGCGACCGTCGAGGACTTCGAACATGCCGACCGCCTCGTGATCGATCTCGATCCCGGCGAGGGCGTCGACTGGGATGCCGTGGTGGAGACCGCGCTCGATCTGCGCGCGCTGATGAAACGAGAGGGTTTCGAGACCTGGCCAAAGCTCACCGGCGGCAAAGGAATTCATCTGATGGCGCCACTGGATCAGCCGGTGCTGCACGACAAGGCGCATCGGGTCGCGCATCAGCTGGTCTCCGCGCTCGCAGCGCGCCATCCAGATCGCTACCTCCTGTCTGCCCAGGCAAAGCGTCGCGATCGCATCTTCCTGGACTATCTGCGCAATGGCCGCGGCACCACCGCCATCGGCACCTATTCCCCGAGAGCCCGAGAGGGATTTCCGATCGCAGCGCCCGTGACCTGGAAGCGCATCGAGAGCGGGATCGCGCCGGACGCCTTCACCATCGACAGTCCATTCCGCGCCAACTCGAGGAGGTGACCGATATGTCGGACGCATTCGATCAATGGGTGGAATGGCGCTGCAAGCCTCTGGGCGACAGGCGCAGCATTCCTGCCGATCTCTACGGCGCGGTGATGTCACTGCCTGAAACCGATCGATCGGACCGGCAGAGGGTGAACGAGGCGGTTCGCCGCCATGACACGGCTCGCCGCGAGGGCAGGACCATATGGCTCTACCTTGATGACTACGAGAACGGCGAGTCGCGCACGATGGGCGATCCCGAATGGGTGAAGGTATTTGCATCGGGGCGTGCGGCCGACGCCTGGCTCCAGGACAACGATCCCCAAGGCGTTGCCTGGGAATATGAAGTGGAAGGCGGTCCAGTCGAGGGATCGGTGTGGCTCTGCTTGCCCGATCCGGCGTCCAGAGCGATCGGTGAGCCCGATTGGATCAAGCTCTTTGCCTCGAAAGAGCGCGCGCAAAAATGGCTTGAGGAGAACGAGCCAAAGCGCGACATTTGGCAGTACCCGGTCCAGGAGTGACGCGCATGAGTACGTTCGTTGACAGCTCGGTGTGGTTCGCTGCGGCCGCCAAGCGGGACGCCCAGAATGAGCGCGCCAAGTCGATCCTTCAGAGCATCGACCAATACCTCACGACGGACTTGGTGCTGGTCGAGACGTGCCAGCTTTTAAAAGCCCAATTTGGCCGCGGCGCGGCGGAAGTCTTCTGGGAGCGGCTGCGCGGCACCGGGGTTCGGATTGAACCCATCGTCCGCGCCGATCTGGACGCGGCTTCGGAGATAGGGGCGCGCTTCCCGAACGAGAGCTTTTCCTTCATCGACCGAACGAGTTTTGCCCTGATGGAGCGCATGGGGATCACGCGAGCAGCGACCTTCAACCCGGGCTTCCCAGCGTACCGACCCCACCGCGGTCGCAAGCGCCCCTTCCAGATCCTTAGCGACGGCCACAGCGAAGTCTTCGTGGCGCTCAGAGAAGCGCTGCTTGAACGCCGGCCCGTTCAGGTAAGCCGTGACGGCAAGTGCCAGACGGTCTGCCCTTACATTCTGGGCCACGCCACCGGCGAGGAGCGCGCATTCGTCCTCCTGGTGGATGGAAGTTCGCGCACGAAGCGTCCGGTCCAGGCCAAGTGGATCTGCCTTCGGCTGTCGAAGATCGAGGACGTTCGCTTTGCCGATGAGCCCTGGATCGAGCAAGACTACCCCGGTCCGGTGCAGCGATGTGTCGATCAGGTGCACTTGGAGGCGACGCGACTAGGACAGCCTCTGGCATAGCGTGGGCTAAGGTCTGTACTCACAAACGTCGGCTCCACATGCCAAAGCGGAAGTCACCCCGCTTGAGCGTGATCGGCGGCTCGTGACCCAAACCGGGCCACTACAGCAATCCGCCCTTGAAGCGAGTGGACGTGGAGCGCATGGGGAAGTGGATTGACCACCCATTTCTGCTCCGCAGCTTGCACAGCTTTGCGCGTGCGTATCAAATACCCCCTTTGAACAGGCGCCCTCGAGCGCCATTTCAGCGGGAGAATAGGACTCGTCTAGTGACTGCATTGATCTTCGCTCTCACCGTCTCCGCATCCGCACAGTCAAACCGCCAAGAGCTGAAGCGCGCCGATCTGACAGGCACCGATATGGAGATTATCGTCAGCGTGGTCGACGTGCCGCCGGGAAACGAGCTGCCTAGACATACTCACCATGGAGAAGAGGCCGTGTACGTTCTCGACGGCGCCACATTATCGCTTCCTGACGGCAAAGAAGTGTCGTTCCCCGCCGGCAGGGTCTCCATCAACAAACGGGATGTCCCTCACGCCGGGTTCAAGATCGCAGGGGACAAAACCCTCAAAATGCTGACTGTCCACATCGTCGACAAAGGCAAGCCGCTTGTCGAGCCGGCGCATTGACTGGCTCAATTCATGATGAGCAGGACGCCGCGCGGATGCGGTGTCCCGCTGTCCTGAAGGAATGAGTGATTTTGCCGCTTGCGCTGAGGCACATTACCGGTCCAGCTTCTAGTCCATCACCTCGGTCTGGCGCTTGGCGGTCGACCGGCAGCAGGCTTTGCAAAGCGGCTAATGCTGCCGGTGAGCAAAGATACGCTTCTTCGGGTAGTTCGGCGCCGTAGCCATCCCCCAGCTGGCCCGCTAAGGGTTATCGGCATTGATGACTGGGCTTGGCGGCGCAATCACCGATACGCGAGCATCATCTGCAACCTGGAAAGGCGCCGGGTGGTCACCCTGCTGCCGGATCGTGAACCAGCGACCGCTCAAGCCTGGGCTCATCCCACGTCGCAATCGTCGCCCGCGATCGTGGCGGGGGATATGGCGAAGCAGCAGCAAAGGCCCTGCCGCACGGTGCAGGTCGCCGATCGTTGGCATCTGATGGAGAACGCCAGTCGGGCTTTCCTCGATTCCGTGCGCAAGTCGATGCGCCAGATACGCATCGTCATCGGTGCGACCACGATCGGTCCCAAGCTGCTCACGGCCGCTGAGCGCCTCCAGTATGAGGGCTATCTGCGCCGCGAGGAGACCAACGCGGCTACCCTGACTCTGTCGAATAATGGCTACCTATCAAGCAGAGCGTGCGTCAAACCGGCCATAGCAGGAAGCTGGTGCGACAGGTGGTCCGCGGCGAACGTCACGACGACTTCCGAACCCGGAAAAGTTCGTTGGATATGCACTTGCCGTGGTTCGACGATCAATGGGCGTCCGGCTGCCGCAAATGGAGCTGAACTTTGGCGCCGCTTAGCAGCGCGTGGCTTCCGAGGCTCGCTCCGCGTCATCAGCGAATGGGCAACTCGCAGACGACAGGCTGAAAAGGCCGACGCGCGAAATCTTCAGAGGATTCCGTCTGCCAGGACGATCGCGCGGCTAATGACAATCGGCCGGGACTTGCTAACGAAAGCGGAGACCGTCACGGTAGCGGCAATCGAAGCCGGGGTACCAACCCTGGTCGAGGCACGCGAGATCATTGCCGAATTCCACCTGATGATCCGACGCAAGACCGAGGCGGGCCTCATCCCATGGATCGAGCGGGCCCACGCAAGTCTCGTCGCTTCGTTTGCTAATGGCGTCGCCAAGGATGAGCCGGCAGCGGTGACGCCGCTGCGGCGAACCGGTCGAAGACCGCCGCACTGATCCGAGTATCAAATATGCACCTCGTTCTCGGGTGACTCCCAGTTCGCCAGGAACGTCCCAGGAAAATGCGAGGTGCAGGCCATCACGTGAGTGATCGCATCCACGTCGTACTCGTCGCCGGAGCGGAAAGCCTCGAAGTAGGCGTTGACGCGATTCACGCGCTCTGGGTGGCGAAAGGGGCGGTGAGTGTCCCGACCGTCGCTGCCACCGCGAACACGCGACTAAAGCGCGAGGCGATTCGGATTGAATCGTCATCGCGCTTGAGATTGTTGCTTATGCGCGATCTTTCGGTAAACTGCTTCGCGCTTTTGCGGAGCATGCTGTAGCAGCGCGACTGCCCGATGATCCCAACGCAGCCGGCCGACGACAGCTTGCACCCAAGCTTTCTTCCCATCACGCACACCAGCCTACCGGCCTCACGGTGCAGCTCAGGCTGCAGCGAAGCTCTGGTTGTGCTGCTGACTCGGCTGAGCAATTTGTGCCTTCGCAGTCCCAGCGGACCGGCGCGCCAAATCGCCGTCTCGACTCTGTGGCGGTGGTTCCGCCTCGGCCGTCTCGTCTTTCGAGGGAGGGTTGTGGCCTGTTTCCGGGCTCAGTGGCCTAATTTGATTTGGGGGGTGGCCCAATTTGGCGCTTTCCTATAGCCAGGACCGGATTGTAGGCGTACAGGTATTGCATCACCGCGCGATCCCTTAATGGCAGCTATCGGTGACCGAGAGACATCACAGCGCTCCCGCCTTGGTTCGGAGCGAGAGCTATGTCCCTCCAGTCGGCGCGAGACCTGCCTTCTCCCACAGACAGTCAGATCAAGTGTGACCGCTGTGCAGTCAACCCCCCACTGCTGCAAAAACTCCTGAATCCCCGAACTGGCGGCACCGTGCGCATCTATAGATGCCAGTGTGGCCAGCAGATGTGGCGCGAGACCCAAGAGTAAGGCGCCTCAGTTGGCGGCCTCTAGCTCAATCTTCATTTCGACCGGGTCGCTATCCAGATCATAGACCTGAGAGACGTTCATTGCGAACGTTCGAAACCAGCGGACGCGTTGGGCGGCAGGCCAGTCACCGGATGTCGGTATCTTTTTCAACAGCGCGATAAGCAACGGATCGAGCCCAAGCTCGCCAAGCCCATCATCACCGCCGTTGCCGCCGCTACCATTTTTATTTTTGTTCTTTTCGTCCTGATTTTCTACGGGTCATTCGCGTCGAATTGGTCGCCTCATAGCTATATCTCAGATGTCGAGTGTCGGCCGAAATTGGCCGCCTAGGGAAGCATAGGCGGCTATCTCAGCCCCTACATCCTTCCCATTTTGATGTCCGGGGCGCCTCGCAAAACAAATCGCGACTGCGGGATGGTCATTCATGATGCATACCTTGGCGCTGATATTTATATCGCGGGCGCCCGCGCCAGGTTTAACAGTCTCTTGGCAAGAAGGGCCAACGCATGAAGATCAAGGACTTTTAACTGCGGAGCGACATTCAAGGGCAGCGCAGGTGGTGACGCTGCTTGCCGTTGGCATGGGAGCTGGAGCTTCCGAGAAGCGCATTAAAGCAACAACCGGTTCGCTTCGGGCGTCAGCACGTAACGCTCGCCTGTTTGTCATACCGCTTGCCATTCCGGCTCAGCAAAGTGGCTGCTCGCCACGGAAGCGACGGACGTTTCTGTCCGCCGCTCATCGCGTCGTGGCGCGGCTATTTCTGCACAGCGAATACCCAGACCACCCCGCCTTGCGGCACGTTGTTTTCAACCCCGACGTTCTGGGTGGCGAGCGCATCCTGGATGCGTTGCGCGTCAACGCCCCAGCCGGACTGGATCGCGATATACTGGGTGCCATCCACCTCATAGGATACCGGCATGCCCATGATGCCTGAGTTGGTCTTCAGCTCCCACAAGAGTTCGCCGCTCTTCGCATCGAAAGCGCGGAAGTTGCGATCGTTGGTCCCGCCGACAAAGACGAGATCGCCCGCGGTCGCCAGTACCGAACCGAACAGTTGCGATTTCGGGAACTTGTGAGACCAGACTTTCTTGCCGGTTGCGGGATCCCAAGCCTGCAATTCGCCAATGTGTGTGGCGCCGGGACGGAGCGTCAGACCGATGTCCTCAGGCTTGGTGCCAAGCCATAGTTCGCCAGGCTTCAGCGCAACCTTCTCGCCGGTGAAGCCGCCGCAGGTGTTCTCGTTGGCCGGCACATAGACGTACTTGGTCCTCTGGCTATAGGCCGCCGAAGGCCAGTCCTTGCCGCCCCACAGTGACGGGCAGAACTCGACCCGCTTGCCGATCACCGGCTTGTGCGCAGGGTCGACAATCGGCTTGCCGGTCTCGGGCTCGATGCCTTTCCAGACGTCGGTATGAACATAGGGCCAGCCGGCTACGTAGCTGATCTTGTCCGGCTGACGCTCCAAGATCCAGAAGATGGCGTTGCGGCCCGGATGGATCAGGCTCTTGACCGTGCGGCCATCTCTTTGCAGGTCGACCAGTATCGGCGCCTCTACTTCGTCCCAGTCCCAGGAGTCGTTCTGATGGTACTGGAAATGTGTCTTGATCCTACCGGTATCGGGATCGAGGCCGAGCACGGAGCTCGTATAGAGATTGTCACCCGGGTGTGCGTCCCCCGGCCACGGCGCAGCATTGCCAATGCCCCAGTAGATGGTCTTGGTGTCCTTGTCGTAATTGCCGGTCATCCAAGCCGATCCGCCGCCGGTCTTCCAGTCGTCGCCCGTCCAGGTTTCGCTGCCGGGTTCACCGGGCGCTGGAATGGTGAAGGTGCGCCACAGCTCCTTGCCGTTATCTGCGTTAAAGGCCACGACGTAACCACGGACGCCGAGCTCACCGCCAGAGCCGCCGACGATGACTTTACCGTCGATGACGAGAGGCATCAGGGTGAGATACTGACCTTTCTTATAGTCCTGGACTTTGGTGTCCCAGACCACCTTGCCGGTCTTCGCATCGAGGGCAACCACGTGATCATCGGTTGTGGCCAGATAGAGCTTGTCCTGCCACAGACCGACGCCGCGATTGGTCGGATGCAGCTGGAACAAATCATCCGGTAGCTGGCGCTTGTAGCGCCAATACTCTTCGCCGGTCTTGGCGTTCAGGGCGATTACCTGTCCCATCGGGGTGGTGACGAACATCACCCCGTTGTTAACGATCGGGGGCGCCTCGTGGCCCTCGATTACACCGGTGGAGAAGGTCCACACCGGCCTGAGATTCTTGACGTTGGAGGTGTTGATCTGCTCGAGCGGACTGTAGCCCTGCCCGTCGTAGGTGCGTCGGTACAGCATCCAGTTACTAGGTTCCGGATTTTCCAGCCTGGCTTGTGTCACTGGACTGTAATTTTCAATCGGCCCGCCGAATGCGGCGGCCGAGAAAAAGGTCGTGCACGCAACACAACCGGACAATAGCCATTGCCTTTTGGTCATGGACGTCATCTCCCTAAGCTCTTTCTCTTGCCGACCATAAATAATGCGACCAACTGTGGCACGGGAATCCGATGCGACTACTCGTCACCCTCCTTGTTGAGCACCTACCTTTCCAACGAATGCTGCAGCGATGGTGAGCGAGCCGTCGGCGGTTGCAAGCGGCAGCGCTGCCAAACGCCGGGGCGCGGGTCCGAACACGACTTGCGCGCTTTCCCGCGGATCGAACTCGGAATTGTGACAAAAACATTTGAGCACGTCGTTGTCGCCGGCCTCGGATTTCAGCCAGCCGGTGACAGCACATCCGGCATGAGTACAGATCGCCGAATAGGCTACAATGCCCTGCGTGGAGCGCGAGCGCGTCTCCTCGTCCATCTCCCCGGGATCAAGCCTTATGAGAAGGATTTCGTTCAGCCGCGAGCCGTTGCGGACAACCGAAGTCTTTGCGTCCTTTGGCCAGGCATGCAGCGGCGCCTCACCGAGCCTCACGTCATCGGGCACGATGATGCCGCCGGCGCGGTCACCCTCTGAGACCACAAGAAGGTCGCCTTTCCTCGGCCGATCGCTGCTGCCGGGCTGGTCTTCCTGCGCCGCAGCGAACCTCCTCACCGTTAGAAACGCTCCGAGCGTGGCGAAAAAAAGCGACCGTCGCGTTTGCTTCGGACTTCGCATTGGTCCGTCTCTAGCCCCACTGTAGAGCCTCGAAGTCAGGCACGTGTGTCTTCTCGAGCGAGACGCAAGAGCAATGGACTACAGGGCAGGCGCGCGGTCGCGCCTGCCTTGGCGAGGCTCAGCTCACCGCTGCTTTTCGCCGCTACCTGGCGCCCCCGTGGAGGTGCCACTGGTCGAGCCGGTTGTCGGCGCAGCAGTGTCAGTCTTTCCAGGGGGATGAGCAGAAGCACCTGGCTTTTCCTGCTCACCGACATAGCCGGACTCGCCGGACTGGCGGGTCTTGATGCCCTTGTCCGCCTCCTCCTGCATCTGCGGGTTCGGTGCCGTCGGCTGCTGGGCCAGCCCCGGTAAGGCGAACGTAATTCCAACAGCTACAAGCATCGCAACGATTGTGGTTCGCATAGCAGTCCTCCCCATCGCAGCGCGCACTTTGTACGACAACGAACGCACCGGCCCGCAAAAGTTTCCTCGCTCATCAGCCGTATTTGCGAAAAGGCGATACCGCACAAGGCGGGCGAGTAGACCCGGCTTTAGCAGGCTGTTGAAGAACTCATCCGCGTTCGCAAACGAAGGCTGAGTCGTCGCCATTGTGGATGTAGAAGTGGCCGACGAGCCTGCCCGCAGTGCCGATCATGACCCATCCGCGACCGCAGGCAGGGTCATTCTCGTCGTGCCCTTCCCATGAGAACTCCGCACAGGCCGAACCGTCTCGCGCGCCGTAGCGGACGTCGAGGAAGCCCTTGAGAGCCCCAAAGGCGATTTCGCCATCGGACTTGCCCTCGAAGGTGAGATGCGCCTCTTCGACAAGATCGAGGAAGTCGCTGTCCCAGACGTCCATCTCGACGATGCGCCAGCGGCCGGCAAAGGCCTTGGCGAAGCCGGGCACCTTGGCCATCAGCCGGTCTCCGCGATCAGCTTGGGCAGTCGCACCAGATTGTAGGCGGTGGCAGCGAAGGTAAAGGCCCATGCGACGCGATCACGGCCACGGAAGCTGGTCTTCTCTTGCCCGGCGACCGTCTTGATCCAGCCGAATGCCTCCTCGATCCGCTTGCGGATGCGCTGGCTGACGGCATAGCCGCCGTGCCGGGTCGTTCGCCCGTCAATCGCCGAGCTGCGGCCGCTGGTGTTCTGCGCAACATGCGGCGTGACGTTCATCGAGCGCAACTCATTGACGAAGTCTTCTGCATCGTAGGCTTTGTCGGCGCCGAGCGTGATCGCCGTCGGCCGGTCGGCATAAGGCTCGATCATGTGCAGCGCCGCCACCCGTTCGGCATGCCCGTCCGCCAGCGTGAGGCAGGCGTCGATGAGCAGGCCGTGGCGGTTCTCCATCAGCCCGTGCCCGATGAAGCACAGCTTTGTCTCCTTGCCGTTGCCCTTGCGGTAGAGCCTGGCATCGGGGATCGGTAGTCGAAGCATGGGTGGCGTTCGAGCGTTTCTGGCCATGGAAGTCCGCCTCGGCATTGCGGCCACCGCCTTGCGCCGGCGGCTCGCCAGAGCTGTCCTTCGGCCTGACGCTCTTCATCGAGGCCCAGGCCTCGATCAGCGTGCCATCGACCGAGAAGTGATCGCTCGATAGAAGCTTCTTCACCCTGGGCTGCGCCAGCACCGCTGCCAGGAACTTCGCCGCGATGTCGCCTTCCAGCAGCCGGTCGCGGTTCTTCGAGAACACCGAATGATCCCAGGCCGCGTCGTCAACGCCGATTCCGACGAACCAGCGGAACAGGAGGTCGTATTCTAGCCGCTCCATCAGAAGCCGCTCGGAGCGGATCGAATAAAACGCCTGCAACAGGATCGACCGCAGCAGCTTCTCCGGCGGGATCGACGGCCGCCCAATCGGCGAATAGAGCGCGGCAAACTCGCGCTCCAGCACCGCCAGCGCCTCGTTCACGATCGTCCGGATCGCTCGCAGCGGATGATCACGCCGCACCCGCGCCTCCAGATCAACGTAGCTAAACAGCTCACCCGTTCGATTGTCGCCGCCGCGCACACACCATCCACGAATCTCGTCGGAGCCAATGAATCACGATCGTTGGTCCACGACGAGCGCCTTTTTCAACAGCCTGTTTAGAGCGACGTTCCGGCGGCGGCATGCGCGATCGCCGCGCTTGGAGGTGTCCGACGTGCCCGGCGGCTTCTAATCGGTGGTCGGCATCAGGTAAGGACATTAGCGTAGCGAACAGCGATGCAGCGGCACCTCGACACTTCCGGGCTCAGCCGTCGCCGGCGATGTTTTGACGGGCGCGCGTCCTGTGGGTGATCAGGCCGCAACGCCACCGAACTTCTCGGTTTTGAGGGCGTCGAACCACCCACCTGCGCTCGCGCCGCCACGTTCCAATAGAAGGGGGGGTGTGCGTGCTAACGGCTCGCGGTCATCTTGCCGCGCGGTTAAAGCGCGCGCGACAATGCGTAGCATTGTCTTTCTGATTGCACTGGTCGTCTTTAAAGAGGCAATTTTACGATCGTGGGTGCGCTCTTCAGAGGGGCCAGCACATGATTGAGCTTTGGATCAAGTGGTTTGAGTCCCTGGCCTCGGTCGAGGGGCTGGCAGCCATCGTCGTTGTTGCCGTAATGACCGCTGGCGTTCTTACGCTGATTGAGGGGCGGCGCAGTAGGACCAAAAAACATTAGCTGCAAGAACCAAAAGAACAGCCAACTGGACCAGGGTGGTTCCACAAAGTAAGTGGCCCTATGAGATGCTCGTATGCAGGAGGATCGAATGATCGCTTCTCATGCAAGTTGGAATGCTCCTTGGCGAGAGACATTCTGCATCTTCGTGCTGTTGAGCATGCTGGTCGCGGCTCCGGCCCTTTTGATAATATTCCTGCTGGAATGGCAACTCGTCTTACCAGCGCTGAGTCTTCTGTTTTTCTCGGATGCGATGATCACCGCGCTCTTGGCCCTGGCAAAGTCAGGGACTGCAACGGTAGGCAAAATTTCTCTGTGGGATATCGCAGGTGCGTTCACAATGATCGGTTGCGCCGCAGCGATTTTTGGCGAGCCAGATCAGGTAGCACTGCTTTTCGGGCAGACCGCTGGACCGCATTCGGACGCCGCTGCCGGAGATAGATACCTTAGCGATCGAGCCGCGATGGACTAGAACTGGATCTGTATTGGGGCTCTGGAGGTGACTCGAATGGGTCGGGCTGGCAGATAAATACGCGCCTCGCTCGGAGCCGAACCTGGGGCCATGACCCTTGATAGACCATCTTCATACGGATGTTCTTAGCGCACTCGTGCAGGTCGTTCTGATTGACCTTGTGCTCGCTGGTGATAACGCCATCGTCATCGGCCTTGCTGCAGCGGGACTTCCTCAAGGGCAACGATCCAAGGCCATTTTGATCGGGATCGTCGCCGCGACGATACTGCGTCTTCTCTTAGCGGGGATAGCCACGCAAATCCTGCAGATCGTCGGCCTTCTGCTCGCTGGCGGGATCCTGTTGCTGTGGGTATGTTGGAAAATGTGGCGAGAGTTGCGCACGTCTCCCGCAGGGTCAACTGTTTGGAAAGGGACCATAGGGGCCATTGCAGAAAGCAAACCTCGCAAAACGCTCTTCCAAGCGAGTTGGCAGATTATCGTGGCCGACGCTTCCATGTCTCTCGACAACGTCCTTGCCGTCGCAGGGGCGGCACGCGATCATCCAGTAGTCTTGATTTTCGGCTTGGGGCTTTCCATCGCGATGATGGGCCTGGCCGCTTCTTTCATTGCCGGCCTTCTGCAAACTCATCGATGGCTCGCTTACGTCGGACTGGCCGTCATTCTCTATGTGGCAGTGGAGATGATCTGGCGCGGAACATTGGAGATCATGAAGGTCGCATCGATATGAGGGCCCTGTTGTGTCTGACGGCACCGCATGCCTAGAATTTCCCAGTTGTCCGACGAGATGCTGTATGCTCCACTCAGGGGAAGGCTGCACTGCTTTGCCCCTATCACAGCCCCATGCCAAATTCTTGCGAATGCCACCGCTTGGGAGCAATCTTGAGTTAGCCAGCTGGTTGGTCGCGGATTTCGGCGTTGAGGGTCACGTGTCCCCTTTCTCGAATTTACTGATCTTGCACAAATTGATGGCCGCGTTTGCAGCCGTGATAGCCGTCATATTTGTGAGTGGCGCAATCGTATATGACAGACTTGGCGTGATCGAAGAGGCCAAAAACTGGCGTGTCCATACCACTGACGTGTTGGACACGCTAGAGATGGCGGTGGCCGCAGCGCTTGATCAAGAAACGAGTTTGCGCGGTTATTTGATCAGCGGCGATGAGAAATTCTTGGATCCATACCGCGAGGGCGGCGACAAGTTCATCGCGGCGATCCGGAAACTTAGAGCACAGACATCGGATAACCAGGACCAGCAACACCGGCTTGATGAATTGAACAAGTTGGCGACTATGTGGCGCATCGAGACCGCCGAGCGCGAGATCGCGCTGATGGCGAATCCCGCGACTCGCGAGGAGGCGCGCACGTTGGAGGGGGCGACCGGCAAAGCTGCCATGGATGCAATCCGTGCCAAGGCAAATGAAATCGAGAAGGCTGAGCGCGATCTGTTGGCCAGGCGTGACGCCGTGCAGAAGCAGGCGTACGCCACTGCATACACGGCGACCGCGCTGGGCGCCGCAGCCTCGCTCCTGATTGCGGTATTGATGGGCATCCTACTGACGCGCGTTATCGCGACGCCGATCACCCGAATGACCGGCGCCATGACCGCACTCGCAAAGGGCGACACTAGCATCGACGTGCCCGGGATTGATCGGCGTGACGAAATCGGCGCGATGGCGGGTGCGGTCGAAGTTTTCAAGAAGGCTGTCATGGAACGGCAAAAGACCCAGGTCGAACTCGCTCATGTCAGTCGTGTCGCGACGATTGGGCAGCTGACGGCTTCGATTGCCCATGAAGTCAATCAGCCGATCTCGGCTGTGCTCACCAATGCGGACGCCGCCTTGAACTGGCTCGGCGCTAACCCGCCCAATCTAAATAAGACCCGCGAGTCCCTCGAGCACATTGTCGCAGATAGCCGACGAGCTGGCGAGATCGTCGACCGTATCCGCTCTATGGTCAGGAAAGCGCCGGTACCCAAAAGCCGCCTCGACCTCAACGAAGCCGTCCTGGACGTCGTCGCTATGGTCCGAAGCGAGGCGGTGAGGCATGAGATTTCGCTACAGACGCAACTGGCGGAGGACCTGCCGCAGATCGAAGGTGAGCGCATTCAGCTGCAGCAGGTGCTCCTGAATCTGATCCTCAATGCCATCGACGCCGTGAACAGCGTTGAGGATGGCTGGCGGGAGCTGCAGATCAGTACCGAAAGGGATGTTGCGGGTGATGTACGCGTCTCCGTGCGAGACTCGGGCCCGGGGCTCGACCCGACGAGTGAAGAACTCGTTTTCGAAGCGTTCTACACGACCAAATCGCACGGCTTAGGGATGGGCCTGGCCATTTGTCGGTCGATCATCGCAGCTCATGGCGGCCAGTTGTGGGTCACGAGGAATAAGCCTCGGGGGGCCGTCTTCCAGTTCACCCTCGCTCCCCACCAGGACTAGGCCGTTTGGCCAGAGCCAGTGGGCTGGGCCTATGCTTGGAGATTGAGTGGTGCGCCGATTTGGGCTAGCTCCTCCAAAACAACGTCTTCCCCTGCTCCGATTCTTAGCGCTCGGCTCCAATCACACCGACTGTGATCTACCAGGTCCTCAGATTAGAAATGAAGGCTGGCGCGCGCCTAAGCCTCGGTAGAACGGTTGCTTCGGCACAACCGAGCGTGTCGCCGCCTTCGTGTCCGGCGCGTTGCCGTTGTGCTCGTCCTCTGGTCCTGATCTTAGCCTTCGCAAATTCTGTCGATCGATACCCGGAAATGGCAGCACTCGACATGACTGAAGACATCATCGTTCTGGGCGGCTTGGCCACCCTGTTCTGCTGGACCTACAGCTGCTTGCCACTGATCTTTTACAACTGAGTTTCGGCACGCTGGGGCTGCGGCCGAAATATGCCGGGCGAAAGCGCCTCCACTCGGCTCGATTCGGGATAGGAGGTCGCCCAGGCGAGTAGTTCAGAAGCCTCCAGACGGGGCTGCCGCAGACCACGATCCACTTGGCGGGCGCGCGACTTCGATGGAGGGTCCGCCTGCACCTCTACTGCGCTATCAGGGTCAGATCGGCTGCCCTCGCCCGCAATTCGAGGCATGATCGTCGCGCGGGGACGAGACATAGAACTTAGCAGACAACGCTGACGAACGGGACCATTGACGCTTGTCGACGAGGCCGGACACGCTCCGACGCCCATCAGGCCGATGGCAAACACCCAAACGAGCAGCGCGTCTTGGATTGGCCAGGGGGATTGCCATTTCCTCTTTCTGGATACCTTCGGCGGACTAGCCGGCGTTTGCCGAACGGGTTCGGAGGAATGCAATGCCCTCTACAGCCGCCTCGATGCGATGATGCCGTGTCCTTTCTCGGAGGGTACCAATGACTGACGACTCGTTCTTATTGTTTGAAGAAACTTTGTCGCGCGACAAAAATGCGCCTGCCGGAGTGCGAAAAATGGCAGTACACCCCCCGACGTGCGGCACTCGGCGTTGCCGCTACGGTACGGCTGCAGCGGCCGGCAGACCTGACAAGTGCAATAGGGAGGGTCTCTAATGCGCGATTTGCTCCTTAAGCTCTGCGTAGGCACAGCGGCGATATTGGCCGCCGGCGCGGCAGTTGCCAGCGACGAACTTCTTAGGATGTCGCAGAACCCGAAAGACTGGGTGATGCCGACTGGCAACTACGCCAACCACCGCTATTCCCAACTCAAGCAGATTACCTCTGACAATGTGGCCAAGCTAAAGGTTGCGTGGACGTTTTCGACTGGTGTCCTGCGCGGGCATGAGGGCGGACCGCTGGTGATCGGCAATGTCATGTATGTGCATGGACCATTTCCGAATCCACTGTATGCGCTTGATCTCGACAACGACGCCAAAATTCTCTGGAAATACGAGCCAAAACAGGACCCAAACGTGATTCCCGTTATGTGCTGCGACACCGTCAATCGCGGAGCGGCATACGGCGACGGGAAGATATTCTTGTACCAAGCCGATACGACGCTGGTGGCCCTAGACGCAAAGAGCGGCCAGCCGGTTTGGTCGGTCAAAAATGGTGATCCGTCAAAGGGTGAGACCGGAACATCGGCTCCCATGGTGATCAAGGACAAGGTATTCGTCGGCATCTCTGGCGGCGAGTTTGCGGTTCGTGGTTCGCTAACCGCGTACGACGTAAAAACTGGGAAACAGGCGTGGCGTGCGTACTCGATCGGTCCGGACAATGAGATTCTCATCGACCCGCAAAAAACAACAGAGCTCGGCAAACCGGTCGGCCCGGACTCGAGCCTCAAGACCTGGCAAGGTGAACAGTGGAAGCTCGGCGGATCGACCACTTGGGGATGGTACTCATACGATCCTGAGCTCAACCTAATTTATTACGGCTCCGCCAATCCAGGAACGTGGAATCCAAGCCAACGACCAGGTGACAACAAATGGTCAATGACCATCTTCGCGCGAGATGTCGACACCGGAGTGGCAAAATGGGTGTATCAGATGACACCCCACGACGAGTGGGACTACGATGGTGTCAACGAAATGATCCTTGTTGACCAGACCATCGGGGGTACACCTCGGAATCTGCTCGTTCACTTCGACAGAAATGGATTCGCCTACACCCTCGATCGCGGCAGCGGCGAGCTCCTGGTCGCGGAAAAATATGATCCCGTGGTAAACTGGGCGACGAAGATCGACATGGACAAGCGGTCGCAGACTTACGGTCGTCCGCTCGTGGATCCGAAATTTAGTACGCGGCAGGAGGATGTGAATGTGACTGGGATCTGCCCAGCTGCACTTGGAACCAAAGACCAACAGCCGGCCGCATTCTCGCCTGATACGGGCCTGTTCTACGTCCCGACGAACCACGTCTGCATGGACTACGAGCCATTCAAGGTGAGCTACACAGCAGGGCAGCCTTATGTCGGCGCTACACTGTCAATGTATCCGCCTCGTGGCGAGAATCATATGGGCAACTTCATTGCTTGGGACGCACGTACTGGCAAAATCGTTTGGTCGAACAAAGAGCAGTTCTCAGTGTGGTCCGGCGCACTAGCAACGGCGGGAAACGTTGTGTTCTACGGCACACTCGAAGGGTATCTCAAAGCTGTCGACGCGAAGACGGGCAACGAGCTTTACAAGTTCAAGACGCCCTCAGGAATCATTGGAAACGTGACGACGTACGAGTATGCAGGCAAGCAGTACATTGCCGTTCTATCGGGCGTCGGCGGCTGGGCCGGTATCGGCCTTGCAGCCGGTCTTACCGAGCCAACTGCGGGTTTGGGTGCTGTTGGGGGCTACGCTGGGCTACGCGATTTTACGACGCTGGGAGGGCAGATCACTGTTTTCTCATTACCTTAACGCAGCCGATCCCTGTGAACCGAGTGTTCAGCCGCCACGGTAGTTCTCGGGCAACTCTGCGAACGTAATAGTGTTCGGCTCCAGCGATCGGCTGATAACGCTTTCGTAAACGCGCAACGCATGGGATAGCTCTCCGGACAGGGCATGAAATTCCGCAACTTAGGCGAACGCGCGAAGCACGTTGGTCGGATCGAAACCTTGCATCGCAAGATCGATGGCGGTTTCAAGCATCAATTGAAACTCGTCCTCGATTGCTGTTCATCATCGCGACCTCATTCCTGCACCCCAGTGAGATCATGGAGACGCTCGATGTACTATTCGGCGAATGATATTTGCTGACTTTTCAGCACGCCTCCTCGTCGACCGGCACCCGGTTCGATCATTCAGTCAACTCGCGACGTGGGCTGACATAGTCGCGATCGTATCTTTCTTGGCGCCGCTTGCGGGGGAGGCGGGCGGCTTTCTGCGGATTCTGCGAACGTTAGGGAGCACCTGTTGTTCGGCAGGTGCTGGGGGATTAATCGCTCCAAACGAGGGGTGTCTGACTAGGACAGCACCCAGAAATTATTCCAGGGATTCAAAGTTGTGAATCCGATGCGAAAGAACGCGCTGGAGCTAAGGTTCGCAACAGGTCTTGCAAGACGATGGGACGCAAGACAAACAGTCGAACCGAGTGCGAACTCAATCGTTCCTGAAGCCGGCCGCGGGGGCCGCAAGCAATGCCGATGGCCACTAGCGCCTTCGGCCGGTAAGCTTGGCTCGGCGTGGACGCTTGCTTTTCTGTTTGAGCCTCGTTGGTTTTGCGCTCTTCTCAGCCGCGAGAACTCGGGCTCGGACTTCCTCTAATTCAACGAGTGCAGAAACGATGCTCTGAAGACGTTTGCGAATAGCAGCAGCAGGAATGACTGCTCGACTGCGGGTACTCATTAGACGCCCCTACTTACTAGCCCGCCATTGGCCAGCCCGAGTTGTTCCCAGGGGAACAGTCGCAATGTCCTGCCGGATCGCTTATCTTAGGCACATGCGTATGGCATACGAGCTCTGCCTGTCATTCGGCGCGCTGATTGACCCCTTGTCGGCGCCGAAGAAGGTTGACCCCGGCGGGCAATGGCGAAGCCGTTGAACAATTGCCGAAAATACATCGAGCGTGGGGTCAATGTTGGGCTCTGACTCATTTCTGATGAAGTTCGCCGGCGACTGTGGTTCTAGGTGCATCCCAAGCAAAGTTCAAACCCAAAGCGATGGCGCTTGCTGAGGAAGGTGCCTCTATGCAAGACAATCGGCCCCGAAGTGCGAGAAGTGCAATAAGAGAAATCCCCCTGTGCCAGTATCTCTTGACGGCGAAATTCGCGATGGCCGCCATCATATGCAGGTCCGTATCTATTTCGAAGATACGGACGCCGGCCAGATTGTTTATCACGCGAATTTCTTGCGCTTCATGGAACGCGGCAGAACAAATTACTTGCGTCTGCTCGGAACGAATCAGCAAGAGCTCCTCAAAGAAGCGCAGGAAGATGCGCCAGGCTTTGCTTTCGTAGTCCGTTCGATGAGTATCGATTTTCTAAAGCCAGCAATCCTGGACGACCTACTTGAAGTTGTCACGGTTCCAGAAGAGGTAAGGGGTGCGTCGATTACCCTGCTGCAGGAATGCAGGCGCGGGGACGATCTTTTGGTCACGGCCCGCGTGCGCGCGGCGTTTATCTCAGGCGGAAAAGCGCAACGTATCCCGAAGGCGCTGCGGTTCGCCATAGGAGGAGCGTAGAAAAATCGACGCTTGTTTACGCTATAGCCCTCCAACGTCCCAATGAAATCAAGGCGCTGTGTTGCGATGTTGGCAAGCCAGAGTTCTCCGGCATCGTCTATCATGCCAATTATCTGCGCTATATGGAGCGCGGGCGGACCAATCATCTGCGGCTGATGGGCGCCGAGCAGCAGGCGCTGTTCGAGCAGCCCGAGACCGACGGCGCCGGCTTCGCCTTCGTGGTGCGCTCGATGCATCTGGACTTTTTGAAGCCCGCGCGGATGGACGACGTGCTCGATGTCGTGACCTGGCCGATCGCGGTGAAGGGCGCTTCCATCATGCTGGCGCAGGAGGTGCGCCGGGCTGAGGACGTGCTGGTGAAAGCGGAAGTGCGCGTCGCCTTCATCAGCGGCGGTCGCGCGCAGCCGATTCCGAAATCGATCCGGACCTTGATGAAGGCCGATCTGATTTCGTGATCGCCCGATTTGCAGTGGCCTATCGACTCCACCAATTGCAGCGATAGATTGCGGCCCCAACCAACCGATGAGGCCATCATGTCGCGCCCGCCGCTTCCGCCCTTCACGAGAGAGACCGCTGCGCAAAAGGCGCGCATGGCCGAGGACGCCTGGAATTCGCGCGATCCGGCGCGCGTCGCGCTCGCCTATACCGAGGACAGCCGCTGGCGCAATCGTTCTGAAGTCTTTCAGGGCCGTGAGGCAATCGTTGCATTCCTCACCCGCAAATGGGAGAGGGAGCACGACTACCGACTGATCAAGGACCTCTGGGCTTTCGACGGCAATCGTATCGCGGTGCGCTTCCAGTACGAATGGCATGATGGCAAAGGTCAGTGGTATCGCTCCTACGGCAACGAGCAGTGGGAATTCGACGAGCACGGCCTGATGAAGCGGCGCGAGGCCTCGATCAACGACATTGCGATCGCCGAGAAGGACCGCCGCTTTCACTGGCCCGCGCCGGGGCCGCGGCCGGCAGATGTGCCGGGGCTGGGCGAGAGTCCGTTCTGAGCCCTCAACCCTCATGGTGAGGAGCCGCGAAGCGGCGTCTCGAACCATGCAGGCCTCGCCGTTGCGGTGGGGGCCTCGATTCTTCGAGACGCGCGCGAGAGCGCGCTCCTCAGGATGAGGGGATGGATTTGCGCGTCAAGAACCTTGTGATCGCCCCACCGAGCTTCGCGTTGTCCATCGGCTGCGTCAGTGACGCTCGCGCCGTTGCGACGACATCATCCGGCGCCTTGCCGTCGCGCAGGTCGCAACACACCTGTGCGAACGCCACGTCGAACTCCGGATGCGGCTGCACGGTCAGCGTGGTGCCGTTGGCGTAGAGCAGGCCGGCATGCGGCGTGAAGTCCGACGACAGGATCGTCAGCGCCTCGTTCGGCGGCTCGATCACCTGGTCCTGATGCGAGGCGGCGATTGCGATGGCTTCGCCGTCGACGACGCCATTCTCCGGCAGCACCTGATAAACGTGCCGGCCGATGCCCCAACCCTTCTCCGACTTGCGTACAGTGCCGCCGAGCGCTTGTGCGATCAGTTGATGGCCGAAGCAGACGCCCACCATCGGCGTCTTGTTGGCGTAAGCCGTGCGCACGAAATCTTCCAGCGGCGCGATCCAGTCGAGCCTGTCATAGACGCCGGCCGCCGCGCCGGTGATCAGGATGGCCTCCAAGCCGCGCGGATCGGGCAGCGCATCCCCATTCGGAATGCTGACGATGTCGATTGTAGCCATAGGGTCCTCGGCGAGGATCATGCGCTCGAACATGTCCGGAAACGAGCCGTGCCGCTCGCGATGCTCTTGAGGAACGAGCCCGGTCTCGACGATGGTGATGCGTGCCATATGCTACCTGCGGAGGCAGGCAGCATACAACAGGACCCGCACGGCGTCCAAATCAACCAGGCGCAAAACCATGTGCGGACTTGTCCTCGAGCTCAGTGAGCGCCTTGCGCATGGTCTCGACCAGATCCAGCGCCACCGGCGAGGGGCTGCGCTGGGCCGGGAAGACGGCCGAGAACTCGAAGTCGATGCGCGGCAGGAAGCGGCGCACGACGACGCCGCGCGTTGCAAATTCCTGTGCGGTGAAGGGATCGCAGATCGACACGCCAAGCCCCGACGACACCATGCCGCACATGATCTCCGACAGCGTGGTCTCCACCCGCAGCACGCGGCGAACGTCGCTGCGATGGAAGACCTGGTCGACCAGGTGCCGGCTCGATGATCCCGCCGACAGCGAGATGAACGTCTCGCCCTCGAAATCGCCCGGCTCCAGCACTTCCTTCTCCGCCAAACGATGTCCGGTCGGCAGCACCGCGACACGCGCCAACGCCGGCAGCCGCAGGCTCGGCAGCCCGGAATGGGCGATCGGCACCTCGGCAAAGCCGATGTCGCATTGATTGTTCAGCACCCAGTCGACCACGATCGGCGAGATCACGCCGAAGAAGGCGAGGTTGAGGTTGGGCCGCTCCTTCAAGAACTGCCCGGCGAGCCGCGGCAGATAGCCGTTCGCGAGCGCCGGCAGCGCGGCGATGCGCAGCGAGCCGGTGCGCCGGCCGCGGATTTCTTCGGCCGCCGCGGTGATGCGTTCGAGACCGACGAACGAGCGCTCGACTTCGGTGTAGAGCGCCATGGCCGCCGCGGTCGGCACGAGACCGGTGCCGCGTCGTTCGAACAACTCCATCTTCAGCAGCGCCTGGAAGTCGCGCAGCAACCGGCTGACGGCGGGCTGCGTCACCACCATCAGCTTTGCCGCCTCGGTGACGCTGCCGGTCAGCATGGTCGCCCGAAAGGCCTCAACCTGCCGCGAATTGATCCGCGCCATCTCGAATTCCACTCATAACATTTCGGCATGCAGAGGGTGCCATTATTCATTGGACGATGGAAGCTTGGTTTTGCGATCTTTTTCATCAGAGCTGGAGCCAGCCCGCTTTTTCGGCAGATTGGAGACGTTCAAACCTCCAAATCGCGCCAAAACCCGCCGAGCAGGGGCCGGAGCCCTGGTCGGAGAGGAATTTGCGCGGAAGGAAATGCGGAAGGTGCTTCGGCCGGAGACTTGTCGGCACGTCACCTCATTCCGGTATGGAGATCGGTCCACATGAAGACTTTTCGCCTTCTGACCGCGGTCAGCATCGCGGCGCTGATTGCCGCCCCGTCGGCCGCCTCGGCCCAGCAAAAGACGCTCTATGTCGCCGGCTATGGCGGCTCGTTCGAGAAGACGATCCGCGACGAGGTGATCCCCGCTTTCGAGAAGGAGAACGGCGTCAAGGTCGAGTACGTCGCCGGCAACTCGACCGACACACTGGCAAAGCTCCAGGCGCAGAAGGGCAACCAGCAGATCGACGTCGCCATCGTCGATGACGGCCCGATGTACCAGGCGATGCAGCTCGGCTTCTGCGGCAAGCTCGACGGATTGCCGGCCGATCTCTACGACACCGCCCGCTTCAAGGATGATCGTGCGGTCGCGATCGGCATCGTCGCGACCGGCCTGATGTACAACACCAAGGTGTTCAAAGAGAAAGGTTGGGCGCCGCCGACCTCGTGGAACGATCTGAAGGACCCGAAATACGCGAAGCAACTCGTCATCCCCCCGATCAACAACACCTACGGCCTCGAAGCCCTGGTGATGCTGTCGAAGATGAATGGCGGCGGCGAGACCAACGTCGATTCAGGCTTCAAGATCTTCAAGGAGCAGATCAATCCGAACGTGCTCGCCTATGAGCCGTCGCCCGGCAAGATGACCGAGCTGTTCCAGTCCGGCCAGGCCGTGATCGCGGTGTGGGGTACCGGCCGCGTGCAGAGCTTCGCCAATACCGGCTTTCCCGTCGACTTCGTCTATCCGAAGGAAGGCGCCGCGACGCTGCTGACGACGGCATGTCCAATCGCCAAGCCCAACGCTTCTCCTCTGGCCGCGAGCTTCGTCAAGATGCTGCTCGATCCCAAGATCCAGCTGGTGATGCTGAAGGACTATGGCTACGGCCCGGTGCTGAAATCGCTGGTGATCCCGCCCGAGCTCGGCAAGATGGCGCCGATCGGCGAGCGCGCGGCGAAGCTCTATAATCCGGACTGGACCGTCATCAACGAGAAGCGCGAGGAGTGGACCAAGCGCTGGAATCGCGAGGTCGAGCGCTGATCTGATCGTCCGTAGCGGAGACAGCGCATGGCCTATCTCGAGCTTGATCGGGTCGCAAAACAGTTCGGCGCGCAGACCGTGGTCGATGACTTCAGTCTGTCGGTGAGGAAGGGGGAGTTCATCTCCTTCCTCGGGCCTTCCGGCTGCGGCAAGACCACGACGTTGCAGATGATCGCGGGCTTCCTCGATCCCACCCGCGGTGCGATCCGGCTGGAGGGCAAGGACCTCACCGCGATCCATCCGGCCAAGCGCGGCCTCGGCATCGTGTTCCAGAGCTACGCGCTGTTTCCGCACATGACCGTGGCGGAGAACGTCGCCTTCGGCCTCGAGATGCGCAAGGTGTCGCGCGCTGAAAAAGCCGAGCGCGTCCGTGCCGCGCTGGCGATGGTCGGCCTCGCCGGCTATGAGGACCGTCATCCGCGCCGCATGTCCGGCGGCCAGCAGCAGCGCGTGGCGCTGGCGCGCGCGCTGGTGATCAAGCCGAGCGTCCTCCTGCTCGACGAGCCGCTGTCCAACCTCGACGCAAAGCTGCGCGAGGAGATGCAGATCGAGCTGCGCCAGATCCAGCGCACGATCGGCACCACCACGATCCTGGTCACTCACGACCAGAACGAGGCGATGTCGCTGTCCGACCGCATCGTGGTGATGAGCCAGGGCCGCATCGAGCAGATCGGCACGCCGCAGGAGACCTATGAGAAGCCGTCCTCGGCCTTCGTCTCGCAGTTCCTCGGCAAGACCAACGACTTTGCGGCGGCGATCGATCGGACCGTCACGCCGGCGCGGCTGACCGCGGGCTCCTGGAGCGCGCCGGCGCCGGCGGGTCTCAGCGGCCCTGTTACTGTCAGCATTCGCCCTGAAAGGATCGGCTTCGGCGATGCCGGCCTCAGCGCCAAGATCGTCACCCGCATCTTCCAAGGTAATCACTGGCTGTTCCAGTGCGAGAGCGAATGCGGTCCGGCGATCGTGATCCGCCAGAATGACGGCAAGGCGCAGCCGGCCGAAGGTGAGGCGGTGCGTCTGGCTTGGCGTCCCGAGGACATGAGTGTGCGTGCGAGGGGCGTCGCATGAGCGCGGCCGCCGAGGAACGTAACGCGCGTGCGCCGTGGGCTCTGACTGCGCCCGCCCTGATGCTGTTCGTCGGCGTGCTGCTGATTCCGCTGGCGATGACCGTGATGCTGTCGTTCCACGATTGGGGCCAGTACAAAGGCATCGAACCGGTCTTCATCCTCAAGAACTGGCACGAGATCGCGACCGATCCCTATTACGCCGAAATGTTCTGGCGGACCTTTCGAATCGCGATCCTGACCACATTACTCACCGCCGTCCTCGGCGCGCCTGAAGCCTACATCCTCAACCGCATGAGCGGTGGCTGGAAGAGCTTCTTCCTGCTGATCATCCTCGGGCCGCTGCTGATCTCGGTGGTGGCGCGCACGCTCGGCTGGGCGCTGCTGTTCGGCGGCAATAACGGACTGGTCAACAAGCTCTTGATGTCGCTCGGGGTGATCCGCTCCCCCATTCCCTTCATGTTCACTGAAACCGGCATGGTCGTTGCGCTCGCGCATGTGATGATGCCGTTCATGGTGCTGTCGGTATGGGCCGCGCTGCAGCGGCTCGATCCGCAGATCGAGAACGCCGCGACGTCGCTTGGCGCGGGACCCGCGACCATCATCCGCCGCATCATCATGCCCCAGATCATGCCGGGCGTGCTGTCGGGCGCCATCATCGTGTTCTCGCTCTCGGCCAGCGCCTTTGCGACGCCTGCGATCATCGGCGGCCGCCGGCTCAAGGTCGCCGCGACGCTCGCCTATGACGAGTTTCTCAACACGCTGAATTGGCCCCTCGGTGCAGCGGTCGCGACGCTCCTTCTCGTCGCGCTGGTGCTGATTGTGGTCGGCAGCAATGCGCTGATCGAGCGCCGCTATGCGGAGGTGTTCCGATGAGACGGAACGGGCCGCTGGCGTTGATCTTCCACACCATCTTCGTCATCGTCATGGTGGCACCGATCCTGGTGGTCTGCCTCGTCGCGTTTACACCCGAGGGCTTCCTGTCGCTGCCGACCAACGGATTTTCGCTACGCTGGTTCAGGACGATCGCCAACTACCCCGAATTCGTCCATGCGTTCTGGGTCAGCCTTGGGCTCGGCGCGTTGTCGTCCTTGGTGGCGCTGCTGTTCGCGGTGCCGGCGGCGCTGGCGATCGCGCGCTACCGCTTCCGCGGCCGCGATGCGCTCGCCGCGCTGTTCCTGTCGCCGCTGATGATTCCGCATGTCGTGCTCGGCATCGCCTTTCTGCGTTTCTTCACCTCCGCCGGCATGAGTGGCAGCTTCGCGGCGCTCATCATCGCGCATGTCATCATCGTGTTTCCGTTCGCGCTGCGACTAACACTGGCGGCGGCCACCGGCATGGATCTTTCTGTCGAGATGGCCGCGATTTCGCTCGGTGCCAACGGCTGGACGTTGTTCCGCCGCGTGACGCTGCCCTTGATCCTGCCCGGCGTCATCAGCGGCTGGGCGCTCGCCTTCATCCAGTCCTTCGACGATCTCACCATGACCGTCTTCCTCGCGGCGCCCGGTACCGAGACGTTGCCGGTGCGCATGTTCCTTTATATCCAGGACAACATCGATCCGCTGGTGACGTCGGTCTCGGCCTGCGTGATCGCGATCACCATGACCGCCCTCATTCTGCTCGACCGCTTCTACGGGCTCGACCGTGTGCTCGCCGGCAAGGGCGATACGGGACGATAGGAAAATCTATGTCTAAAGCGTTTTCGAGCGAAGTGGACGCCGGCTCGCGTAGAGACAACGCGTCAAAGCAAAAATCTGAATACGACGTCGCCGTCGTCGGCGGCGGGCTGCTCGGCTCCGCCATTGCCTGGGGCCTCGGCCGGCTCGGCAAAAAAGTCGCGGTGCTCGACGAAGGCGACATCGCCAAGCGCGCCTCGCGCGCGAACTTCGCGCTGGTCTGGGTGCAGAGCAAGGGGCTCGGCATGCCCGCCTATACGGTGTGGACCGTGCAGGCGTCGCAGGCGTGGAGCCGACTTGCGTCGGAGCTGAAGCAGCAGACCGGGCTCGACGTCTCTCTTCAGCAGAATGGCGGCTTCCATCTCACCCTCGGCGAGGACGAACTCGGCCAGCGCACCGAGCTGGTCAAACGCATGCACAACCAGGTCGGCGCGGCCGACTACAAGATGGAGATGCTCTCCGCATCCGAAGTGAAGAAGTCGCTGCCGCTGATCGGCCCCGAAGTTTCCGGCGGCAGCTATTGCCCGCTCGACGGCCACGTCAATTCGCTGCGCACGTTCCGCGCCTTCCACACCGGTTTCAGGGCGTTCGGCATCGATTATTTTCCGGAACGTCCGGTGTCGGCGATCAGCAAGAGCGGCGGCGAATTCCGCCTGACCACGCCGAACGGCGAGCTGCGCGCCGCGAAGGTCGTGCTTGCCGCCGGCAATGCCAACCAGACGCTGGCGCCGATGGTCGGGCTCTACGCGCCGATGGGCCCAACCCGCGGCCAGATCGTGGTGACCGAGCGCACCATGCCGTTCCTGCCACATCCGCTGACCACGATCCGCCAGACCGACGAGGGCACGGTGATGATCGGCGACAGCAAGGAGGACGAGCTCGACGACCGCGCGCTGAAGCATTCCGTCAGCGCCGTGATGACCGATCGCGCCCAGCGGATGTTTCCGCATCTGTCGCGGCTCAACGTTATCAGGAGCTGGGCCGGAATCCGCGTCATGCCGCAAGACGGCTTTCCGATCTACGACCAGTCGGAGACGCATCCCGGCGCCTTCGTCGCTTGCTGTCATTCCGGCGTGACGCTCGCCTCCAACCACGCGTTCGAGATCGCGCGCATGGTGGCGCAGGGCGCGCTCGAGCCGGAGCTGGTCGGCGCGTTCTCGGCGAGTCGTTTTGGCGGTGCGGGCGCTGCGAACCACAGCGGTTATTAGAAATAGGAGGCTCGATTTGAATCGATGCTGGCCCAGAGCTCAAATCACCTCTCCCCGTTGGGCAGAGGTGAACCCTCGCGCAGCCGAACAAGATTCCATCACGCTCTAGAACTTCTTAAGGAGCCAAGAGGCATTCCCCATGTTTAGGCGATCCGAACAGGACAAACGGCCACAAGTGCAGATTTTCGTCGATGGCGCTGCCGTTGCAGCACGTCAGGGCGACACTGTCTCTGCGGCGCTATTGGCCTCCGGCGTTGATGCGCGGCGGTCCACCGCAGTGAGCGGCGCGCTGCGCCTGCCCTATTGCATGATGGGGGTGTGCTTCGATTGCCTCGTCACCATCGATGGCATCGGCAATCGCCAGGGGTGTCTCGTGCCCGTCGCAGAGGGCATGAGAATCGAGATCCAAAAGGGCAAGCGGGAGATCGGCAAATGACTGTGGCTCCCAAGCGCGAAGCCTACGACATCGTGGTGATCGGCGCAGGTCCCGCCGGCCTCGCGGCCGCTGCGACCTCAGCCGAAGCCGGCCTGTCGACGCTGCTGCTCGATGAGAATATCGGTCCGGGCGGTCAGGTTTTCCGCGCCATTGGCTCGACGCCCCTGACAGAGCGCAATCAGCTCGGCGCCGATTATTGGGCGGGCGCCGATCTCGTGCAGGCGCTGCGCGCCAGCAATGCCGAGGTCATCCATCGCGCGACGGTCTGGAGCCTCGATCGCAACCTCGAGATCGCCGTCTCGATCGGCGGCGCCTCTGCCTTCGTTACGGCGCAGCGAGTGATCGTCGCGACCGGCGCGCTGGAGCGGCCGTTTCCAATTCCCGGCTGGACGCTGCCCGGTGTGATGACCGCGGGCGCCGCGCAGACGATGCTGAAATCGTCGGCGCTGGTGCCTGACGGACGCACCTTGATCGCAGGGCAGGGGCCGCTGCTCTGGCTGCTCGCCGCGCAGATCCTGCGCCTCGGCGGCCGCATCGACTGCATCCTCGACACGACCGAGCGCGGCAATTATTTCGCCGCGCTGCCGCACGCCTTCGCCTTTCTGACCTCGCCCTATTTCACCAAGGGGCTATCCATGATGCGCGAGGTGAAGGCGAAAGTGCAGGTCGTCTCCGGCGTTACCGAGCTCTCTGCATCCGGCGACGGTCAGCTCGCGAGCGTGAGCTATGTCGCCGGCGGCAAGCGCGAGACCATTCCTTCGGATCTGTTGCTGCTGCATCAGGGCGTTGTGCCCAACGTCAATCTGGCGATGTCGGCCGGCGTCGAGCATCGTTGGGACGAGCTGCAATTGTGCTGGTCGCCGGTGCTCGATGCTAACGGGGATTCGTCGGTCGCCGGCATCGCGATTGCCGGCGACGGCGCTGGCATCGGCGGCGCGAGCGCGGCCGTGGCGCGCGGCCGCATCGCGGCGCGCGCGGCAGTGGAAGCACTGGCGCCCGCGGCTGCCGCGAAGCTCGCGCCAATGTCGGCGCTTCGTGCCGATCTCGCTAAGGCCGAGCGCGGCCGCATCTTCCTCGATACGCTGTTCCGCCCGTCGCCGCAGTTCCGCATTCCCTCGGGCGATACCATCGTCTGCCGCTGCGAGGAGGTCACCGCAAGGGACGTTCTCGACTCAGTCGCGATCGGCGCGACTGGGCCGAACCAGCTCAAGGCCTATCGCCGCACCGGCATGGGTCCGTGCCAGGGCCGGCTCTGCGGTCTCACCGTCACCGAGCTGATGGCGCAGGCCCGCGGGAAGACCCCGCAGGAGATCGGCTATTACCGGCTGCGCGCGCCGGTGAAGCCGATCACGCTCGCCGAGCTCGCCGCCGTTCCCAAGAGCGAGGCCGACGTCAAGGCGGTGGTGCGCGGATGACCAGAAACGTGGATGCAATCGTCGTCGGCGGCGGCATCCACGGATGCTCGACCGCGCTGCATCTGTGCCTTGCCGGCATGAAGCCGGTGCTGATCGAGAAGGATTATGCCGGCCGGCACGCTTCCGGCGTCAACGCCGGCGGCGTGCGCCAACTCGCCCGGCACATCCCAGAGATTCCGCTCTCAGTCCGTTCGATGGGAATTTGGGAGAGGATCTCGGAGCTCGTCGACGACGATTGCAGCTTTGAAAGCTACGGCCAGGTCCTCGTCGCGGAGAACGAAGAGGAGCTGGCCGTCTGCCGCGCGCGCGTGGCCGAGCTCAACGCGCTCGGCTTCACCCATGAAGAGCTGATCGATGCGGCCGAGTTGCGACGTTTGGTGCCGGCCGTGGCCGAGACCTGTCCCGGCGGCGTCGTGTCGCGTCGTGACGGCGCAGCCAATCCGGCGCAGACGACGACCGCCTTCCGCCGCAAGGCCGAGCAGCTCGGCGCCATCGTGCGCGAGGGCGAGGCGGCCGGCAACATCCGTCACAGCGGCGGTCTCTGGCACGTCGATGTCGGCCCGGACACCTATGCCGCACCGGTGCTGGTCAACGCGGCGGGCGCCTGGGCCGGGAAGATCGCCGCCGCCCTCGGCGAACCCGTTCCGGTCGAAACCGTGGCGCCGATGCTGATGATCACCTCGCGCGTGCCGCACTTCATCGATCCCGTCGTGATCCTGCGCGGCCGCAAATTGTCCTTCAAGCAATTCTCGAACGGCACCGTGCTGATCGGCGGCGGCCATCTGGCAACGCCGAACCAGGATCGCAACGAGACGGTGCTCGACTGGAAGAGCCTCGCCATCAGCGCCCGCACCGTGTTCGAGCTGTTTCCGGTGATGCGCAGCGCGATGATCGTGCGGGCCTGGGCCGGCATCGAGGCCAGGATGAAGGACGACATCCCCGTATTTGGCCCGAGCTCACGTCACGTGGGCCTCTATCACCAGTTCGGCTTTTCGCTGCATGGCTTCCAGCTCGGCCCCGGCGCCGGCGCCGTGATGGCGGAGCTGATCGTCAACGGCGGCACCCAGACCCGCGTCGGCGATCTCGGCATCGACCGCTTCCATCCTTCCACGCTCTAGAACAAGAGGACATCATGAGCATCACCCGCAGCATCCGCACGCCCATCATGCACCGCGCCGTCGAAGCCAATGGATTCGTCTTCCTCGGCGGCACCATCGCCGACGACACCTCGGTCTCGATGGGCGACCAGACCCGCAACATCCTCGGCAAGATCGCCGGCTATCTGAAGGAAGCGGGAACCGACAAGAGCCGAGTGGTCAGCGCCTCGATCTTCGTCACCGATCTGTCCAAGAAGAAGGAGATGGACGCGGCCTGGACCGAGTTCTTCGGCGACGATCTGCCGACCCGCGCCACGGTCGGCGTCGCCGATCTCGGCGGCGGCGCGCTGATCGAGGTGGTGGTCACCGCCGTGAAGGGCTGATCGTGCAGACCGATAGGGACGTCAGCGCTTTCCTCGCGCTGTCGCGCCCTTCGAGCTGCGCTTGATCTTGCGCTTCTGCGGGACTACTAGGGAGCTCTCAATCAGGAACTTCGCAGCCATGGATTTTACCCCAACCGCAAAGCCCATCCGCCTTGCTCACGGGGAATTCCATGCCTGCTTCGATCATCCTGTCGAATCTGTCGCTGTCCACGCCTGACGGCCGTTCTCTTCTCTCCAACATCGATCTGACTTTCGCGGCCGAACGGACCGGTCTCGTCGGCCGCAATGGTGTCGGGAAGACGACGCTGCTCGCGTCGATTTTGGGCGAGCATGTTCCCCAGTCCGGGCGCATTCTTGTCAACGGGACCGTCGGCCTGTTGCGCCAGAACGTCCAACCGCTTGCAGATGCGACGGTGGCCGATGTGTTCGGCGCGCGGCGGGCTCTGGAGCTGCTTAGCCGCGCTGAGCGGGGCGACGCCTCGGCCGACGAGATCGCCGCGATCGACTGGACGCTCGAAGGGCGGCTTGAGAAGGCCCTGGGGCGCCTCGGCTTCGATCCCTGTCCCGATACGGAGCTCGCCCGCCTGTCCGGCGGCCAGATCACGCGCGTGCGTCTCGCCGCATTGGTGTTTGCCGAGCCCGACTTCCTGCTGCTGGATGAGCCCACCAATAATCTCGACCAGGATGGACGCGGGGCGGTGACTGATCTCCTTGCTGCCTGGCGCGGCGGCGCGATCGTCGTCAGCCACGACCGGAACTTGCTCGAAACGATGGATGCGATCGTCGAGCTGACATCGCTCGGGTCAACCCGATACGGCGGCAACTGGAGCAGTTTTCGCGCGCAGAAGGCCGTCGAGCTCGCTGCGGTCAGGCACGACCTCGCGCATGCCGAGAGATACCTGTCCGAGATTGACGGCAAGGCGCAGGAAACAGCTGAACGGAAGGCGCGCAAGGATAGCGGCGGCAGGAAGAAGCGCGCCAAGGGTGACATGCCGCGTATCCTGGCCGGCGCGCGCAAGGACCGCAGCGAGGACAGCGGGGGCAAGAATGCACAAATCGCCGAGCGGCGGCGCGCGGAAGCGGTCGAGGCCGTCGATACGGCACGCCGACGCATCGAGGTTCTTCAACCGCTGTCGGTCAAGCTGCCCGCGACCGGCCTGCCGGCGGGCAGGGAGATGGTTTGGCTCGACGGGGTCAGCGCCGGCTATCGGCCGGAGCAGCCCGTCTTGCGCGATCTCTCGCTCACGATCGTCGGTCCGGAGCGCGTTGCGGTCGTCGGACCGAATGGCTCGGGCAAGACAACGCTGCTGAAACTCATTGCAGGCGAGTTGCACCCTGTCGCGGGTACGGTCCGGGTCAGGCCCGACTTCGCGCTGTTCGACCAGAAGGTCAGCCTGCTTGATCCTGCGATCTCTATCTTTGAGAATTTCAGGCGTCTCAATCCGAAAGCGGATCCTAACGCCTGCCATGCAGCCCTGGCTCGCTTCATGTTTCGCGCCGATGCTGCCTTGCAGCTGGTCGGAGGCCTGAGCGGCGGGCAAATGTTTCGCGCTGGCCTCGCCTGCGTGCTGGGTGGGACGCCGCCGCCGTCCCTGCTGATCATGGACGAGCCGACCACTCATCTCGATATCGAGTCTATCGAAGCCGTTGAAGCTGGCCTGAGGGCCTATGACGGCGCACTGCTCGTCGTCAGTCACGACGAGGCATTCCTGCAGGCGATCGGGATCACGCGCCGGCTCGAACTTGCCGGCAAGGAGATTCGCGTCAAAGACGGGATCATCTGATCCCGCCTTACCTCCCGACACGGCGGCTGATCATGGTGAAGATCTCCAAAAGCCCGACGCCCTGCCCCCAGCGCGTCGGGCGGAAAGATTGACTATCAATCGGTGATCCCAATGCCATTGTTGTGACGCGTATCTCACCGCTTTTCCATTCCGGGAAACTACCGCGTCGGAACCGCTACGCCCTGCCGACCGGTTCCAACGCCTCGCCGATCTCCAGCGGGTGGGCCATGGTCTCGTGCAGCGCGTCGCGATCGAGCTCGCCTTCGGAGATGCTGATGACGACGCAGGCAACGCCATTGCCGATCAGGTTGGTCAATGCGCGGCACTCGCTCATGAACTTGTCGATGCCGACCAGGATCGCGATCGACTGGATCGGGATGTCGGGCACGATCGAGAGCGTCGCGGCGAGCGTGATGAAGCCGGCGCCGGTGACGCCCGAGGCGCCCTTCGAGGTGATCATGGCGATGCCGAGAATGCCGAGCTCCTGCCAGATCGTCAGATGGGTGTTGGTCGCCTGCGCCAGGAACAGCGTTGCCAGTGTCATGTAGATGTTGGTGCCGTCGAGGTTGAAACTGTAGCCGGTGGGGATGACCAGGCCGACGACCGAGCGCGAGGCACCGAGATGCTCCATCTTCTGGATCATCTGCGGCAGCACAGTCTCCGAGGACGAGGTGCCGAGCACGATAAGCAACTCGTCCTTGATGTAGGCGATGAAGCGCAGGATCGAAAAACCGGCGAGCCGGGCGATCGCACCGAGCACGATCAGCACGAACAGGATGCTGGTCAGGTAGAACGCGCCGATCAGGGCGGCGAGGTTGAGCAGCGAGCCGAGACCGTAGGCGCCGACGGTGAATGCCATCGCGCCGAAAGCGCCGATTGGCGCCACGCGCACGATGATGCGGATAATACCGAAGAACATTTTTGCGGCCTTGTCGATCGCGTCCGCTATTGGTTCACCGGCCTTGCCCAGGAAGGCGATGGCGAAGCCCGACAGGATCGAGATCAACAGCACCTGAAGCAGGTCGCCCCGCGCGATGGCGCCCAGATAGCTGTCGGGGATAATCGCCATCAGATGGGCGACGATGCCCTCTTCCTTGGCCTTGGTGACGTAGGTGGCCACCGATTTCGGATCGATCGTGGCGGGATCGATGTTGAAGCCGTGCCCGGGCTGGAGAATCTCCCCGACGAGCAGACCGACCGCGAGCGCGACGGTCGAGACCGTCTCGAAGTAGATCAGGGACTTCAGCCCGACCCGGCCGACACGCTTGAGATCGCCCATCGAGGAGATGCCGTGCACCACGGTGCAGAAGATCACCGGTGCGATCATCATCTTGATCAGCGCAATGAAACCGTCGCCGAGCGGCTTCAAGGCCTTGCCGAGATCGGGAAAGAAATAACCGATCAGCACGCCGAGCGCGATCGCGATCAGGACCTGGACGTAGAGGATCTTGTACCAGGGCTGGTGCCGGCGGAGGACGGCTGGCTGGACCGCGACTTGTGTCATATTGTAGGCCGGGAATGTATCGATCTTGCTTGATTTGCATCATGTGATGGCCGCCGCGGAAGCGACAATCACATTTTTGTCGGATCGCACGAAGATCGACTGCTGCACCGCAAGTCGGGGGAAACATGTCGACAACAGGCTCCGAAGAACGCGTGCAAGGCTATTTTCCGCGATGGAAACTCAAGACCTCGGGCGTGATCATGCCGGAGGAGCGGCTGTCTTGGGGCCAGACCGTTGTCTCCGGTCTCCAGCATTGCGTCGCAATGTCGGGATCAACGATCATCGCGCCGCTACTGATGGGGTTCGATCCCAATGTTGCGGTCCTGTTCTCCGGCATTGGCACGCTGATCTTCTTCGTCATCGTCGCAGGGCGCGTGCCGAGCTATCTCGGCTCGAGCTTTGCATTCATCGCCGTCGTCATCGCTGCCACCGGCTATGTGGGGCAGGGGCCGAACCCGAACCTGTCAGTTGCGCTCGGCGGCATTGTCGGAGCCGGCGTGCTGTACGGCGTGATTGCGCTGATCGTGATGTGGTCGGGGGTTGGCTGGGTCGAGAAGCTGCTGCCGCCGGCGGTCACCGGCGCCGTGGTCGCCGCGATCGGGCTCAACCTTGCGCCGGTGGCGGTCAAGGCGGTGAGCGCCGGCACGTTCGACACCTGGATCGGGCTTGCGACCGTTCTGATGATCGGCGTGGTCGCCGTTGCCGCGCCAAGCCTGTGGCGCCGCCTGCCGATCATTGCCGGCGCCATCGGCGGATATCTTTTGTACTTGCTGTTCGCGAACGGACTCGGTTTCGGCAAACCGATCGACTTCGCGCAACTCTCGGCCGCGCCGTGGTTCGGCCTGCCCAACTTCACCGCGCCGAGCTTCCATGCCGATGCAATCTTCCTGATCGCGCCGGTTGCGATAGTTCTCGTCGCCGAGAACCTCGGTCACATCAAGGCGGTCGGCGCCATGACGGGCCGGAGCCTCGATCGCTATCTCGGCCGCGCCCTGTTTGCCGACAGCCTCGCGACCATCGTGGCCGCCTGCGGCGGCGGCACCGGTGTCACCACCTATGCCGAGAATATCGGCGTCATGGCGGCGACGAAGGTCTATTCCACCTTGTTGTTCGCCTTCGCGGCCACGGTGTCGATCCTGCTCGGCTTCTCGCCGAAATTCGGCGCGCTCATCCTGTCGATCCCAGGTCCCGTCATCGGCGGGCTCTCGATCGTGCTGTTCGGGTTGATCGCGGCGATGGCGGGACGGATCTGGGTCGAGAACAAGGTCGACTTTGCAAATCCCGCGAACCTGATTACCGTCGCGGTGGCGCTCACGGCAGGCGCCGGCGATCTCACGCTCAAATTCGGTGCGTTCACCATCGGCGGAATCGGCACCGCGACCTTTGGCGCCATCATCCTGCATCAGATTCTGACCTCGCCACTCGCACGCGGCGCCGAGCGAATCGAAGCAATGCGCTGAGGGATGGAACAAAAAGCCAGTTCCGCCGATGATCAAGCATCCCGGAGAGAACTCATGCCACAAACCTCAACCTCCTTTCCCTCGCGCCTCGTGGGCCAATACGCGCTGGTGACCGGCGCCTCGCAAGGCATCGGCCGCGCCGTCGCCATCCGGCTCGCCCAGGAAGGCGCGACCGTCGCCATCAATTATTTCGATCATCCTGAAAGAGCCGAGGAGACGCTTGCGCTGGCGCGGACGGCATCGGGCGATCGGGGTCATGGCAGGCTCGATCACATCATCGTCAAGGCCGATGTCGGCAACGAGCAGGACATCGCCGCGATGTTCGAGACGGTCCTGGCGCGCTGGAAGCGCCTCGACTGCTTGGTCAACAATGCCGGCTTCCAGCGGGAATCGCCGAGCGATGCGCTCGACGTCGAAACCTATCGTCGCATCATTGACGTCAATCTCAATGGCGCCGTGCTTTGCGCCCAGAAGGCGCTCGCGCATTTCGTCGCCCGCGGCGGAGGTGGCAGTATCATCAATTGCTCCAGCGTCCACCAGATCATCCCAAAGCCCGGCTATCTCGCTTATTCGATCAGCAAGGGCGGCATGGCCAATCTGACGCGTACGCTGGCCCTCGAATTCGCCGGCCGCGGCATTCGCGTCAATGCGGTTGGACCCGGCGCGATCGATACGCCGATCAACGCGGCCTGGACCGGTGATCCCGAGAAGCGCGGCATCGTCACCTCCCACATTCCGCTCGGACGTGTCGGCACGCCGGAAGAGATCGCCGCGGTGTTCGCCTTCCTCGCCTCGGATGATGCGAGCTACATCACCGGACAGACCATCTATGCCTGCGGAGGCCTGACGCTGTTCCCCGAATTCCGGGAGAATTGGGCGAGCTGAACGTCAGCTTGGGAGCGTGCGCATCTGCGACGGCCCGACCGGTTGCAACGATTAGATCGTGGTCGCGAGGCAAGCCTTCTCGCTGGGCGTGCTGGCCACCAACGCCCGCGCGGCAAAGGCCGTCGGAGCCCGGTAGGGGTCTGCGGCGCCGTGTGCTATCGATCGTGGACGACGCTGCCGCTAGTGGTAAGCGCCGACACATGAAGGCTTCGTGACCACAACCATAAACATCAATGCCTACAGTGACGCGCTGGTGGTCCTCGGCACTGCCGGCGTCGTGGTGCCGATCGTCCGCCACTGGGGCATCAATCCGGTGTTGGGCTATCTTGGTGCCGGCGCCATCCTCGGCCCTCTCGGACTCGGCTCGCTCGTTCAGGACCTCCCGTTCCTGTACTGGTTCACCGTGGTGGACGCGCAGAACGTCGAAGGTATCGCCAATCTCGGCGTCGTGTTCCTGCTATTCCTGATTGGGCTCGAGCTGTCCTTCAGGCGGCTCGTGACGATGCGGCGCCTGGTGTTCGGGCTTGGCGGCCTGCAGGTGCTGGCGACGTCCGCGATCATTTTCGGCGCGACGCTTCTCGCGGGGAAGAATTCCCATACCGCCGTGATCCTCGGCGCAAGCCTTGCGCTGTCCTCGACGGCTATCGTGCTTGAGCTTCTGTCCAGCGACAGGCGGCTCGCGACCGTTGCGGGGCGCGCCAGCTTCTCGGTGCTGCTGGCCCAGGATCTTGCAGTGGTTCCCATTCTCGTGTTCGTCTCGGTGCTCGGCGCGGGCAGCGACGGCTCCGTCGTGACGCACATCTCCAGTGCGACCTTGAAGGCTGTAGTGGCGGTCGCTTTTCTCATTCTGATCGGACGGCTGCTGATGCGTCCGCTGTTCCAGATGGTTGCGGGCACTCATTCGACGGAGTTGTTCGTCGCGGCAACCTTGTTCGTCATCGTCGGCGCAGGCCTTGCCGCGCACCAAGCCGGCCTATCGATGGCGCTCGGAGCATTCGTTGCAGGGCTGATGCTGGCTGAAACGGAGTATGGCAAGGCCATTGAGGCCACCGTCGAGCCGTTCAAGGGCCTGCTGCTAGGCATCTTCTTCTTCACCGTCGGCATGGCCATCGACGTCCGCGTGTTCATGCGCGAGCCTGGTTGGTTGCTGGCCGCCGTCATCGGGGTTCTGACCGGCAAGGCGATCGTGCTCATCATCCTGGGCCGCCTCTTCAGGCTCTCGTGGCCGTCGGCGATCGAGGTCGGCTGCCTGCTGGCTCCAGTTGGCGAATTCGCTTTCGTAAGCATCGGGATGGCGGCGGCCCTCGGCCTGATTGAACCGCGCGTGTCGAGCTTTGCCATCGCCATCACCGCCGTAACGATGGCATTGACGCCGTTTTTGGGCATGCTCGGGCGACGATTGGCCGCGAAACTGGGTGGCGAGCGAACCCTCGATCCCGAACTGACGGTTCGGCCACCCGGGGACCGGGCGCAGGCCATCGTGGTCGGCTACGGCCGCGTTGGAAAAGTCGTCTGTTCGCTGCTGACCAGCCACGGCCTAAACTACATCGCGGTCGACAACGAAGCCGTCGCCGTGGCGCGCGACCGCCGCGATGGTCATAAGGTCTATTTTGGTGATGCGACAGAACCGGGCTTTCTCGAAGCCTGCGGCCTGATGCAGACGACCGGTGTGATCATCACCATTCAGTCGCGACCAGCAATCGATGCTGTCGTTGAGCGGATCCGCGCAGTGCGGCCGGACGTGTTGATCGTCTCACGTGCGCGGGACGCCGATCATGCCCGCCACCTCTATGCGATCGGCGCAACCGATGCGGTGCCGGAAACCATCGAGGCAAGCCTGCAACTTTCCGAAGCCGCACTGATCGGCCTCGGAGTCGCGGTCGGGCCTGCGATCGCCTCGGTGCACGAGAAACGGGACGAATTTCGGCTGACATTGCAGCAAGCCGCCCGCATTGCAGCAGAAGAGAAAACTCGTCTCCTCGATAGCACAGTGCGCCGGTCCCCGAGATAGCCACCTCTGCAGGCGGCCGGGCGCTGCGGACTATCATCATCTGGCAAAGCCCGCCCGCACGAACTACATCTGCGCCATGATAAATGCTCCGCTGCCAAACCTTCCGCTCCAGGATTTCATCGGCCGACACGAACGTCTGTTCGTGCTGACCGGCGCGGGCTGTAGCACCAATTCGGGCATTCCCGACTATCGCGACAGCCACGGCAATTGGAAGCGCACCCAGCCGGTGAATTTCCAGGCCTTCATGTCGGACGAGCATACGCGCCGGCGCTATTGGGCGCGCAGTCTGATCGGATGGCGGCGGTTCGGCCAGGCCAAGCCGAATGATGCGCATCATGCGCTGGCCCGGCTCGAGGCGAACGGCCGGTGCGGGATGCTGCTGACCCAGAACGTCGACCGGCTGCATCAGTCTGCCGGCCACCGGCAGGTGATCGACCTGCACGGCCGACTCGATCTGGTCCGCTGCATGGGCTGCGGCTGCAAGACGCCGCGCGATGAGTTTCAGCACGCGCTTGGTCGCGCGAATACGGCCTGGCTGAGGCTCGATGCCGCCGATGCACCTGATGGCGACGCCGATCTGGAGCACGAGGAGTTTTCGTCCTTCGAAGTGCCGGCCTGCGAAGCCTGCGGCGGCATCCTCAAGCCCGACGTCGTGTTCTTCGGCGAGAACGTCCCCCGCGATATTGTCGCCACCGCGCACGATCATCTGGCGCAGGCCGACGCCATGCTGATTGTCGGCTCCTCGCTGATGGTCTATTCCGGATTCCGCTTCGTGCAGGCTGCCGCGGAACGCAAAATTCCGATTGCAGCAGTCAATCTCGGCCGCACCCGCGCCGACGATCTCCTGACGCTGAAGGTCGAGGAGCGCTGCGAGTCGGCGCTTGCATTCCTGCTCTGATCGCGCAGGCGTCGAACACGTCTTGCCTATTGCATAGGTGCCAAGCAGAATAGTCAGGCGCGGCGTTGTCCTCGTCGTCCATGGCATGGAAATTGCTGCGCTTTCGACCTCAGTCTTGACGATCAGCGCGGAGAATTTGGAATGCTTGAGGGAGCCGAGGTGCGGCTTGCCGTCGATATCGGTGGCACATTCACCGATATCGTGCTGGACGTGGGCGAGGCGCGCAAGACGCGCAAGGTGCTGACGACGCCGCAGCGGCCCGAGCAGGCGGTGCTGGACGGCATGCGCCTCATCCTCGCTGACGCGCGCGCGCATATCAGCGACATCGACGTCTTCATTCACGGCACCACGCTCGCGACCAATGCCATCATCGAGCGGCGCGGCGCGAAAACCGCGCTGATTGCGACGGAGGGCTTTCGCGACGTGCTCGATATCGGCACCGAGAGCCGCTACGACCAATATGACCTCAGCATCGACAAGCCGAAGCCGCTGGCGCCGCGCAGTCTGCGCTTCACCGTCCCCGAGCGTATCGACGCGCACGGTGCCGTTCGGCTCCCGCTGGACGAGACTGCTGTGCGCGCACTCGCGCCGAAATTGCGCGAGCGAGGCGTCGAGAGCGTCGCGATCGCCTTCCTGCACTCCTACGCCAATCCCGAGCACGAACGCCGCGCTGCCGCGATCCTGGGCGAGGAGATGCCCGGCATCTCCGTGACCGTGTCGTCGGCCGTGTGTCCGGAAATTCGCGAGTATGAGCGCACCTCCACCGCGGTTGCGAACGCCTATGTGCAACCCCTTATCGACGGCTATCTGGCCCGCATGGCGGACGCCTTGCAGGTCGAGCAGTTCCGCGGCGCCATCTATCTCGTCACCTCCGGCGGGGGCGTCACCTCGATCGAGACGGCGCGGCGCTTTCCAGTGCGTCTCGTCGAGTCCGGTCCGGCTGGCGGAGCGATTTTCGCGGCGCAGATTGCGGCGCGTCTTGGCGAGACCAAGGTGCTGTCCTTCGACATGGGCGGCACCACCGCAAAGATCTGCCTCATCGAGAAGTATCAGCCTGAGACCTCGCGCGTGTTTGAGGTCGATCGCGCAGCGCGCTTCCTCAAAGGCTCCGGCCTGCCGGTGCGCATCCCCGTGATCGAGATGGTCGAGATCGGCGCCGGCGGCGGCTCGATTGCCCATGTCGACGCGATGAAGCGCGTCACCGTGGGTCCGGAAAGTGCGTCATCGGAGCCGGGGCCGGCCTGCTACGGCCGCGGTGGCCAGCGTCCGGCCGTGACCGATGCGGACGTTGCGCTCGGCTTGATCGATCCCGACGCCTTTGCGGCGGGTACTATCAAGCTCGACCCGGAGCTTTCCAAACAGGCGCTGCTGCGCGATGTCGGCGAGCCGCTCGGCCTGTCTGCGGAAACCGCCGCTTATGCCGTGCACGAGGTCGTCTGCGAGAACATGGCGAGCGCGGCGCGCGTGCATGCGGTCGAGCGCGGCGCCGTGGTCGGCCAGCACACGCTGATCGCGTTCGGTGGCGCTGCACCGTTGCATGCGGCGCGCGTCGCCGAGAAGATCGGCGTCTCCCGGGTGATCGTGCCCTCGAATGCCGGGGTCGGATCGGCCGTCGGATTCCTCGCGGCGCCCATCGCTTACGAGCTGGTGCGCAGTCGTCATGTCCGACTCGATGATTTCGACACCGAGGCGGTCTCCGATCTCTTGCAGGAGACGGCGACCGAAGCGCGTGCGCTGGTCGAACCCGGCGCCGCCGGTGCGCCCGTGCGGGAGCGGCGCGCCGCTTTCATGCGCTATGTCGGCCAGGGCCACGAGATCTCGGTCGAGCTGCCGAACCGGCGGCTGACGACCGCAGATCTCGCCGGCCTGCGCCAGAAATTCGAGGCGGATTATGCTGCGATGTTCGAGCGGCCGATCCCGGGGGCGGCGATCGAGGTGTTGAGCTGGTCGGTGCTCGCGACCACCGAGGCGCGCAATCCAGCCGCGGTCGCGGCCGTCGCGCTCAAGCCCGCCGGAAAGGCAGCCGGCAGCCGCAAGTTCTTCGATGGCCGCGCAGGCGAGGTGATCGAGATCCCGCTCTATCGCCGCGAAGACATGGCGCCCGGCGCGACCATTGCAGGCCCTGCCGTGATCGCGGAGGACGAGACCTCCACCTTCGTCTCGACCAGTTTTGACGCCCATATCGATGGTGCCGGGAGCATCGTCATGGAACGAAAGGCGGCCTGATCATGAACAAGGCAAGCGGCGCGAGCCTGATCGACCTCCAGATCATGTGGCACCGGCTGATCGCCGTGGTCGAGGAGCAGGCGCAGGTCCTGCTCCGTACCGCCTTCAGTCCAATCGTGCGCGAATGCGGCGACCTCTCTGCCGGCGTGTTTGACCTCAAGGGCCGCATGCTGGCGCAGGCGGTGACCGGCACGCCCGGCCACGTCAATTCGATGGCAGAATCTGTCAAGCACTTCATCGCCCACTTCCCGCTTCAGACGATGAAGGAAGGCGACGCCTACATCACCAACGATCCGTGGATGGGCACCGGCCATCTCAACGACTTCGTCGTCACCACGCCGTGCTTCAAGGATGGCAAGGTCGTCGCACTCTTCTCTTGCACCAGCCATCTCATGGACATCGGTGGCATCGGTTTCGGTCCCGATGCCACCGACGTGTTCATGGAGGGGCTCTACATCCCCATGCTGAAGCTGATCGATCAGGGCGTCGTCAACGAGACGCTGATGGCGATGATCCGCACCAACACGCGGCTGCCTATAGACACCGAGGGCGACACCTATTCGCTCGCGGGCTGCAACGACGTTGGCTGCGAGCGCCTGGTCGAGATGATGACGGAGTTCGGCATCGATACGCTCGACGAGCTCGGCGACTACATCTGCGAACGCTCGCGCGAGGCCGTGCTGGCCGAGGTCGCGAAACTTCCGAAAGGAAGCTGGCGCAACACCATGGTTGTCGACGGCTATGACGCGCCGGTCACGCTTGCCGCGACCTTGACGATTTCGGACAAAGGCATTCACGTCGATTTCGACGGCACCTCGGCCGCCTCCAAGTTCGGCATCAACGTGCCCTTGTCCTATACCACGGCCTACACGGTGTTCGGCCTCGGCTGCGTCGTTGCCTCGCAGATCCCGAACAACGCCGGCTCGCTCTCGCCGCTGACGGTGTCGGCGCCGGCGGGTGCGATCCTCAATGCGCCGAAGCCGGCGCCGGTGGCCTCGCGCCACATCATCGGCCAGATGTTGCCCGACGTCGTGTTCGGCTGCCTGCGCCAGATCATCCCCGAGCGCGTGCCGGCCGAAGGCACCTCGTGCCTGTGGAATCTCAACGTCCGCGGACAGACGCGAAGCGGCGCCGGCGGCAATTACGGGTTCTCGATGGCGGTGACCTCCAATGGCGGCACCGGTGCGCGCTTCGACAAGGACGGGCTGTCGGCCACCGCCTATCCCAGCGGTGTGCGCGGCACGCCGGTCGAGATCGCAGAGACGCAGACGCCTTTGATCTTCTGGCGCAAGGAGCTGCGTCCGGATTCCGGCGGAGCAGGGCGCACCCGCGGCGGGCTCGGTCAGATCATCGAGGTCGGCAGCGGCGTCGATGCCCCGTTCGACATTCTCGCCGCGTTCGACCGTATCGATCATCCGCCGCGCGGTCGTGATGGCGGCAAGGACGGCGAGGCCGGCTATGTCGGCCTGAAGTCTGGAAAGAAGCTGCGGGGCAAGGGCTTTCAGCAGGTGCCGCCCGAGGATCGACTGGTGGTGCTGACACCGGGCGGTGCCGGGATCGGCGCGCCCATCGAACGCGATCGAGCGGCCGTCAAGGACGATGTCGAGAGCGGCCTCGTGTCTGCCGACAACGCGGTTGCAGTTTACGGGTACACGCGGTGACGCGTCAGGCGTCGCGCGCGTAGCGAACGGAGGGGTGCAATGATCACGCGACGAAGCTTCACCGCGGGCGCAGCCACGCTGCTTGCGGCCGGCCACATCTCCACTCGCGCCCGGGCGGCGGGCGTGAGCTGGGACATGTCGACGGTCTGGCCTGACGGCAATTTCCACACCCAGAACGCTTTTGCCTTCGCCGAGGAGGTGAAGAAGCAGAGCGGCGGCACGGTCAACATCACGGTGAAGGCCGGCGGCCAGCTCGGCTTCAAGGGCCCCGAGCATCTGCGCGCCGTGCGCGATGGCCTGGTGCCACTCGCCGACGTCCTCAACATCCAGCAGGTCGGCGACGAGCCCTTCATGGGCGTCGAGAGCATCCCCTTCCTGTGCGGCTCGATGGACGAGCTGAAGGTGCTGCACAAATATGTGCGGCCCGAATACGAGAAGGTCGTCGCCCGCAACAACCAGAAGATCCTCTACATCGTGCCGTGGCCGACGCAATATCTGCATCTCAAGGTCAAGGTCGCCAACGTCGAGGGCCTGAAGAACATCAAGATCCGCGTCCCCGACAAGAACGCCGTCGACATGCTGAACGCGATCGGCATGGCCGCGGTCATGATTCCCTGGGGCGAGACCATCCCTGCGCTCGCTTCCGGCGCGGTGGCCGGCGTCTCGACGTCGTCGGTGTCGGGTGTCGACGGAAAATTCTGGGAGTTCCTGAAATACGTCTACCCAACCAACCACGTCTGGTCGTCGCAGATGCTCACCGTCAATCTCGATTCCTGGAAGGCGCTCAGCGCCGATCAGCAGCAGCTCATCGCCGGCATCGCCGGCAAGATGGAGCCGGGCTTCTGGGCCAACTCGCTCAAGGCCGATGTAGACAGCCTCAATCGTCTGAAGGAGGGCGGCATGGAGGTGGTGCCGGTCTCGGACGCGATGATGACCGACATTCGGGCCAAGACCGCGCCGCAGCTCGACGCGTTCCTCAAACGCGTGCCGGCAGCCGACAAGCCGGTGCGGGCTTATCTCGCCGAAATGAAGCGTGGCTGATGGTGAAGGCGTCGTGAGCGTCTCGCCCGAAGCTCCGCAGAGCCTCAATGCAGCGGCGCCGGCGCCGCTGCGCATCCTGCTCGACGGCATCGACCGCCTCGGCCGGCTCGACGGCTGGATCGGCGGCGGCTGTCTGTTGATGCTGGCACTGCTGATGCTGTGCGAGGTCGCAACGCGCTTCCTCTCGAACTTCTTTTCATTCTTCCCGCCGTCGATCTCGATCGCCTGGGAATACTCGTCCTATCTGATGGCGGCGTCCTTCACTTTTGGCGCCGCGATGACGCTGCGTGTCGGCGGTCATATCCGAGTCGTCCTGCTGCTCAAGAACGCGCCGGCCTCGGTGCAGCGCGTACTCGAGGTCCTGTCGGCGGCTGCCGGCTTCGCTTTCATGGCGTTCCTGACCTCAGCCATGGCGAAGTTTGCCTTCGGCGCCTATGTGCGCGGCCAGGTCTCGACCTCGAGCGATACGCCGCTATGGTTTCCACAAGCCGTCGTTACGTTCGGCATGCTGCTCTTGACGCTTCAGTTCCTGGCGCGCGCGATCCAGGCCGTGCTCGGCCTGCCGCTGGAGGATCACCGCATGAAGGCCTCGCCCGTCGAATGATCGCCCACGCGCCAGCCTCCGGACAGCGGATCCCATGACCATCGAAGTCGTTGCCCTTTTCGTGATCCTGTTCGCGTTGCTGGCCTGCGGCGTTTGGATCGGCCTGACGTTGGCGCTCACCGCGACGCTGCTGCTCGCGATGTTCCGCTCGATCCCGCTCGACAAGCTGCTGCCGCAATATGCCTGGAACATCCTGACCACGCAGGAGCTGCTGGCGCTGCCGCTGTTCATCCTGATGGGCGAGCTGTTGTTTCGTACCCGCTTGTCGCGTTCGCTGTTTCAGGGACTCGCGCCGTGGGCTGGGCTTTTGCCCGGTCGCCTGCTGCATGTGAACGTGATCGGCTGTACCATCTTCGCCGCGATCTCAGGCTCGTCGGCCGCGACTACGCAGGTGATCGGCCGCATGTCGCTCAACGAGCTGCTGCGCCGCGGCTATTCGCGCGACATCGCGATCGGCTCGCTCGCCGGCGCCGGCACGCTCGGCTTCCTGATCCCGCCGTCCAACATCATGATCATCTACGGCGTGCTCGGCGACGTCTCGATTTTGAAACTGTTCACCGCCGGCGTGCTGCCCGGCTTCTTGCTCGCCGCCGCCTTCATGGCCTGGGTGATGCTGCACACGAGCCTCAACCGCAGCATGGTGCCGGAGACGGAAGCAAAGCTTTCGCAGTTGCCCTGGAGCGAGCGCTTTGCGGCGCTGAAGGATCTTGCGCCGGCCCTGTTCCTCATCGTCTGTGTGCTCGGCTCCATGTATGGCGGTCTCGCGACCCCGTCGGAAGCTGCGGCTGTCGGCGTCCTCGGCGCCGCGCTTGTCGCATGGGCGCAAGGAGCGATGTCGCAGCAGGTGATGCGGGACGTGCTGATCGGCTCGGTGGTCACCTGCTCGATGATCGCGCTGATCGTGCTCGGCGCCTCGATCCTCGGCAACGCGGCTGCCTTCCTCGGAATCCCACAGGCGATTGCCGCCTTCGTGAAGGGCTTGGGCCTGTCGCCCTTCATGCTGATCGTGGTGCTGGTCGTCTTCTATCTCGTCCTCGGCTGCTTCCTCGACGGCTTCTCGATGATCGTGATGACGCTGCCGATCGTGCTGCCGATCGTGAAGGCGGCGGGCTTCGACGAGATCTGGTTCGGCGTCTTCCTGGTGCTGGCCGTCGAGATGGCGCAGATCACCCCGCCGGTCGGCTTCAACCTGTTCGTGATCCAGGGCCTGACCGAAGATGGTCTCGGCTACATCGCCCGCGTGACGATGCCCTATCTGATGATCATGATCGGCTTCGTGCTGCTGCTGACGCTGTGGCCCGGCATTGTCACGCTGCTGCCGCGGGTGCTCTACGGATAGATTCGCGCCGTCCCGGCAGCTGTCGGGACGGCATTTCGATGCCTCAGGCTTACGCCGCGGCCTTCTTCCGCGCGAGCTCGGCCTTGTACAGCTCGAACTCCTCCGCGATCGCGCGTGCGATCGAGGGCCGCTGGCGCAGGCCCTCGTAATAGGCCTTCAGGTTCGGCCATTTCGCGAGCTCGATCGGCGGCGTCGCCATGGTCCAGTTGATGACCGTGACGAGATAGGCGTCGGCGACACTGAAATGGTCGAGCAGGAATTCACGTCCCTTGAGATGATTGTCGAGATAGTCGAGCCGCGACAGGTTCTTCTCCAGCGCATAGGCCTTGGCCTCCTGCGGCGCCTTGCGGTCGAGCAACGGGACGAACAGGGCTTTGTGCAGCTCGGTGCCGACAAAGCAGAGCCATTGATGCAGCCGCGTGCGCTCGATACCGGCGGCGGCGCCGAGGCCGGATTGCGGAAAACGATCGGCGACATATTGCAGGATCGCGGCGTTCTCGGTCAGCACCACGCCCTCGTCCGTGCGCAGAGTCGGCACGAGGCCAATCGGGTTCACGGTGCGGAAGTCGGAGCCGTCGCTCAGCACTGTCTTGGTCGGCGGATCGACTTCGAGATAGTTCGCTTCAGCGCCAGCTTCGTACAGCGCGACGCGGGTCGCCATCGAGCAGGCGAGCGGCGAGAAATAGAGATCCATCTGTAGCCTCCTGGGGCAATTCGTTCTGGGGTGTCGCTCAACCTGGCCAGATTGATTTTTATACTGTCTTGCATAATATAAGGCCGGTCAAGGATTATCTTGCGAAATGGTACAAAAATCGAAGCCGCCAGTTTCTGCCAGTGGACCCAGGCGCCGCGGCCGGCCGCGTGCCTATGAGCCCGGCGTCGCGCTTGGCAGGGCGCTCGACCTGTTCCGCAAGCAGGGCTTTGCCGCAACCTCGCTGGACGATCTCAGCGAAGCCACCGGCATGAACCGGCCGAGCCTCTATGGGGCGTTCGGCGACAAGCGCGAGCTCTACATCAAGAGCTACCAGCGCTACCGGGAGGAAGCGCGCGCGTCGATGGCGGAGATCTTTCGTCAGGAAATGCCGGTGCGTCAGCGCCTCGAGCGCATCTTCGCCTCCGCGCTAAACATCTATCTTTCGGGCGACACTGGTCCGCGAGGCTGCTTCACGGTGGTGACTGCGGCATCCGAGGCAGTGAGTGATCCCGAGATCCGCGCCATGGTGCTCGACGGTCTCACTGAACTCGACAAGGCCTTTGCCAGTTGCTTCCGCCGCGCCAAGGAGAAGGGCGAACTGCCTGATAGCGCCGAGCCGGCGGTGCTGGCGCAGGTCGCATCCGCGACCGTGCACACGATCGCCATCCGCTCCCGCGCCCACGTTCCGCGCAAGGAGCTGGAGGCGATCGTAAGCGGCGCGATCGACGTGATGGTGGGGACTGGGGCCAAAAACTGAGCCGTCCGGTGCAGGCCGGGACCATATCGAGGGTGAGGCGCGGTCGTGCGTCTTGCCAAACCGGACGGAGCGCTAATACCCTCTCGCCCGATGCACCACGTTCTCCAGCACGCCGCCCGCTTCGAACCGCGCGATCTGCTCGGCGACGTAGGCCGAGATCGCATCCGCGTCAGTGTCGGCCGCATTGTGCGGCGTCAGCAGCACCTTGGGATGGGCCCAGAACCGGCTATCCGCTGGCTGCGGCTCCTGGACGAAAACGTCGAGCGAGGCGGCGCCCAGCGTGCCGTCATCGAGGCAGGCCAGGATGTCGGCTTCGTTCTGCAAGCCGCCGCGGCCGGCGTTGATCAGCACCGGCGCGCCGAGCGGGCTGCTGCGGTTGAGCTTTGTGAAGACGTCGCCGTTGAGGATGCCGTGCGTGTCAGGCGTCAGCGGCAGCAGGCAGACCAGGATGTCGGTCGCGCGCAGGAACGCGTCGATTCCGGCTGCGCCGTGGAAGCATTCCACGCCCTCGATCGCGCGCGGGCTGCGGCTCCAGCCGGTGACGCGGAAGCCGAGCCGGCGCACCACGTCGGCCGCATCACTGCCCAGCGTGCCGAGCCCCATGATGCCCACTGTGACCGCGCTTGCAGGCCATTGATAAATCGGCTCCCAGCGCTTCTCGCGCTGGCACTGGCGCAAATAGAGTTCCTGGCGATGGTGCATCAGCACATGTAGCACGACATATTCAGTCATGCGGTTGGTCAGGTCGGGCACTGCGACGCGCACCAGCGGCACATCGGGCAGGCTCCTGTCGGCCATCAGCGCGTCCACGCCGGCGCCCAGATTGAAGATCGCACGCAGATTGGGGAAGGCACCGAGATCGCCCGGCACCGGTTTCCACACGGCGGCATAGTGCACCTCGGCCGGATCGAGCCCCGCATCAGGCAGCAGCACCACGGGACGGCCGCCGCAGACCGTCTCGAACCGGGTCTTCCAGCGCTCCGGCAGCCAGTTCTGCTGCGTGCTGTTGATCAGGACGGCCAGTGTGCCCAGGGTCATTCGAAGTGCCTCGTCGAGTTCCGCTTGAGAAGGCCCTCCTTGGCACGATCTGCCGGATTTTTCTTGCAAATTTTTTCCGCAGCCCTGTCGGGGCGAGGCATATTGGCGCGTCTTTAGAACAGACGAGGGAAGTGTCGCCTATGCTTTATGCCATTCTTTGCTACCACGATGAGGACTTCGTCGGCTCCTGGAGCAAGGACCAGGACGAGGCCGTGATGAAGAAGCTCGCCGTGGTGCAGGAGAAGCTCACCAAGCAGGGCCGGCTCGGGCCGGTGGCGCGGCTGTTGCCGACCACCGCGGCGGCGACGCTGCGCAAGGAAGACCCGCCGCTGGTGCTCGACGGCCCCTATGCGGAAACCAAGGAGCAACTCCTCGGCTTCTACATCGTCGATTGCAAGAACCTCGACGACGCGCTCGATGTCGCCCGCGACCTCGGCGCTGCCAATCCCGGCGGCGCCTATGAGGTGCGCCCCGTCGGCGTGTTCAGGCCCGGAGGGATCTGACGTGAGCGAGGCCGACACCGGCTGGATCGAGACTGCGCTGACCTCGGCGCGCCCTCAGGCGGTCGGCGCCCTGCTGCGCTATTTCCGCGATCTCGACACCGCCGAAGAGGCCTTTCAGAACGCCTGCTTGCGCGCGCTGAAAACCTGGCCGCAGAATGGGCCGCCGCGCGATCCCGCAGCCTGGCTGATCATGGTCGGCCGCAACGTCGCGATCGACGAGGTCCGCCGCGCCCGCAAGCAGCAACCGCTGCCAGAGGACGACCAAGCGATCTCCGATCTCGACGACGCCGAGGGCGCGCTCGCGGAGCGGCTCGACGGCTCGCACTACCGCGACGATATTTTGCGCCTGATGTTCATCTGCTGCCATCCGCAGTTGCCGGCGACGCAGCAGATCGCGCTGGCGCTGCGCATCGTCTCCGGTCTCACCGTGAAGCAGATCGCGCGCGCCTTCCTGGTTTCGGAAGCCGCAATGGAGCAGCGCATCACCCGCGCCAAGGCAAAGGTCGCCGACGCCGGCGTACCCTTCGAAGCGCCCGGCGCGGTCGAGCGTTCCGAGCGGCTCGCCGGCGTCGCGGCAATGATCTACCTGATCTTCAACGAGGGCTATTCGGCGAGCGGCGAAACCGCGGAGCTCCGCAAGCCGCTGTGTGAAGAGGCGATCCGGCTGGCGCGGCTGCTGCTGCGGCTGTTCCAGAGCGAGCCGGAGATCATGGGCCTGACGGCGCTGATCCTGTTGCAACATGCGCGCAGCGCCGCCCGCTTTGCCCCGGACGGGTCGCTGATCCTGCTGGAGGACCAGGACCGTTCGCTGTGGAACGGCACCATGATCGCGGAGGGCCTTGCCCTGATCGACAAGGCGATGCGCCACCGCCACAGCGGGCCCTATCAGATCCAGGCCGCGATCGCCGCGCTGCATGCGCGGGCACCGACGCCAGAGGAGACCGACTGGACGCAGATCGACCTGCTCTACGGCGCGCTCGAAGTGCTGCAGCCCTCGCCGGTGGTGACGCTCAACCGGTCCGTCGCGGTCTCCAAGGTGCGCGGACCGCAGGCCGCGCTGGACCTGATCGAGCCGCTGGCGCCGAAGCTTGCCAACTACTTCCATTTCTACGGCGTGCGCGGTGCCTTCCTGATGCAGCTCGGCCGCAACGACGAGGCCCGCATCGCCTTCGACCGCGCCATCGCACTCGCCAACACCTCCGCGGAAGCCGCCCACATCCGCATGCATCTCGATCGCCTGATCCGGGACAGCCAGCCGAAGCCGAAGGAAAGCGCCAAGGCGAAATAGGGCGCAAACCGTCGCGGTCGTCATGCCCGGCTTGTCCCGGGCATCCCTGTCTTGCCATCGGCGTCGAAGAACGTGGATGGCCCGGCCATGACGTGGGGCGGGCAGCGTGCCAAAAATTTCGTTTCGATCTTGTCGGCCGGGGCCTCGCTCGTTCGTCCTATACCTGTACCCCGGGAGCCATTCCATGCTGAAAGCCATTGCCGTCATCGCAATCGTCCTCGCGGCCGGAATTGCGGCCGTGCTCGTCTTTGCCCTGACGAAACCCGACACATTCCGTGTCGAGCGCACTCTCACCGTGAAAGCGCCGGCCGACGCGATCTATCCGCAGGTGGCCGATTTCCACCGCTGGACCGCCTGGTCGCCCTACGAGAGCCGCGATCCCGCCATGAGGCGGACCTTCGGCGGAGCCGCGGAAGGCAAGGGCGCGACCTATGCCTGGGACGGGAACAACAATGTCGGCGCCGGCCACATGGAGATCCTCGAGGCGAACGCGCCTTTGAGGCTCCGCATCAAGCTTGATTTCGAGCGCCCGTTCGAAGGCCACAACAGCGCCGAGTTCACCTTTGTGCCGCAAGGTGATGCCACACTGATCACATGGGCGATGTATGGTCCGGCCCCGTTCCTGTCCAAGCTGATGCAGGTGTTCATCAACATGGACAGCATGATCGGCAAGGATTTCGAGGTCGGCCTCGTCAGCCTGAAGAAGCTCACGGAGAAACAATAAGTCTCACTGGAAGCGAAGAGGAGAGAAACGATGCTCAATCCCTATCTGTTCTATCAGGACACCTGCGAAGCTGCGTTCAACTATTACGTCAAGGTTCTCGGCGGCAAGATCGATGCGATGATGCGCGCCTCGGACGCGCCGCCGGAGGTGCCCGCCTCGCCCGGGCGCGAGAAGATGATCATGCATGCGCGGATGTCGCTGCCCGACGGCAGCATATTAATGGCCTCCGACGCGCCGCCCGAGCATTTTCAAAAGCCACAGGGCTTCTCGATCTCGCTCACGGTCAAGGACCCCGGGGATGGCGAGCGCAAGTTCAACGCGCTCGCCGACGGCGGCAGCGTCACCATGCCATACAGCAAGACGTTCTGGGCCAAGGGTTTTGGCATGTGCGTCGACAAGTTCGGCATTCCCTGGATGGTGAACTGCCCGGCGGAAGGAATGTGACAGGCGCGATCGCCCACATGATCGATTGAATGTGATCCCCTCTCTCCAAAGCCGCGGGAGAGGGGACACATACACATAATGGATCGTACGGAGCGCGGAGCCGCTCCGTCACGCGCGGATCGGCCGTTCCCTCTCATCGGATTGATCCGGTCACGTCCGCGCCCGCCGGCGACGCTTGCACGCAGCGAGGGCAGATCACGAGCTTCGTGCCGAGCTGCCTGTCATTCTCCGCTTCGATCTCGTCATGGACCGCCCACCACGCCTCGGAGTATGGCCGCAGGGTGCCGAGCACGCGTTCCCGCTCCCGATTGGGATCATTTGCCGCGGGGACGGGATTCGTTGCGTGCCGTTTCGCGATGTGAGGGCGGTTCGGGCGTCTGTTGGGGTCTTGGCCGAGGCCATCCCACGCGATCGGGCGACGCTCCTGCGCCGGTGCGACTGCGCATCCAAGCAGCGTTGTGCAGGAAGTGAGCAAGATGAAGCCATGTCGTATCATGCCGGACCCGAAGTTCGGTGCGCGATGCGCAAGATCCGCGCGGGAAAACTTGCATCGCGTCGGTCAAATGGAACTTAAGGCAAACCAGTTGGCCGGCATGGCCGAGGAATGAATTGACGATTCGCATCACTTTGCGCGAGCAGTGAGGCCGCTTCGTGAAACGATGCGGACTGCATCGCACAACAATTGACGCAATATTGGGCTGTGATCTGCACGCCAGAATCGCTATTTGTGAGTCATAAAATCTACAAACTGGGATGGACGTCACTTGGAAGGGGAGCGACCGATGGCGGCGGCGCTACAGATCAATTTTGCTCTTTGGGGGATGCTCATCTGCGTCAGCATGAAGCTGGTGCCGGTGATTCAGACTCTCTTTTGAAGCCGGCCAGCGCGTGATGGCGAACGACCCCGGTGCGCACATAGCGTGCGAGCACAGGGAACCGGCCGTATGGCCTCGGACCAGCCGAGCCAAGGGCCGTTAGAGCGGCGGCTGCCAAATTCGTCAGCGGCAGCGCGGATAGATCGCGGCGAGATCACGCCCCTTGAGCAAGAGCAACCGCGAAGTGAGGCCGCCACGGCGGCTGATCCAGTCGCGCACCGGGCCGGGATAGGCGGCAAGCACCGCGACCGATGCCTCCGGCTCGGCATAGATGTGCCCCCGCCGGTCGACCGAACGCGCGGCATGGAAGCCGAGCACCGCGCGCTTGGTGACACAGATGCGCTCGCCTGGCACGATGCTCAGCACCAGGGTGCAGGCGGACAGGCAAGGACCGTCGATCACCACGCGCTCGCCGCTCTCGCGCACCTGCTCGAACAGGTCGAGGAACGGCCCGACCTGTCCGCCCGGCGATTGGATGATGCGGATCTCCGCGGCCGCGGGCGCAGAGGCGAGCAGAGCTGTCGCGAGCAGCCAGGTTTTGAAAGTGACGCGTCGCATGGCACTCTCCGAACTCTCGACATCATAGGGTGGCAAAGCCACCGGGTCGCGCGAATGCGCGCCCGATGACAGGCTCCGCGTGCCAGCATTGGCACCGCTAGTCCGGAACGAGGGTGGGCACGGCGCGTACGCCTTTGCCCACCTTACATATCCTGTGCCTACCCGTTGCGCCGCTGGCCGCGCAGTGTCGGCAGGCCGATACCCGCCGCATCGAAGCCGCCATCAACGGCTAAAATTTGGCCGGTGATGTAGCTCGCATTTGCCGAGCACAGGAAGTAGATCGCGTCCGCGAGCTCCTGTTCCAGGCCGTAACGATTGAGCGGAATGGCGTCGTGATAGTCGGCGCGGATCTCCTGGTGTGCACCTGCTTCGCCATTGCGGTGTCGACAGGCCCCGGAGCGACCGCGTTGACGCGGATATTGAAGGAGGCGAGCTCGACCGCGAGCTGCTTGGTGAGGTGCGCCAGCCCCGCCTTGCTGGTGCCGTAGGCCGAGCGCAGCGTTGAGGCGCGCACCGCCGAGATCGAGGTGATGTTGACGATGGCGCCGCCAATGCCGTCGCGCATCAAGGGCACCGCCGCCTTCGTGCAGAGGAACGGGCCGGTGAGGTTGACTTCGAGCACGCGGCGCCAGTCAGCCTCCGACGTCTCCATCAGCGGCGCGAACACCGCGATGCCGGCATTGTTGACGAGCGCATCCAGCCGGCCGAATTGCCGTTCGAGCGCGGCCATTGCAGTGCCGACCGCAGCTTTGTCTGAGACATCGCAGGTCAGCGCCAGCGTCGCCTCGCTCTGGCCGATCTCGGCGACCGCGCGGCCGAGCAGTTCGCTCTCGACGTCGAGCAGCGCCACGCGCCAGCCCTCGGCGAGGAACTTCTTCGCGGTCGCAAGCCCGATGCCGCGCGCGGCTCCGGTGACGAGGGCGACTTTTTGTGGGGCTTGCGGCATTGGCCGATCTGTCTTTCTGTCGGAAACGTAAGCCGCACGGCGGCCCATGCCTTTTACTTTGCTTTCGTTCCGACAAGAAGGGCAACCGACAGTCAATCCCCGTCACCTCGCGGTTGCCGGGGGGGGGGGGACGGGGGATCACTTGGTGCCGCCGATGCCGCGCCTGGCCTCGGTTCACCGGCATCAGGTCTTGTCAAGTTTCCCCGCGTGGCGGATCGAGGCTTCGCAAGGTCGAGTTCTTCACGTCGGAAACTGGGGCTCGGCCGCATCGACAGCCGTTTTCGCCGAAGCCGCGGCGACTGGCTTCCAGAGCGACCAAATTATCTCCAGCTCGGTGTCGGCTCGAGGAGATCGCATTCGTCTTACTTGGGAGCAGGGGCCGGACCGGCCCCCTTCCATGCATATCACGGAGCACGTCGATGCGTTTCATGGTGATCGTCAAGGCAAACCAGGATACCGAGGCCGGCAAGATGCCGAGCACGGAGATGCTGGCGGCCATGGGCAGGTTCAACGAGGAGATGGCCAAGGCCGGCGTGATCGAGGCCGGCGAGGGCCTGCATCCGACGGTGAAGGGCGCCCGGGTCAGATATTCAGCGCGGTCGGAGGCGAGCGTCACCCGCGGTCCGTTCGATCTCTCCCCCGATCTGATCGCCGGCTTCTGGCTGATCAAGACTGCATCGCTCGACGAGGCTATCGCCTGGATGAAGCGTGCGCCGTTCGACTCCGGCTCCGAGATCGAGATCCGCCAAGTGTTTTCGGCCGACGATTTTGGCGAAGCCTTCACCCCCGAACTGCGCGAGCAGGAAGAGCGCACGCGCGCCCATGCGGCGAAAAAATAGCTCTCCGCCGCCGTCATTCCGGGGCGCGGATAGCGCGGTCCGGAATCCGTTGCGCGGCAGCAATGGTGGATGAATGGATTCCGGGCTCGTGACTTCGTCGCGCCGCGGAAATGATAGCGAATAACGAGGAACTCTCATGCGATTTATGATGCTCATGATCCCGCTCGGTTACGAGAGCGCTCCGCCGGACGTGCAGCTCGATCCAGAACGCGTTGCTGCGATGATGCGCTACAACGAGGCGCTGAAGGATGCCGGCGTGCTGATCACGCTCGACGGCCTGCATCCGCCCTCGATGGGCGCACGGGTCTCGTTTGCGACCGGCGTGCCTGTCGTGACCGACGGGCCTTTCACTGAGGCCAAGGAGGTCCTGGGTGGTTACTGGATGATCGAGGTCGCCTCGCGCGAGGAAGCGATCGCATGGGCCAAGAAGTGTCCGGCCTCGCCGAACGAAATCATCGAGATCCGGCAGGTGCAGGAGATGAGCGACTTTCCCCCCGACGTGCAGCACGCCGCCGCCGGATTCGACGACCTGAAGAAGTAGCCACAGCGGGTCGCGATGAATCGCGGCTAGCGTCAATCGATCAACAAGGAGAGAACCGATGAGCACCGAACAGAAATTTCTCGCTGTCTATCTCGGCAGCATGACGGGTACGAAAATGGCGGCCTGGCGCGCGCTGCCCGAGGCCGAACGGAAAGCAAGGGAGCAGGAGGGCATGGCCGCCTGGCACGGCTGGGTCGAGAAGCACCAAGCCGTCATCGTCGAGATGGGCGGCCCGCTTGGCAAGACCCGCAGGATCGACGCGAGCGGCATCACCGAGGTCAGCAATGCCCTGACCGGCTTCACGGTCGTGCGGGCTGCCTCGCAAGAGGAAGCTGCCAGGCTGTTCGAGAACCATCCGCATTTTGCGATCTTCCCGGGCGAGGCGATCGAAGTCATGCCCGTGCTGCCCATTCCGCAGATGTAGCTTTCGGCCGAACTTCCTTCCGGGGCCCGATACTGACGCATCGGACCGGCCTGGACGTGCGAAATACGGGTTAATGATGCCTCATCGCCGCTAGTGACCTTCACGCCCGGCTCATGTAAAAGTCGTTCACATGAGCTGGCGCAAGGAGCAACGCCGCGCCGAGCGCGGCTATCACCACGGCAATCTGAAGGAGGCCCTGTTGCAGGCCGCTCTCGGGCTGATTGCCGAGAAGGGCGCGGCCGGCTTCACCTTTGCCGATGCTGCGCGCATGGCCGGGGTCAGCGCGGCGGCGCCCTATCGGCATTTTCGTGACCGCGACGAGCTGTTGTCCTCGATCGCCCAGCGCGGCTTCGAGCAGTTCGAGGCGCGCCTGACTTCGGCCTGGGACGATGGGCGTCCCGACACGGTCACCGCGTTCGAGCGCGTCGGCAAGGCCTACCTTGCCTTCGCCCGCGATGAGCCCGCTTTCTATAACGCGATGTTCGAGTCCGGCCTGCCGGTCGATGCCAATCCGGCGCTACAGGCCGCCAGCGAGCGCGCCTTCAACATCATTCGCGCCGCCGCGGAGCGGCTCGCGGCATTGGCGCCTCCTGGCACGCCGCGGCCGCCGGCGATGATGATGGCGCTGCACATCTGGTCGATGGCGCATGGCGTGGCCTCCTTGTTTTCCCGCGGCGATGCCGCGCGACGAAAACTGCCGATGTCGCCGGATGAACTGCTCGAAGCCGAGGTGCTGATCTATCTGCGCGGTCTCGGCTTCCCAACCGATCGCCGCCCGCAGAAGAAGAGCGCCGAGCCGCCGCCGGTGCCACCGGAGGCGTCCTCCGGTTCAGGCGTGCCGCCCGGCGGCCCCTGGGGCAAGCCGAAATAAAATTGCGCAAATAATTCGGCGCCCCTGTCTGGCGGCTGGCTTGACAAAATCGCGGGATGGTCTAGCTATGTAAATGTTATTTACATTCACAACGGCGCTGATGCCGTCATGGAGATGGAAATGGCCTACACCGCTGATGTCAATCGATGGCGCGGCCCCTCGGACCAATACCAACAGTACCAGCGTCCTCACATGCTGGAGACGCCCTGGCATCCCGGCTGGATCGCCGTGACCATTCTCGGCTTCATCATCTGGTGGCCGATCGGACTTGCCCTTCTCTTTTTCACACTCGGGAGCAGAAGAATGTCGTGCTGGAGCCACCAGGATCGCTGGCAGAACAAGATGGAGAAGATGCAGTACAGGATGGACCGCATGCGCGATCGCATGGAGCGCCGTGGCTTCGGCTTTGGCTTCGGCCCGCCGTCATCCGGCAACCGCGCCTTCGACGAATATCGCGCCGAGACGCTGCAGCGGCTCGAGGAAGAGCAGCGCGAGTTCAAGGATTTTCTGACCCGGCTGCGTCACGCCAAGGACAAGGAAGAGTTCGACCAGTTCATGGCGCAGCACAAGACGCGTCCGACCCCGCCGCCGACAGACCAGCAGCAGGGTTGACACCTCTCAAAGCCTTCAGGCGCATGCCCCCAAAGTCCTGATGGCCCCGAGCCGCCCGCCTGCGCAACCCGCAGGCGGGCGGTTTGGTTTTCAGGGAAGCGCGGCGGTCAGCCGCAACGTTCAGGTCGTGGTCGCGAGCTGCGCGCGGACCGACGCCAGGAAGTGTTCGTAGGCGTGGTCCACGATTTCGTTGAGCGATCGTGTTCGCGCGAACATCGCCTTGGCCTCGGCGAGAAACTCGTCCCGGCTCGGGATCTTCGGCAGATGCAGATGCGTCAGCGCATCGACGCCTTCGTGCGCGCGGTTGAGGATGTCGTGCAGCGTCGGCAGTTGCAGCTGGGCGAGGTCGGCCCGGCGCCGCGCCGACGAGATCGCATGCGCCAAGGTCTGCGCATCGAAACGTCCGGCAAGTTCGCGGGCCGCCCGATTGATGACCCGCGAGCCGAGCGGTTGCTCGTTGCGCAGCACCTGTTCGGGCGGCGCCTTCATGTTCCAGACGACGCCGACCCACGACAAGACCTTCAGGACGTAATAGGTCACGTCGATCTCCCACCAGCGAAAGCCTTGTCGCACGCTGCTCTGGTAGGCGTGGTGATTGTTGTGCCAGCCCTCGCCCAGGGTGAACAACGCCAGCAGCCAATTGTTGCGGGAATCATCACCCGTCACGTACCGCTTGCGTCCATGCACATGGGCGAGGGAATTGATGCAGAAGGTCGCGTGATAGACCAGCACCGTGCTCCAGAGGAAGCCGACGACCAGACCTGACCAGCCCGCCACCAGGAAGCAAAGCGCTGCAAGCACAAAGGCCGGCAGCAGCTCGAGCCGATGCAGCCACATCAGCTCCGGATAAGCGGCGAAATCGGCGATCTTGACGAGGTCGGTGGCGTCGTGCTGCCGGGAAAAAATCCAGCCGAGATGGCTGTAGAGGAAGCCGCGGTGACGCGGCGAGTGCACGTCGGTTTCCGTATCGGAATGCAGGTGATGGTGCCGATGCTTGGCCGCCCACCACAGGACGCTCTTCTGCGCGCTGCTCTGCGCGAGGCAGGCCAGGATAAACTGAAACACTCGGCCGGTCGCAAACGCCCGATGTGAGAAGTAGCGGTGGTAGCCGGCTCCGATCGCAAACATCCGCACGCAATACAGTAAGACGCAGATCACGAGTGCCTGCCAATCGATGCCTGACCAGATCGCTGCAACGCAGCCGAGATGGACCAGCAGAAACGGCAGGGCGGAGGGATACATGATGTCCTCATGCTGGTCGTCGGCGGCGGTGTTGGGCGACATGTTTTCAGAGTGACCTTGAACGAAGATGATGCGTTTCGCTCCGGCGGCGCCAAAGTCGGCCGCCTGTGAAAAACCCCGCTGATGGCGTGCCACCGCGGGGTCGCGAACGAGATGCTTTGCTGGTACATTCGGCCAAAGCAGTCGGCCGAAGCTCGACGAACATATGGTCCTGAATGCCTGCTATGCAAGCACGTAGTCTCACGGAAACGGCACCGAGCGCACGCCAGGTCGAGCGCAGCGGCCGATCGCCGAGGATTTCGACCGTGCCACCGGCATGATGATCGGCGCCAATGTGGCGATCGGCGGAGGTCACAAGCCTTTCAGAACATCAGCATCGGCACGGCGTCAGGCGGCCCGCCGGTGGCTCTCGCCGCCACGATGTGGCGTGACCGGCTCCGAACTGGTCTGGCCTGGCGCGTCCAGCACCGCGACGTGATGCCGATACACCATTTCCCAGCCCTTCCATCCCGTGAACAGGAGGATACCGACGACGATGAGCGACAGCACCACGCCCCACGGCTTGACCGCAGCTTCAGTGCCTTGCGCGTAGCGGAGATAGAAGTTCACCAGCGCCAGCACGACCGCCGCGAGATTGCCGACCATGTGGTACCAGGCATCATTCAGGCGGCGGATCCGGGGCTCGCTGAAGAAGTCCGTAAAGCCGGCCGCAGCAGCAACGAGCGCCATGACGATGCCGGCTCCGATCAGCCAGATCGCGGCGCGCGCCCAGAAAGTATCGCCGGTTCCGATGAATGCCAGATCGGCGATGGGCGCGCCGACCAGGAACGCGACGGGGAATGGAATCAGCATGGGGTGCAGAGGGTGGTCGCCGACTGCGGCGGTCGTTTTGGGGTTGATGCTCATGGAAAACCTCGCAAAAATGAATTTCTGGGACAACTTTTCCGGGCGAGAGCTGGTTCCTGCAGGCACGGGACGGAGGAGGCGGAACTCCCCTGTCCCGACGCCGCGGACCCTGCCTGCCTCCATCCCCCTGCGTTGCCTGCCTTTCCCGTAGCCAAACTCGCTGGCGGTAACCCGGCATTAACCAACGCCGGGCTCTGGTAATTGCGGACAGTCGCGCCCGAAGCCGTGTCGAAGCCCATAGTTTTGACATCTTGGCGGGGAATGCAGGCGACCGGCTTTGGAAGAGCCTTTGGACGAGCCCTGCACCCCAAAAAGACAAGGCTTTGAGCGGGCTTGCCAGCCGCGCCGGTTCTAGCGCGGCTGTTGGGGAACACCGGCAGCCATTTGCTGGCCGAAGGACGTCAGGTAACGATCGCCTTGAGAGGATACTGCTTATGAATCCGGCCGACGTGGCTCAGTCAGCCCTTCCGGTTGCTGCCTCCGCCGACGTGTCGCTGATTGCGCTGTTCTGGCAGGCTCACTGGATCGTGAAGGCGGTGATGCTGGGACTTCTGTCCTGTTCGGTCTGGGTCTGGGCGATCGCCATCGACAAGATCTTTCTTTACGCGCGCACGCGGCGCTCGATGGACCGATTTGAGCAGGCCTTCTGGTCCGGCGAATCGATCGAGGAGCTCTATCGCACGCTCTCGGCCAAGCCGACCCATTCCATGGCGGCCTGTTTCGTCGCGGCGATGCGCGAATGGAAGCGTTCCTTCGAGAGCCATGCCCGCTCGGTCGCGGGCCTCCAGATGCGCATCGACAAGGTGATGAACGTGTCGATCGCGCGCGAGGTCGAGCGGCTGGAACGCCGGCTCTTGGTGCTCGCGACGGTCGGCTCCGCCGGCCCCTTCGTCGGCCTGTTCGGCACGGTCTGGGGCATCATGTCGAGCTTCCAGTCGATCGCGGCGTCGAAAAATACCTCTCTGGCGGTGGTGGCTCCCGGTATTGCCGAGGCGCTGTTTGCGACCGCCGTCGGCCTTATCGCCGCCATTCCTGCCACTATTTTCTACAATAAGTTCACCTCCGAGGTGAACCGGCAGGCCCAGCGGCTCGAGGGCTTCGCGGATGAATTTTCCGCCATCCTGTCGCGTCAGATCGACGAGCGGGGCTGACCGACGGCATGTATAGTGTGAAGGGCAAATTGGGCACCAGACCATGGGCATGAACGTCGCGAGTTCGTCCGGAGGCGGCGGGCGCCGCAGCCGGCGCAAGCCGGTCATGGCCGAGATCAACGTCACTCCCATGGTCGACGTCATGCTGGTGCTGCTCATCATCTTCATGGTGTCGGCACCACTGCTCACCGTCGGCGTGCCGCTCGATCTGCCGCAGACCCAGGCGAAAAGCCTCGAGCAGAACGACCAGAAGCCGATCCAGATGTCAGTCGACATCAAGGGCAAGGTGTTCATCAACGACGCCGAGATCGCGATCAACGAGCTGGTGCCGAAGCTCAAGGCGATCACGGACGCCCGCGGAGGGCTCGAGGAACGCATCTATCTGCGCGCCGACAAGAAGGCCGATTACGGAACGGTTGCCAGGGTGATGGGCCTGTTATCCGGCGCGGGCTTCAAGAAGCTGGCGCTCGTCACGGAAGCGGATCAGGGGTAGGCCGTGAAGGTGAAGGTCGACAAGACACTCGTTGCGTCGATTGCTCTCCACGTCCTTGTGCTGGGATGGGGGCTCGTCACCTTTAGCAGCAAGGCCTATGTGGCGCCGGAAGAGTCGCTTCCGATCGACATCATCTCCTCGGATCAGCTCGCGAAGATGATGGCAGGGCAGAAGACCGGCGACAAGGACAAGCCGAAGCCGAAGGTGGAGAAGATCGCGGAGCCCAAGCCCGAGGAAGACGCTGTCGGCAAGGTCACCGAGAAGAAAGAGCTGATCAAGACCAACTCGACGCCCGAGCCGCCGCCAAAACCCGTCGAGAAGCCGGTCGAAAAGAAGCCCGAGCCGCCGAAGCCCGTTGCCGAGGCAAAGCCGAAGGAAGAGCCGAAGCCGCAGGAAAAGAAGCCTGATCCGGCCAAGGAAGATCCGATCGCCGAGCTCCAGAAGAAGCTGGAGACCAAGAAGCCGCCGCCAAAGCCGGTTGAGCAAAAGGTCGCGGCGGTGCAGCCGCAGCAGCAGCCGAAGCCCAAGGAGCGCACCTTCGATCCCGCCCAGATCCAGCGCGACCTCGACAAGCGCGCTGCCACCCGGCACGAGCTCGCCGGCTCGACGTTGAACGCGTCGGCCTCGCTAGGAGCGGCGACGGGGACGGCCGCCAACAACGTCGCGACCTGGCGTGGTGCATTCCAAGGCGCAGTCAAGCGCTGCTTCACGCCGACCTATAACGGGCAGGATGCCGAGCAGTATGAGGCCGACATCGACATTCCCATGAAGATCGATGGATCGCTCGCCTCCGAGCCGATCGTCGTCGCGGTGAGGGGACCGTCGCGGTCGATCGCCCAGGCGGTGGCGGAGAGCGCCAAGCGCGCCATCGTGCAGTGTCAGGTCTACTCGTTCATGCCGAAGCAGCAGTACGAGAGCTGGAAGCTCATTCCCATGACTTTCGGCCTGAAAGATATGTTGTGACATCCGAACAAAAGAATTTTGCAATGAATGACGTCCGATCGATGAACCGCCGCCGCTTCATGACCCTGACCGGATCGACGCTCGCGATGCTCGGGGGCGGCCGGGCCTGCGCGCAGGGCCAGGAGCCCCGCCTTCGCATCGATCCCACGGCGTTCCAGCCGATCCCGATCGCGATCACCAACTTCGTGCCGGGCTCGCCCGCCGACGGCGACGTCGGCAACGGCGTCACGCAGGTGATCACCAACAACCTGAAGCGCTCGGGGCTGTTCGCGCCGATCGACCAGGCCGCCTTCATCGAGCGCATCAGCAACATCGACGTCGCGCCGCAATTCCAGAACTGGAAGACCATCAACGCGCAGGCCCTCGTCACCGGCCGCATGACGCGGCAGCCCGACGGAAGGCTCAAGGCCGAATTCCGCCTGTGGGACGTCGTCTCCGGCCAACAGCTCGCCGGCCAGCAATATTTCACCTCGCCGGAATATTGGCGCCGCATCGCCCACATCATCTCCGATCAGATCTACGAGCGGATGACTGGCGAGAAGGGCTATTTCGACAGCCGCGTGGTGTTCGTGGACGAAACCGGGCCGAAGGAGCGCCGCGTCAAGCGACTTGCGATGATGGATCAGGACGGCGCCAATGTCCGCTACCTGACCCGCGGCTCCGACCTCGTGCTGACGCCGCGGTTCTCGCCCAACTCGCAAGAGATCACCTACATGGAGTTCGGCCAGGGCGATCCGAAGGTCTATCTCTTCAACATCGAGACCGGCCAGCGCGAGATCGTCGGCAATTTCCCCGGCATGACCTTTGCGCCGCGCTTCTCGCCGGACGGCCAGCGCGTCATCATGAGCCTGCAGCAGGGCGGCAATTCCAACCTGTTCGTGATGGATCTGCGCTCGCGCTCGACCACGCGCCTCACCGACACGCCGGCGATCGACACTTCTCCTTCTTATTCTCCAGATGGCAGCCGGATCTGCTTCGAATCCGATCGCGGCGGCAGGTCGCAGATCTATGTGATGGCGGCGGGCGGTGGGCAGGCGCAGCGCATCTCCTTCTCCAAGGACGACACCAACGCCAGCTATTCGACACCCGTGTGGTCGCCGAAGGGCGATTACATCGCCTTCACCAGGCAAGGCGGCGGGCAGTTCGCGATTGGCGTCATGAAGCCGGACGGCTCCGGCGAGCGGCTGCTCACCTCCGGCTTCCACAACGAAGGCCCGACCTTCTCGCCGAACGGCCGCGTGCTGATGTTCTTTCGCGACCCCGGCGGCAACAGCGGACCGTCGCTGTACAGCGTCGACATTTCGGGGCGCAACGAGCTGAAGGTGCCGACGCCAGGCTTCGCCTCAGACCCGGCGTGGTCGCCGCTATTGTCTTCGACGGCGGGCCAATAAAGAGTTACGCGGTCAGACGCGCAACGTTGTCGAAAATGCGGGCAGATTTTTTCGGCTTCGCTGAGGAAAGCAAGCTTTCCTTCGCCTTGCGCTCGGCAAGGCTTGCCTAGTAGCTTGAAATATCAGCAGAAATAGGTCCGCCATTGCCGAAAAACAACTCCACTTTAACGATGTTCCCTCAGAAAGGCTTCATCTGGGTTGAGTAAAACTACGCGCCAAACAGGACGCGCGTACAGATACAAATGCAGTTCGCAAGCCAGAGCGGAGAACCTGAGGAGCAGGCCTCGCCGACGATTTCGGCGGCGCTGACCGATTCGCTGTTCGAGGCTCCTGGCACGGTGCTTACCGGCATCATCTTCTCGGCGTTCGCGGCATCCTTGACGGCGCTGAAGACGGGACAGACGCTGATTTGGGGATTTGTTCCTCTTCTCATTCTCGCAGGAGCTATACGGGCCTTCGATTTGAGCCGGTACCAGGCCCGAAAATCGGTCCTGAGCGCGGAACAAGCGGCAAATCTGCAAATGCGCTACCAAGTCGGAGCGCTCATCCAGGCCGTCGTGATTGGTCTATGGTGCTCCACGACCCTGCTGAGCAATGACGACGCCATCGCTCACATGATTGCCCTCTCGGTCACCACCGGAATCGTGGCCGGAGGAGCGGGGAGAGCTTACGGACGGCAGTCGATATTTCGTCTGCAAGCCACCTTGATATTCGGCCCGGCTGTGGTCGCGCTGGCGCTGCGCGGCACGCCCTATTACGTGGCAATGTCCGTCGTGTGCGCCGCGTTCCTGCTCTCGGTCATGCGGCTCTCCGGCAATCTGCACAAGATATTTCTGCGCGCGGTTATCGCACGCGAGCGCGAGGCTGCGCTCGCCGGCCAGTTCGACACGGCCCTCAACAACATGCCGCACGGACTCTGCATGTTTCGCATCGACGGCCAACTCGCGGTGATGAACCACCGCTTTGGCGCGATGATGGACCTGCCCGACAATCTCGCCCAGAACGGCACGAGCGTGCGCGGCGTCGTCGCCGCATGCGTCGAAGCGGGATCGATATCGGCCGCGAGCGGCGACCTGATTATTGCCGACATCGAAACCGCGCAGGCGAAGGAAATCATCACCACCGACCCCGATCCGCGAAGGAACCGTTCGCTGTCATGGACCGTCCAGCCGATGGCTGATGGCGGCGCGGTGGTACTGCTCGAGGACATCACCGAGCGGCGCAACGCCGAGGCCAGGATCAGCCATCTGGCTCGCTACGATGACCTCACAGCGCTGCCGAACCGTGTCAATTTTCGCGACGAGATCGAGCGGTTGCTCGCCGTCGCGCGGAATTCAGCGCGTCTATCCGCTCTGCTGTTCGTTGATCTTGACCAGTTCAAGCAAGTCAACGATACGCTGGGCCATCCCTGCGGTGACCAGCTCCTGTGCGCGGTGGCCAACCGTCTGCGCGAGATGCTGCGCCCCGAGGATTTCGTCGCCCGTTTCGGCGGCGACGAGTTCGTCGTGTTCCAGCAGAACCTCTCCTCGCCCGAGGACGCAGCTGCGCTGGCCCGCCGTATCGTCGAGCGGCTGAGCGAGCGCTATCGCATCGACAACCATCTGGTCGAGATCGGCGCCAGCGTCGGCATCGCACTGACCTCGCCGGATGGCACCAGCGCCGATACGCTGCTCAAGAACGCCGATATGGCGCTGTACCGCGCCAAGGCCGACGGCCGCGGCACCTTCTGCTTCTTCCGCGACGAGATGGCGGCGACCGTCGAGGCCCGCCGCATCCTCGAGCTCGACCTGCGCAAGGCGCTCGCTCACGAGGAGTTCGAGCTGTTCTATCAGCCGCTGGTCAATCTGAAATCCGGCAAGATCACCACCTGCGAGGCGCTGCTGCGCTGGAATCATCCGGTGCGCGGCACGGTCTCGCCGGTCGACATCATCCCGGTTGCCGAAGACATGGGCCTGATCGTCGATCTCGGCCGCTGGATCCTGCGCCGCGCCTGCATGGAATGCGCGAAGTGGCCGGAGGGCGTCAGCGTCGCCGTCAACTTCTCGCCGCAGCAATTCCACCAGCGGGACGTGCTGAGCGAAATCCGCTACGCGCTCGAAGTGTCGGGCCTGCCGGCGCATCGGCTGGAGATCGAGATCACCGAGTCCTCGCTGCTGCGCAACACCCAGCTCACGCACGACATCCTGTCGCAACTGCATGCGCTCGGCGTGCGCATCTCGCTCGACGATTTCGGTACCGGCTACTCCAGCCTCAGCTATCTGCACAATTTCCCGATGCAGAAGGTGAAGATCGACCGCTCCTTCCTGGAGGGCATCGACGCCGACCGGCCGCTGACGCTTTTGCGCGGCGTGGCAAGACTGTCGGCGGACCTTGGCATGTCCGTCGTGGTCGAGGGAATCGAGACCAACGAGCAGCTCGAACTGATCAGTGCCGACGGTACGGTGACCGAGGGACAGGGTTATCTGTTCAGCCGGCCGGTACCGGCGGTGCGGGTGCGCCAATTGCTCAATGCCTCGCACGGCATTCGCGGCGGCAAGGATCAGGTGGTCGCCGTATCGCGATCGATCGCCTGACTTCCAGTTCTCAATATCCCTTCGTTTCCGCTCGTTCAGCATCACCGTAGTCGTACGGGGTTAACCGTAACCGATTCAAGTCTTTGCAATTCCGTTAATGAACCATTAATCTCTACCTACTCGCAGAGGTTGTTCGGAGCGTAGAGATTGCAGATGAAGTCCGGGGCCGAACCGCAGACGGCGCTCCTTCCGCGCGGAGCCGCGCTGTTCGATCGCATCGACTATCGCCTCCTCGAAACGCCGGAGGACAATGAAACCCTGTATCGGATGCGCTACCGCGCCTATCTGCAAGCAGGACTGATCCCACCGTCCGAGTCCCAGCGGGTAACTGACCGTTTTGATAGCGCGCCCAACGTTTGGAATTTCGGCGTCTACGTCGCAGACGAGCTTTGCGCTGCCGTGCGCATCCACGTTCTGACCTCCGAATGGCGGATGTCCTACACCACGGAGGTGTTCGGCGACGTCCTGCATCCTCGCCTGGACCGGGGCGAGGTTTTTGTCGATCCGTGTCGATTTGTTGCCGATCCCGAAATGCAGCAGCGGTTCCCTGAACTGCCCTATCTGACGGTGCGGCTGCCTTTCGTAGCTTGCGAGCATTTCAATGCCGATGTCGGACTTTCGATGGTGCGGACCGATCATCAGGCGTTCTACCGCCGCGTGTTCCTGTCCGAGACTCTCACTGAGCCGCGTTCATTTCCGGGCTGGCCGACGAAGAAAGCCGTCCTGATGGCCTCGAATTATCCCAAGGTCCGGGAAAAGATCCTGACGCGTTTCCCGATCATGCGCTCGAGCGCGTTTGAGCGGCGGATGCTATTTGAACGGGGCACCCACCGGATCGCCGCACCCAGGCCGGTTCTTGTTGCCGGCGCTGTGGCCGCCCAGGCCTGATCCCTCCGCCTCGTTTGTGGTTCATGTGTTTTCAGGCGCTGGCAGCGGGGGTTCTATCCTGGTGCAAGCGCGCGTTCTGGTCATAAGCACCGCTTGCCTTCACCCTTGCGCCACATTTACAACCCATTAACCATGACGGGTGCTTTTCGCTGGTTGGGGGCATTTGACTGGCTGAGGCAAGGTTCCGTCAAGGTTGACGGAACGTTCGCTTAACCAACCCCCTGTAGACCGGACAGCAGTGGACTAACGCGAGCGTGGAGGCTCCGGAATGAAACATCCTATGCGTATCCTCCAGGGATTGAAGCTGGTCGCGGTGCTTGCTGTCGCGCTGTCGATGGGCGCCTGCGCCAACAAGAATGCTGCGACGGATGCGATGGCCAACGCGGCGACGCCGGGCAGCCAGCAGGACTTCGTCGTCAACGTGGGTGACCGCGTGTTCTTCGAGAGCGACCAGACCGATCTGACCCCGCAGGCGATCGTGACCCTGGAGAAGCAGGCGCAGTGGCTGCAGACCTATCCGCGCTACAGCTTCACCATCGAAGGTCATGCCGACGAGCGCGGCACCCGCGAATACAACATCGCGCTCGGCGCCCGGAGAGCCCAGTCGGTGCGTTCGTTCCTCGCCTCACGCGGCATCGATCCGAACCGCATGCGCACGATCTCCTACGGCAAGGAGCGGCCGGTGGCCGTCTGTAACGACATCTCCTGCTGGTCGCAGAACCGGCGCGCCGTCACCGTCTTGAACGCGAGCTCCTGACGCTTCAGTCAGGTGCCGTTCAGCTTCAGAACTCGATTATGCCGGCGCCCTCTCGGGCGCCGGTTTCGTTTCAGCATTCTGTGACGGAAACCCCTTGGTACCAGTCACATTTTTGGCGTACTCCACTTCAATGTGTGGCGCGTCGAATGTTCCGTTGCAGGCCATTTCGCTTTTGTCGTCAGGGCAAGATGTCATCCAGATTTAAGGTCTTTACCGGCACCGCGGCGATTGCCGCGCTGCTCTCTTTGTGCTCGCCCGCACTTGCGCAGTCGGTCTTCGCGCAGTCGGATGATGCCGACCCCGAGATGCGGATCGAGCGGCTGGAGAACCAGCTGCGCCAGCTCACCGGCCAGAACGAGCAGCTGCAATATCGCAACCGCCAGCTCGAGGAGCGGCTGCGGGCGCTCGAAAGCGGCGCGCAAGCCCCGCCCGGACAGGCGCCCAGCGTCGCGGCGATGCCGCCTGCCCAGATCGCACCCAGCCAAGTCGCGCCGGGCTATCGCCAGCAGCAGCCGCAACAACCGGCCGTGCAGCCGAATTACGAGCAGCCGCAGATCGCGGCTCCCGCGCCGATCGTTCAGGAGCAGCCGGCGCCTGGCGCACCGGGCACGCGCCGCCGCGGCGATGCCTTCGATCCGAACCAGAACCCGACCGCGCCCGGTGCGCCACGTGCGCTCGGCGGTGGGCAGCAGCCTATGCCGGCAGGAGCACCGGGCGGACGCGGTGCCGGCGAGCCGCTCGATCTTGCCAACACCAGCCCCCGTTATCAGCAGCAGGCCGCTCCCCCGGCCGCCCAGCCCGGCTATCCGCCGGCCCAATCCGGCTATCCCGCGCCATCAGGCGGCGCTGGCCTGACGACGCTGCCGCCCTCGGCAACGCCGCGCGACGAGTTCGACCTCGGCATCGGCTACATGCAGCGCAAGGACTATGCGCTCGCCGAGCAGACCATGAAGAATTTTGCGCAGAAATATCCGAGCGACCCGCTGCTCGGCGATGCGCAATACTGGCTCGGCGAGAGCTACTTCCAGCGCCAGCAATATCGCGATTCCGCGGAAGCCTTCCTCGCCGTCACCACCAAATACGAAAAATCGGCCAAGGCGCCGGATGCCCTGCTGCGACTCGGCCAGTCGCTCGCCGCGCTGAAGGAGAAGGAGGCCGCCTGCGCCGCCCTCGGCGAGGTCGGCCGCAAATATCCGCGCGCCTCGGCCGGTGTCAAAGCCGCGGTCGATCGCGAGCAGAAGCGGGTGAAGTGCTGACGCCTGGCGTTTGAGTCCTGACAATGCGGATGGTGCTGCGCTAAACATCGCAATCATCCGCTGACGATTTCTGGGCCGCGTCATGTCAGACGACGACAATTCTCCGATCTCGGCACGTGAGGCGAGGCGGCTGTTCGCCGGCCTCAAAACTGCGTCGGCGCTGGTGCTCGCGGTCTCGGGCGGGCCCGACTCGGTCGCGCTGATGTGGCTCGCGGCCCGCTGGCGGCGCAGTCTTGCGCGCGGCCCGCAACTCACCGTTGTCACCGTCGATCACGGCCTGCGCCCGGAAGCGGCCCGCGAGGCGCGCGAGGTCAAGCGTCTCGCCGCCGAGCTCGGATTGCCGCACCGGACTTTGCGCTGGCGCGGTGCAAAGCCGAAGACGGGACTGCCTGCCGCGGCGCGCGAGGCCCGCTACCGTCTGCTCGCACAGGCCGCGCGCGCCGTCGGCGCAAGACATGTGCTGACCGCCCACACCCGCGATGATCAGGCCGAGACCCTGTTGATGCGAATGCTCCGCGGCAGCGGACTTGCCGGGCTCTCGGCGATGGCTGGTGTCAGCGAGCGCGATGGCATCGTGCTGGCGCGTCCGCTGCTCGACGTCCCGAAGGCGCAGCTGATCGCGACCTTGAAGCGGGCGAAGGTCGGCTTTGCCGATGACCCCTCCAACCGCGACACCGCCTTCACCCGGCCGCGGCTGCGCGCGCTGCTGCCACAGCTCGCGGCCGAGGGCGGCGATGCCCGCACGCTGGTGCGGCTCGCGTCAAGGCTGGCGCGCGCCAATGCGGCGGTCGAGGTGCTCGCCGACGGCGCCGAGCGCTTCCTCCGCTTGCGGGATCGCGACGTTGCGCCGCAGGCGGGCGTTCGGAGCTTCGAGGCCTCGGCATTTGCCGCCCTGCCGGAGGAGGTCCGGCTGCGGCTCCTGCTGCGGGCCATCGACGCGCTCGGGTACGAGGGGCCGGCGGAACTCGGCAAGGTCGAAAGCCTGATGGCCGTGCTCGATCGGGCCATCGCCGCAGGTCCCCGTGCCGCCGCAAATGGCCGGCCGGTTCTGAAGCAAACGCTCGCGGGAGCCTTGATCAGCCTGGCCGGCGGGCGTATCCGCATCGCGCCGGCGCCGTCGCGGCGCCGCAAGGGCGCTTGAACTGTGTATGAACGCTGCATGAGGTCGGGATCATGACACCGGCCGGTTCGGCTCTGCGCCTCAGGCGACCTTAACCAGGCGGGAAAAACCCCGGCTCGGGCGCCATTATTTCAGCGGGAATCGCGCTAAGATGGGATAAATAGTCCCATCTCGTTCCCTTGGCAGCGACCGGGGCGGCACCTAAATTGTATGCGTCTAACCGAGAGGATTCCTTGGGATTTCCTCGCATTGACCAAAGTAACTGCCCAAGGATCACGGCCGCGATCCGCGCGACCACGAAGGAAGATCGATGAACGCCAATCTGCGCAATTTCGCCCTCTGGGTCATCATTGTCTTGCTGCTGTTGGCGTTGTTCACGCTCTTCCAGAATCCGGGTCAGCGCGCTTCCTCGCAGGACATCGCCTTCTCCCAGCTGCTGAGCGAGGTTGACCGCGGCAATGTGCGCGACGTCGTGATCCAGGGTCCCGACATCCACGGCACCTTCACCAACGGCTCCAGCTTCCAGACCTATGCGCCGAACGACCCGACGCTGGTGAAGCGCCTCTATGACAGCAAGGTGCAGATCACGGCGAAGCCGCCCGGCGACAACGTGCCGTGGTTCGTCTCGCTGCTGGTCTCCTGGCTGCCCTTCATCGCGCTGATCGGCGTCTGGATCTTCCTGTCGCGGCAGATGCAGGGTGGTGCCGGCAAGGCGATGGGTTTTGGCAAGTCGCGTGCGAAGATGCTGACCGAAGCGCATGGCCGCGTCACCTTCGAGGACGTCGCCGGCGTCGACGAGGCCAAGCAGGACCTCCAGGAGATCGTCGAGTTCCTGCGCGACCCCGGCAAGTTCCAGCGCCTCGGCGGCCGCATCCCGCGCGGCGTGCTGCTGGTCGGCCCGCCCGGCACCGGCAAGACCCTGATCGCGCGTGCGGTCGCGGGTGAAGCCAACGTGCCGTTCTTCACCATTTCCGGTTCCGACTTCGTCGAGATGTTCGTCGGCGTCGGTGCTTCCCGCGTGCGCGACATGTTCGAGCAGGCCAAGAAGAACGCGCCCTGCATCATCTTCATCGACGAAATCGACGCCGTCGGTCGTCACCGTGGCGCCGGTCTCGGCGGCGGCAATGACGAGCGCGAGCAGACGCTGAACCAGCTGCTGGTCGAGATGGACGGCTTCGAGGCCAACGAGGGCGTGATCCTCATTGCCGCGACCAACCGTCCCGACGTGCTCGATCCCGCGCTGCTGCGTCCCGGCCGCTTCGACCGCCAGGTCGTGGTGCCCAATCCTGACGTCGTCGGCCGCGAGCAGATCCTCAAGGTGCATGTTCGTAAAGTTCCGCTGGCGCCGGACATCAATCTCAAGACCATCGCGCGCGGCACGCCCGGCTTCTCCGGCGCCGACCTCATGAATCTCGTCAACGAAGCCGCCTTGACCGCCGCCCGCCGCAACAAGCGGATGGTGACGCAGGCCGAGTTCGAGGAGGCCAAGGACAAGGTGATGATGGGCGCCGAGCGCAAGTCGCTCGTCATGACCGAGGAAGAGAAGCTGCTCACGGCCTATCACGAGGGCGGCCACGCCATCGTCGGCCTCAACGTGCCCGCGACCGATCCGATTCATAAGGCGACCATCATCCCGCGCGGCCGTGCGCTCGGCATGGTCATGCAGCTGCCGGAACGCGACAAGCTGTCGATGTCGCTGGAGCAGATGACCTCGCGCCTCGCCATCATGATGGGCGGCCGCGTCGCCGAAGAGCTGATCTTCGGCCGCGAGAAGGTGACCTCGGGCGCGGCCTCCGACATCGAGCAGGCGACGCGCCTTGCCCGCATGATGGTGACGCGCTGGGGCCTGTCGGAAGAGCTCGGCACCGTCTCCTACGGCGAGAACCAGGACGAGGTGTTCCTCGGCATGTCGGTGTCGCGCACGCAGAACGCCTCCGAGGCGACGGTCCAGAAGATCGATTCCGAGATCAAGCGCCTGGTCGAGGAAGGCTACAAGGAAGCAACCCGGATCCTCACCGAGAAGCGCGCCGACCTCGAGACGCTTGCCAAGGGCCTGCTCGAGTTCGAGACGCTGACCGGCGATGAGATCGTCGACCTGCTCAAGGGCAAGAAGCCGAACCGCGAATCCGTGCTCGAGCCGACCACGCCGCGCGCCTCCGCGGTGCCTCCGGCCGGCAAGCCGCGCCCGCGCCCCGATCCGGATCCCGGCCTGGAGCCGCAGCCGCAGGCGTAAGCTGCGAACGGCAGATCGACTCGAAAAACGCGGCGGCAACGCCGCGTTTTTTTTGTTGGTCGAGCGCGCGTTCGGGAGCGGACATTCTTGCCCGTCATTGCTGTCGATGTTCAATAATTCGCTGATTGGATCGCGGTGGTCTTGGTAGCGGCGAAGGCCTTGGGAGTTTGTCCTGCCAAGGCCTGATGGGGTCTGTGGTTGTTGTAGTATACGAGATAGTCGAACAGTTCGTTGGCGAAGTGGTCGCGCCAAGGCTGCCCCGACCACGAGCAGCAGAGGAAGCCAATTGGTGGACAGGCCCGGCTCCGCCGCCAGCACGACCACGCCGACGAAGGCCAGCAGCACTCCGGCGCAGGTGGTGAGAGACGGCCGCTCGCTGAGCAGCGGCCAGGCCAACAGCACGGTGAAGGGCGTGGCGAGCTGATAGGCGACGGCCGACATACTTCCCGAGCCGAGCCCAAGGCCGACATAGAAGAGGCCGAAGTTCAAAGCGCCAAGGAAAATCGAAATGCCCGCGATAGGACGGAGCTGCTCGCGCATGGGTCTTTTGACGAACGGAACGAGCACCAGCGCGATCGCCAGAAAGCGCAGCGCGAGGAAGAAGAGCGGCGGAAACTCCGCGACGCCGACCTTGATCGCCACGAACTGATAGCCCCAGAGCAGGGGGACGGCTACCGCGCAGACGATCTGGATGGCAGACATGGCGTGTTTTCTTTCAAGACCGATTGGTTCAAATATAGGCGCACCAATTGCGGTGCGTGCCTGAAGAGTCGTCTACCTGATGAAGCGATCGAGAAGAGCGTCAGCGATGGCTTGCGACGTGGTCCTTGCCGGCGCGGTTTTGCCAACGACGCGCAGCCCCTCGACGAAACAGACGAGAATCTTGGCGGCACTCGAGGGATCGACATCCTCCGCCAACTGGCCTGCTGTCTTTGCGCGGGATAGTGCGCTCGCCACCCTGGCCTCCATCGCCCTAAAGAAGCCCGCGACGCGGCGGTTTACTTCGGAATCCTGCCCGGCTAGCTCCATGGCCGTGGCCACCAGCAGGCACCCGCGCCGGCCGTTGGCACCGCTGGTGCGCTCGACGTAGCCGGCCAGAAAGGTTCGCAGGCCGTCGATCGGCCCCTTGCGAGGGCTGAGCTCGACATCCATCCGTGCCACCGCATCGGCAATGTAGCGATCGAGCGCGCGAAGGAACAGCGAGTGCTTGTCACCGAACGCGGCGTAAAGGCTACCACGCGACAATTTTGTGGCACGAAGCAGGTCCGGCAGCGCGGTGGCGTGATAGCCGCGCGACCAGAACGCGTTCATCGCGTGTTCGACGGCGGCGTCCACGTCGAAGCTTCGCGGGCGGCCGCGAGGCAATTGCGCTAGGGGCTGGCGGCTCATGCGTGATATATAGACCGATCGGTCCTCAAATTACAAGTGGCGGCGGCCAGGCTCTAGCTCAGGAAATCCGAGGACGTCTGGTCTTATGGGAACACAGCCGGGCAACTTACGTTGGAGATCATAGCTTATCGCGGGATACTCGGAGTGCGTCCCGACATGGCGACTTTTTTGGGCGTTGAGGCCTGCGACTTGGCCGCCGCGCTTCCGGCTGCCGACGTGATCTTGTTTGGCGCTTCAGATGCCACGCCTCATCTTGCAGGTCAGACGAGCCATGCCGCTAAGGCGCCGGATGTCATTCGTCGTGCCCTGCGCCACTATGAGAGCGATCTCACCCGTTGGGATTTTGATCAAGACGCCGAATTGCTCGAATCAGCAAGCATGAAGGTCCTCGACGGTGGGAACCTGCTGACGGACCCAACAACACCCGAGAGCAATCGAGACGCGATCAGAGCAACTACACAAGCAATACTTTCCGTCGGAGCTGTCCCGCTCCTGCTGGGCGGTGATGATTCGGTTCCGATACCCTTCTTCGAGGCATTCCATAAGACCAAAGACCTGACGATCCTGCAGATTGACGCCCATCTCGATTGGCGCGATCAGCGAGACGGATCAGGCTATACGTTCTCCAGCACAATGCGGCGAGCCAGCGAATTATCTTGGGTGAAGCGCATCGTCCAAGTCGGTTTGCGGGGCATTGGCGGCTCTGGTCGCGGTGAATTTGACGATGCGAAAGCATGGGGCGCGAAGATTTTCACTGCCAGAGAGCTCCGACGTCACGGAATCGCTAGCGTTCTCGAAGAAATAGAAGACGACGGTAAGTGCCTCATCACCATCGATTGTGACGGTCTTGATCCGTCAGTCGTCCCGGGTGTGCTCATCCCTCAGCCGGGCGGTCTGCACTATTTCGACGTTATTGAACTGCTGCAAGGTATTGCGTCAAAGTCTACGATCGTCGGATTAGACGTGGTCGAGTTCGTCCCGCATCGCGATTTGCAAAATATTGGAGCAACTACTGTCGCGCGAATTATCTGCAATGCGATAGGTTGCATGCGCAAACGGGCGGTGTAGCTGCTAGCCAGCCACCTGGGCCGGACGCCATCGGCTTACGTCCTCACTTCGTCAGCACCGCCGCCGAGCCTTCGGCATTCTCCCGCACGTGGATCACCGCGATGTCATCGGTGTAGATCCGCTTCCAGCCCTTGAGCTGGTCGAGGATCTGCGGGCCCGGCGCATCGGCGACCAATAGCGTTGCGTCGATCTTGTGCTCGTCGAGCAGGCGCGGCAGCAGATCCGGCTTCTTGCCCTCCGTTGCCTTGAAGAAGTCCATGACGAATTTCTCGCCATAGAGCTCGGCGCGGCCGTCGACGAAGACGGGGATGTCGCGCGAGATCAGATAGCCGCCGAACTGATAAGCGTTGAAGATGCGCTGCACCTTGCGCTGTTCGAGCAGGTCGACCGCTGCCACCGGCGTCTGCGTCATCGTGAAGCTGAAGCGGTGGTGCCCCATGTAGATCGAGGTTGAGCTCCAGCTTGCGGCCACGATCATCAGCGCGCCGAGCGCGGTGACGTAGCGGGCCGGCCAGCGGTCGCCATCAGTGGCGTCGATCTGCGGGCGCGAAAACATCTCGCCGAGCGGCTTTGCCAACACCAGCGGCACCAGAAAGGCAAAGGCCTCGATGCTCCGGACATGCGTCAGCGCACTCCAGGTCAGGAACAGAATCAGGAAGATCCTTGGCGCCGAGAGCACGAGGCCGCGATAGTAACCGAGAGCGATCAGACCGAGCAGCGCGCCTTCGAACGAGGTGAACGTGGCGAAATTCGCCGGCATCCATTCGAAGATCAGTGACAGCAGTTCGCCGAGGCTGAGGATGTTGGTAGCACCCATCAACGTCTTCCAGCCGTAAGGCGTGCAGCAGCTCGCGACCAGGGCGCCGATGCCGAATAGCACCCAGCGCAGGAACAGTTGGAGTCGTCGTCCCTTCTCGGCATGCTCGACCGCCTCGAGCGAGATCGGGCCGATCAGCGCCAGGCCCAGCACGAAGCCGCCGTGCAAATTCGCCCAGAGCGCCATCAGCGGCAGCCAGGCCCAGGACGGCGCGCTTCTGCGGTCGGCAGCGGCCATCAAGAGGCCGACCCACGCCACCATGACGGGCAACGCCAGGATGTGCGGACGCGCCAGCACGTGATGCAGCGACAACAGCAGTGCCAGCATCGCGAACAGCACCGCGCGCGGTGCCTCGATCTGGGCGTCGAGCAGATAGACGAAGATTGCGGCCGAGAGCGCGACCCCGACCGCGGTGAGGATCACGGGCCCGGCCCAGCCCCATTGCGCATAGCAGAACGCGAACATCACCTGCGACAGCCACGACGTCGAAATCCAGGGCGCGCCCGTCCGCGTGAAGGAATAGAAGTCGGTGGTGGGCACGGCGCCGTGATCGAGGATCCATTGCCCGATCTTGATCTGCCAGAACGAGTCGGAGTCCTGAAGCAGCGTGTCGCCGACGAAGAGGAAGAAGAGATAGGCGCCGGCACCGACGCAGAGCGGCGTCAGGGCTCGTGCGCGGCCCTGCACCGCGATGCCGTTGGCAAAGGAAAGGGACATGCCGCCTCGTCGTCCTGTTGTTTCTTGTCGGTCCGAGCATGATCCGCAAAAAGTGTGTAGCAGTTTTCCGGAAAGATCATGCTCGAAACAATAACTTGAAGCGCGCTGAACGATTCATCTGGTCGCGCTTCAGTCCGAGCGGGCGGCATTGGACCACGGCGGTGATAACTTCGGGTAAACTGGCGCCGGTCAGTCTCATCTCCCGACGATTTAACCGGTTGTTTTCAATTTCGGTTTACCATCGGCCAATACACGCAAACCGCTCCGTGTTTGCGCAGTCGAATTAACTGCGGCGAAATTCTTTGCCCCTAAGTTGGGTTTCATGGTCGGGCGGCGCTGGGAAGCCGAGAAGACCAGATTCAGTTATAGCCCGTATACTCTTTGGAGCAGTCTATGAAGAACCTCGTTTCGCGTTTCGTGAAAGACGAATCCGGCGCCACCGCCATCGAATACGGCCTGATCGCCGCCGGTATCGCGCTCGCGATCATCACCGTCGTCACCAACCTCGGCAGCACGCTGAACGGCAAGTTCGGCTCGATCTCGACCAGCCTGAAGTAAGACTGGACGACTTAAGAATTTCGAGAGCCCCGTCCCCGATGGGGCTCTTTTCTTTTGGGCGATGCAGCTGCAGTCGGACGACCGCCTAAGGTGTATCGTTCAAGTCGCCCGCTTGGCAGGCGCCTCACCATGCGGCTCAAATATCCCGCCGCAAACCACTTGAGAGTCCGCCCCAGACGGACGCTTCGAAGGAGAGCTGAAGGCAAGCTTCCGCCAGGGTTTTCTTCTTACGCGCAAGGTCGCGAGAGCCAGCGGCCTTGTTTGGCTCACCGTGACGCGGGAGGTAGCTGCACCGGTGCGTCATCGCGGACGTGAACCACGGCGATATCATCCGCATAGAGCTGCTTCCACCCCGGCAAATGGTCCATAATTCTAGCGGCGGGAATGCTGGTGTTCAGCAACGTCGCATCGATCCGGTAGGTCTCGAGCAGACGCAGCAGAGTCTCCACGTTCTTGCCCTCAACGGCATCGAAGTAGTCGAGCACAAACTGCTCTCCATACAGCTCGGCGCGGCCATCGATGAAGCTCTTGATGTTGCGGGTGATCAGATAGCCTCCGATCGGAGCGGTGCTGAAGATCCGCTGCGCGTGCCGCCGTTCGAGCAGGTCGACCGCAGCCGCGGGACTCTGATTGGCAATAAAAGCATACCGGTGCGGCGTCGCATAGGAGCGGGTGATGCTCCAGCCGGCGACGACGATCACGAGCGCCGCAATTGCGGTCATTGTAAAGGAGAACCGCGGTTCTTGCGCCACAGCTCTCGTCAGTCCCAATTGTCCGGCGAACGGCTTTGCGACCACGAGCGGGGTCAACAGGGCAAAGACCTCGATGTTTCTGACGTGGGTGAGTGCCGCCCAGGTCAGGCCTAGCAGCAGAAGAATGCGGGTCCACGGCAGCGTCAGTCCGCTGCAATAGCCGATAGCGATCAAACCGAGCAGGGCGGCTTCAAACGGGCTGAACGAGCTGAAGTCGGCCGGCATCCACTCCCAGATCAACGAGAGCAGCTTACCGAGGCTGAGGATTTTCGTGGCGCCGAGAAGCGTGTCCCAGCCGTAGGGCGTGCAGCAGCTCGCGGCAAGCGCAGCAAGTCCGAACAAGGCCCAGCGCGCCGCCACTGCAAACCGGTCGTTGCGATCTGCGGCCACGATTGCATCGAGGCCAATGGGGCCAATCAGGACCAGCCCCATGACGAAACCGCCGTGAAGATTGGCCCACAACGCCATCAAGAGCAGCAACAGCCAGGAGGGCGCAGTGCGCCGATCGGCGGCCGCCAGCAACCCGCCGACAAAGGCAAGCATGACAGGCAAGGCCAGCATGTGCGGGCGGGCGAGAAAGTGGCCGACCGACATCGCGAGCAGCGGAGTGAGGAGCAGAAAGGCGCGCGCAGGTTCCAGATAGGGCTCAAGCAGGTAGACGAAAATCGCCGCAGTCACACCGATCGCGAGCGATGTCAGGATCACTGCGCCCGACCAGTTCGATGGTTCGTAAACAAGCGCGAACAGCACTTGTGACAGCCAGGAACTCGAGATCCAGGCCTCGCCGGCCCGCGTGAAGGAATAAATGTCGTTGTAGGGAAGTGCGCGGTGTTCGAGGATCCACTGCCCGATCTTGATCTGCCACAGCGTATCGGAGTCGCGCAGCATGACGTCGCCGATGCCTAGAAAGAACACGTAGACAATGGCGCCAATGCAGAACGGCATGAGCCAGCGCGCAACGCCGCGGACGGGAACGCTGCTCGTGATGGAGATCGACATTGCACTCTCGGAGTTGAATGACCACGCACAACAGCGCGTCAGCACCTGAACATGATCGCCTTTAAGTTGAGGTAAACTGGACCGGCTTGCCGCGGCCCAGCGGTGCAAGGATGCTTTTACTACTACTTGCTTGCTTGCAGCCCAGTTGCGTGGCGCTCGTATGCTCATTTGTATCTTGTCATCCACCCTGAATAGTTGTTCAGTCCTTGCGGGGCAATTTGCATCTTTCGACGTGACGAAGCGTTCGGCCGCGGGGCGTGGCTGGCGCGTGGGGACAGGAAGCGCGCCATGGTTTATCGGCGGACGCATCAAGTGGTGAAGCGCCTTGCAGCCCGGCGCAGTGCGATATTGGCGGCGGCGCGGGAGGCTGCGGCCGAAGGCGGGATGGCGGCTGTGCAGATCGCGCCGGTCGCGCTCCGGGCCAATGTTGCGGCGGGGACGGTCTACCGCTACTTCCCCTCCAAGGCCGAGCTGATCTCCGAATTGATTGCGGAGGTTTCGCGCGACGAACTCGCCGCCATCCGGCGGGCGGCCGACGGCGCGCCGGGGCCGTCCTCGGCGCTGGCGGCCGCGGTCACCACCGTGGCGGTCCATACGCTGTCGCAGCGCAGGCTGGCCTGGGGCATCTTGGCCGAGCCCGTTGATGTCGATGTCAGTGCCTCGCGCCTTGCCAGCCGCCGCGAGATCGCCGGCGAGATTGCGTCACGGATCGACGCCGCCGTGCGCGCCGGCCATCTGCCGGCGCAGGAAACCGCGCTCGCTGCCACCGCGCTGCTCGGCGCGCTGCATGAAGCCCTGGTCGGGCCGCTCGCGCCCGACAATCTCGAGGATCCCGTCAAGATGCGCGACGCGGTGCAGACGGTGACGCTGCTGGCGCTGCGTGCGGTCGGCGTCATGGACGCCCGGGCCAGGGGGCTGGTGGTGCAGCAGACGTTGCTGCCGACCGCGAAGGCGCTGGTTGGGGCGTAAATCCGCCGCGCGATCGGGGCGGAGGCCTGATTGCGCTCAGGCCGTTGCTCGAACAGGGCTTTTCGAAAGACCGCAGCACGGGCGCCGAATGGGCCTTCTACTGTGCATGGGGTTGTTTTCGCAGTTTTTGTTTGAGCAGCCGGACTCAGATATGGGCATCGCCCTCGGGGCCGACCGAGGCGATGCGCACCATGTTGGTGGTGCCGGGGATGCCGAGCGGCACGCCGGCGACAATGATGACGCGCTGGCCGGCCCGGACGAAGCCGTCCCGGAACGCGATCTGGCCGGCGCGGCCGACCATGTCGTCCTGGTCGCGGGCATCCTCGGCCACGACGCAGTGCACGCCCCAGACGACGGCGAGGCGGCGGCCGGCCGTGATGTTCGGTGTAATCGCCACGATCGGCGGCTTCGGCCGCTCGCGCGCGACGCGCACGGCGGTTGAGCCCGAGCTGGTCCAGCAGATCAAGGCGGGCAGGTCGAGCGTCTCGGCGATCTGGCGCGCGGCGTCGGCGATGGCATCGCCGGCGGTCGATTCCGGCGCGGGGCGCTGCGCCATGATCACGGACCGATAGGTCGGGTCGCGCTCGACCTCCTCGCCGATGCGGTTCATGGTCGAGACCGCCTCGACCGGGAACTTGCCGGCCGCCGATTCCGCCGACAGCATGATGGCGTCGGCACCCTCGTAAACGGCGGTGGCGACGTCGGAGACTTCGGCCCGGGTCGGCACCGGCGACTGGATCATCGATTCCAGCATCTGGGTCGCGATCACCACCGGCTTGCCGGCGCGGCGCGCCATCCGCGTCATCTGCTTCTGCAGGCTCGGCACCCGCTCCAGCGGTAGCTCGACGCCGAGATCGCCGCGCGCCACCATCAGCGCATCGGAAGCCTCGATGATGTCGGCGAGGCGATCGATCGCCTGCGGCTTCTCGATCTTGGCCATCACCGCGGCGCGGCCACGGATCATCTTCTTGGCTTCGAGCACGTCGTCAGCCCGCTGCACGAAGGACAGCGCGATCCAGTCGACGCCGGTGACGAGCGCCGCCTCGAGGTCGGCGCGGTCCTTCGGGGTCATCGCCGAGACCGGCAGGTCGGTGTCGGGCAGGCTGACGCCCTTGCGGTCGCTCATCTTGCCGCCGACCACGACACGCGTCACCGCGTGCTCCTTCGTGGTCTCCTCCGCGATCAGCCGCACCTTGCCGTCGTCGAGCAGCAGCGCATGGCCGGGCCGGAGCGCGGCCAGGATCTCCGGATGCGGCAGGTGGACGCGCGTGGTATCGCCTGGCGCCTTGTCGGAATCGAGGGTGAAGGTCTGGCCGTTCTGGAGCTGGACCGCGCCGTCACTGAAGGCGCCGAGCCTGAGCTTCGGGCCCTGGAGGTCGACCAGAATGCCGATTGGCCGGCCGTAGCTCGATTCGACGTTGCGGATCGTCGCCACCAGCTCCCGCATCTTATCATGCGGTGTGTGGCTCATGTTGATGCGAAACAGGTCGGCGCCGGCCTCGAACAGGCGGCGGATCATCGCGAGGTCCGACGAGGCAGGTCCCAGGGTCGCGAGAATCTTGATACGGCGAAGGCGCCTCATTGCTTACTTCCAGACGGGGGCGAGGGCGCTGGCGGGAGGCCAGTCGCGGGCGGCGTACCACCGGGCGGGCTGTTGGGCAAACCGGGAACCCCGCCCGGGCCAACCGTGCCGGGCAGGCCAGGTACGCGTTGCTGCGCCGGTTGTTCGTTGGCGTCGGTGAGCTGGACCGTCCAAGCCCGCTGCTCGCCGGTATCGACCTCGAAATAGCCGGTGCGGTCGTAGCCGCGCGCCAGGCAATCCTCGGTGCCGCGGATGGTGAACTCCTTGTCGCGCGAGCACATGAAGGCTTGGCCCGACCATTCACCGCCACGGTCGTAGTCGATGGCATAGATGTAATAATAGCGGGCGACCAGCGTTCCCCGCAGCAGCGTCTCGCAGGTGCGCGACGAGATGTTCCACCAGCCCTCGGTGGTCCAGCCCTCGGCGTCCTTGTAGCCCAGCGCGATTCCGACCCGGCTCGATGTGTTGTTGCAGAGGCGGAAATCGGCGGACGCCGGGCTGGTCCAGAGGCACAGCAGCGCGACCGCCAGCACCGGGACCAACCGGGCGAGCACGCAAAGGGGGGAGCGGGGAGATTCGGCGATCATTGGCGCGGAAGCTATATCAGATCATTGACGATTTGGCGTGGCGCCGCAGAACCGCCCCAAGGAGCGGTAAGGCCGGCTGCCGGCTCGTTTGCGCCGTGATATGGCAAAATCTGTGACAGGACCCACCTGATCCCGTAAGGGTGACCGCCATCGGGCGGCAGAGCACAATTCAGGGCCAAGGAATCCAGCTATGGCAATCGACGACAAAACCAGAACGGAGCTCGAGGCGGCCGCTTTCCGCCGCCTGGTCGATCATTTGAGGACACGCACGGACGTCCAGAACATCGACCTGATGAACCTCGCCGGCTTTTGCCGCAACTGCCTGTCCAACTGGCTCAAGGACGCCGCCGACGCCCAAGGCGTCGCCTTGAGTAAGGACGAGAGCCGGGAGGCCGTCTACGGCATGCCCTACGAGACCTGGAAGTCGAAATACCAGGGCACAGCCACGCCGGAGCAGATCGAGGCGATGAAGAAAGTCCATCGCCACGGGCACTGAACGACGGCCTGCTGAGTCGCGCCACACAACAGCTTTCTTCAAGCAGCCGCAGGAAGGTGTGGGCGCGCTGTGGACGAGCGCGATGCTGCCTTGAACGCCGGGAGCGCCAACCCTAAGGGTCTACCCAGCACGCGCGGTAAGGATGCCGGCGTCACCTTGTTTTTGCCAGTTCCATTGGGAGTACCAAGATGGCCACCTCCGCCGCCGTCCGCGACGACGAGCCCGCGACGAAATTTGCCAAGGACCAGCTCAAATCCATCATCGAGCGCATCGAGCGGCTGGAGGAGGAGAAGAAGGCGATCTCGGACGACATCCGCGACGTCTATGCCGAGAGCAAGGGCAACGGCTACGACGTCAAGGCGCTGCGCACCATCGTGCGCCTGCGCAAGCAGGACCCTAACGAGCGCGCTGACGCCGAGACCATTCTCGAGACCTACATGCAGGCGCTGGGGATGATCTGAGGCGCCCGGGGGCGTTGCAGCGCACCAAGCTTGGGCGAAATCCCTTCATCTGCTAGAGTGCCCGGTGAAGGGACCGAGCGATGGATGTGCCGGGACCAGAGCGCAGGCTTGCCGCGGTCCTCGCCGCCGACATGGTCGGCTTTAGCCGGCTCATGGAAGTCGACGAGGCGGGTACCCTTGCGCGCCTCAAGACCCATCGGGTCGAGCTCATCGATCCGGCCATTGCCAAGAATCGCGGCACCATCATCAAGACGACGGGTGACGGCATGCTCGCCGAATTCCACAGCGTCGTCGATGCCGTGCTCTGTGCCGCCGAGGTTCAGCGCCGCATGGCGCGGCGCAATGCCGATGTCCCGCCGCCGCGATGGATACAATTCCGCATCGGCATCAATCTTGGCGATGTCATCGTTGATCAAAACGACATTTTCGGTGACGGCGTCAACGTCGCAGCACGACTGGAGGCGCTGGCCGAGCCTGGAGGGATCTGCGTTTCAGGCGCGGTGCGCGATCAGGTGGGCGACCGGCTCGACGGAGTTCAATTCGAAGATCTCGGCGAGCAGAACGTCAAGAACATCGCTCGCCCGATCCGCATCTTCCGCATGCGGCTGGCGGAAGGGCCTGCAAGCCTGCCAGAGGCGACGAAGGCTGTTACGTCACCAACTGTCTCAAAGAAGCCGTCCATCGCCGTGCTGCCGTTCGCCAACATGAGCGGCGATCCGGAACAGGAGTTCTTCGCCGACGGTCTCACGGAAGACATCATCACCGAGCTCTCGCGCTTCCACGACCTGCTCGTCATCTCGCGAAACTCGACCTTCGTCTACAAGGGCAAGGCCGTAAAGGTCCAGGACATCGGCCGTGAGTTCGGGGTCGACTATGTCATCGAGGGCAGCGTGCGGAAAGCCGGCGGGCGTGTCCGCGTCACCGTGCAGCTGATCGACGCGGAAACCGATCGCCACATCTGGGCTGAACGTTACGATCGCGAGCTCCAGGATATTTTCGCCATCCAGGACGAGATGACCCGCGCGATCGTCGCGACGTTGCCTGGTCGCGTCGAAGCGGCAGCGCATGACCGCACCAAGCGCAAGCCGACCGAGAACATGCGCGCCTACGAATGCGTGCTGGCTGCAAAGCTCCTGCATCACCGTTCAACACGCGAGGACAACGCGCAGGCGCAGATACTGCTCAACCGGGCGCTGGCGATGGATCCGAATTACGCCCACGCTCACGCCTGGAAGGCGTGTGTGCTCGGCCAGTGCTGGATTTATGGCTGGTGCGCTGACCGCGACGCGACTTTCGAGCAGGTGGCTGCAGAACTCGAGATCGCGTTGGCACTCGACGACAATGATGCAGATGTGCACCGCATCCTCGCCGCGCTCAATCTGACGCGCCACGACTATGAAAAAGCCACTTATCATCAGGAGCGTGCGTTGGCCCTCAACCCGAACTACGATCTGGTTGTCGTGCAGCAAGGAGAGCTCCTGACCTGGCTGGGCTTGCCTGAGGAGGGCATCGACTGGATCAGGAAAGCGATGCGGCTCAACCCTCATCATCCCGAGCGATTCTGGAGCCATCTCGGTCGCGCGTATTATTGCGCGGAGAAATACGCCGAGGCCGCCGAGGCGTTTTCAAGGATCACGCGGCCCGACTATACCCATCACGCGTTCCTTGCAGCGATATTCGCGCAGATGAACAATGCCGTCGCGGCTGGCGCTCACGCCGCGGAGGTTCTGAAGCGCGAACCCGGGTTCTCGGTGGCAGCCTATCTTGCAACCCTGCACTACAAGCGCGAGATCGATCGCGAGCGTCACGAATCCGGCCTCCTCAGGGCTGGCCTGCCGGCTTGATCGATACGCGCAGGAAGAACAGGGCAGGCGAGAGCTTGGCTGGGCCGCGGCTCTCAGCGCAGCGCGGCAGTGCGCATGACGAAGGACGTCGTCTCGAGCTTGGCGGTGGCGCTACCCGAGAAACTGTCGCAGGACAGGCCCTGCATCGGGTCCTCGACAAAGCCCATCGCGATCACGGCCTGCGGCTTGACGAAATAGCGGCGCAGCGCCGCCGTATCGAGCTCGCCCATCAGCGTCACCGACATCGCACGGCTGGCGCTCGGTGACAGCATCACGATCTTGAGCCAGATGCTGTCGCCCTTGGCCGCGGAGAGCCGGGTCGCGGTTGCGATCCTGCCATCGATGCTCTTGCCGACCACGGTGTTGATCTCGGCCTGAGCGAGGCTGCGCGTCGTGGAAGCGGGACGAGCGGAGCGCGGGATCGGGGCAGAGGCGGCGACGACATTGGCGCGGTCGACCGGCGAGGCGGAAGCGGGGGCAAAGGCCAGCGCCTGATAGGCCGCGCTGGAAACGCTCGCGGTGGCTTGCGGATCGGTGGCGGCGGCAAGTGCCTGGCGCGCCTTCAACGCTGCGACCTGTGCCGGCGTCGCCTGCTGCGGCGCGGCCGGTATATCATCCCAGAAACCGCGGGCATTGATGATGTCGGCCGGGGTCTCGGGCTTGGCATCGGCAGATTTGGCGGTCGCCGGCTTGTCAGCCCCCGGCTTCGGCTTGGGTGGCGCAACGATCTGCGCGTCGGCCGAGGCGAGCTGGAGCGTTGCAGCGATCTGCGGCTTGGCGCGCGGCGTCGGCACCGGCTCGGCGGACTTGGCCGCGGCGGCGACCACGGTCGGCGTCGCCGGTTTCGCGGCCGGCGCCGGTGCGCCCTCGTCATCCTCGTCGCTGCTGGCGGCCGGAGCCGCCGACCTGCCCTTGAACAAGGCGGCGAAGAAATTGGTCTTGCTGCCGGAATCGTCGCCGCTGCCGCGTCGCTCGATCTCGGCCTTGGCGAGCTCATAACCCTTCAGCGGAACGCCGTCGGTCGGCAGATGCACTGTTTTTCCGTCCGGGAAAACGCGGGCGAGCTGGTCATGCGTCATGCGCGGCCAGTGCCGGATGCTGCCGGTATCGAGGTGCACGAAGGGCGAGCCGGAGGTCGGATAGAAGCCGACGCCGCCGCGCTGGAGGCGCAGGCCGGCGAAGCGGATCTGCTCCAGCGGCACGCCGGGGATATAGAAGTCCATCGCGTGGCCCAGCATATGCTGGCTGAAGCGCGCCACACCGGAGGAGCGGCGGCGGAGCATGGCGTTGGTAGCGGGGGAGCGGTAGGAGGAGATGATCTGAATCGGCTGCTTGCCGTCGACGTCGCGATAGACTTCCCAGAGGATGTCGAACAGGCGACGGTCCATGACCGTCTCGTCCTGGGTGCGCCAGTCGCGCAGAAAGTGATTGAGCTGCTTCAGCGCGGCTTCGTCATACCGGCCGTCTCGTTTGAAGGTGACGGTGAGGTCTTCGCCGGAATGGGTGTGATGAAAGGAGAGCGTCTTGGTTTCGTTCAGCGCGGCGGCGTCATGAACCGAACCTGCGGCAGCAAGCAGCAGTGCAGCAGCGAGGCCGATCCTGGATCCGGCCTTCACTCCCGCATGGGACAACGACAGCACAGCGAATTGGCGTGCGAGACCAGTCAGCACGTATGAGCCCACCCAGTCGACGAGCGTTCAAAATGGACTCTCCCGCCAACCCCGTAGCAGCGCGAAAGAGGATGAACGCTTTCTTAAAGCGAGAAGGTTAATTCGAGGTTGACCTTCCCGCCCCCAAACCAAGTCAGAATACAATCCTAAACGGTTGACTGTGGCAAAAAAACGCCCGCTGTCCGGGCCGAGGTTGAGGGTGGTTAACGTTAAGCGACCCCGTCCAGGGACGGGGTCGCTGATTTTATTGCAGAATTTTACAGAGGGAGCTGAGCCTCAGCGGGTAAACACCCGCTGCGGGCGGCGGCCCACCGGTGCGGGCGGCGCGGTCGGGGCTGGTGCCCCAAACAGCCGCTCGAAGAAGTTCGGTCCGGACGAGCCGAAGCCACCGCCATTGTTGGCCACCGCCACGCCAGAGGGCAGCGTCGTCGCCGGGCGCGAATAGCTCGGCTGCGAATGCGCCACGACGGCCTCGAGGTCCTTGCCGCGGTTGTTCTTCAGGATGTTGATCATGGTCGCGTCGCGGCCATAGATATCCTTGCGAAACTGGAGCTTGCCGGCGTCATCCACGAACGCGGTCTGATAGGTGATGTTGACCGGGATCGGGGTCGGGAATTTCAGGTCGATCTCGCTCTTGCCGTACATGCTGCGGACGCGCTCGGGCGTGTACTTGTCGTTCGGCATGGTGATATTGAGCAGCACGGACGCGTACTGATCCGGATTCTGCACACGCATGCAGCCGTGGCTGAAGGCGCGCTCGTCCCGGGCGAACAAATGCTTGTCCGGCGTGTCGTGCTGATAGACCAGGAACTTGTTCGGGAAATTGAAGCGGATGCGGCCGAGCGCGTTGGCTTCACCCGGCGGCTGCGAGATGTGCACCGAGCCGTCGCGGTTCTGCTCGAGCTTGAGGCCCATGCGCTGAAGCACGGTCGGGTCCTGCTGAAGCGCCGGCAGATATTCGTTGTAGACGATCGACGGGGGCACGTTCCAGGTCGGATTGACCGTGATGTACTTCATCGTCTCGGTGAGGAGCGGCGTCGCATGCGTGCCCGGTTTGCCGGTGACGACGCGGGTGGTCCAGACCTGCTGGCCCCGCTGCATCACCTTCAGCGTATAGTCGGGAATGTTGAGGATGACATAGGCATCGCCGAGTGAGGGCGCCCCGAGGTCGCGCGGCAGCCAGCGCCAGCGCTCCATGTTCACCAGCACCACGTCGATCTGCTTGTCGCGCTTGGGGGTGTTGAGTGCCTTGACGGTCTTGTCGTCGAGTATGCCAGTCGCCTTCATCTCGGCGCCGCTCTGGAATCTGCGCACGGCGTCGGCGACCGCCGCGTCATAGCGGGTGTCGTTCGCGTTCTCGGTGATGCCGAGCTTGGCGCGCAGCTGCGGCACGCGCGCATCTTCCACGACGATCTCGGCCTGCTTCTTGCCGGCCGGGGTGTATTTCAGCGCCGGACCGTCGGCGATCTCGATCAACGGGCCGCTGCCGTGGCCGCGGAGCTCCGCGAGCTTGGCCTTCAGCTCCTTATAGAGCTTGTGCGGCGGGTTGTAGCTGTCGAGCGCGGCGGACGCATCCGTCGCGGTCGTGACCTTGGCAAGCACTTCGTTCGGGTCGACCGGGTGCTCGGGATAGAGGATGTCGCCGCTGACTTGCGACCAGTGCATGCGGCCACTCTGGGCGTGCCGCGCATAGTCGAACATGCTGGCGGTGAGTTTCAGCTCGGCATCGGCGAGCGTATCGGGCGTGGTCGCGGCGGCGAAATCCGGCACCGGATAGTCGGCCGGATTGAGGCCGTCGGAGGCCGCGTCCTTCAGCCGTGCGATCACACCCTTGGCTGCAGCGGTCAGGCTGCCGCCTTGAGTCCAGACCGGCGCGAAGTCGCGCGCACCGTAAAACTTCTCGATCGCCGCGCGCTCGTTCTTGCGGTCGAAATGGCGCGACGTCTTGGCGCCGATGATGTCCTTGAGCCTGTCGGCGACCGGCTGGTCGGCAGCGGGAACGTTGCTCGCGGCCTTCACCGGCTCGGCGGCCGGAGCCGCAGCGGGGGCCGCAGGCGCGACCGGCGTTGCCGTCGCCGTGTCTGCCTTGGCGGGCTCAGATGCGGCAGGCTCGGTCTTCGCAGGTTCGGTCTTCGCAGGTTCGGTCTTGGCCGTCTCGCTCGTCGGCGCCTCAGTGGCGGGCGAGGTGGCGACGTCGGAAGGCTTGGTCTCGACTTTGTCGGGCGCCGGTGCGACTTCGGTCTTCACGGGCTCCTTCGCAGTGGCCTGAACGGTGGCGGTGGTATCGAGCTTGATGTCGGAGGCGGTTGGGGGCGGGACGTTGGCCGGCTCGGGGCGCGGGATCGCGGCCTCGATCGCGAGCTCGGCGGCGCTGCTGCGCGCCTGATCCTGCGCCAGGGCTGAGCTGGCGGACACCGTGAGGAAGGTTGCCGCGACTGTCATCAAGACACGGTCAAAGCCTGCGCGGTGGTTCAAACAGTCACGCATTGTGTCACACCCCTCGGGTGAACTGTCCCTCGTGGAACAGCTTCGTTATCGTCGCTAAATCTTCGGCTGAACGCGCCGGCCTCTCGAGAGTCGCACGCCTGCACGCAACGATTCATACGCAGACGATATACGGGCCCCGTTTTTGCGGCCAGCGCTACCCGGGACAACTCACGACAAACTGACGTCAAGGCAGCCTTTTTGGCAACGAATTATGCGCATGCCCCACGCGCTTTTCCCTGTGTCTGTCACTTCCAGGTCACGGTTCACGTCGCGACGAAATTTCACCGTGTTGCGAAGGGCTTGCGGCCTCTTCGCGGCAACAGGCAATCCGCTGTGCAGATACGGCTCAGTGCGTCTCCTCGTCGCTTTTCCCGCCATGGCCAGGCACGCCTGCTTCGTCGAGTTTGCGGTAGAGCGTGGACCGGCCGATTTTGAGGCGGCGGGCGACTTCGGACATCTGCCCGCGGTAATGCGAGATCGCGAAGCGGATGATTTCGCTCTCCATGTCCTCCAGCGGGCGGACATCGCCGCTCGCGGTCAGCATGCAGAGAGTTCCCGCCGACGGGAGGGGAGCAATCGGTATTTCGTTACCCGACACCAAGGGAGGCGCCGCGATCGGCTCGAGCATCAGTGGCGCAGTCGGAATGTCGGTTGCGGGATGCGGCTGCGAAGCGAGCAGGGGAAAATCGCCGAGGCCAAGCTGGTCGCCGTCGCTCATCACCACCGCGCGGTAGACCGCGTTTTCGAGCTGGCGGATGTTGCCAGGCCAGTCGAGCTGGGCGAGGTGAGCCACCGCTTCGCCGCTGATGCCGGTGATGGTGCGGTTCTCCTCGGCGGCAAAGCGCGCCAGGAAATGCCGCAGCAGATGCGGAATGTCCTCGCGCCGGGCCCGCAGCGACGGGATCGTCAACGGCAGCACGTGCAGGCGATAAAACAGGTCTTCCCGGAAGTGCCCCTGTTTGACCCGCTCCAGGAGCTTGCGATTGGTCGCGGAGATGATGCGCACGTCGACCTTGACGGGCTTGCGGCCGCCGACCGCCTCGACCGCGCCTTCCTGGAGCGCGCGCAAGAGCTTGACCTGCGCCGTCAGCGGCAACTCGCTGATCTCGTCCAGGAACAGCGTGCCGCCATGGGCCTCGACGAACTTGCCCATGTGCCGCTCGGTGGCGCCGGTGAAGGCGCCCTTCTCGTGGCCGAACAGGATGGACTCGACGAGGTTGTCGGGGATCGCGCCGCAATTCACGGCGACAAAGGGTTTTGCCTTACGCTCGCCGCTGCCATGAATGGCGCGCGCGAACATCTCCTTACCGACGCCGGACTCGCCCTCGATCAGCACGGGAATCGAGGAGTTCGCCGCCTTCTGCGCGGTGCGCATCACGCCTGCCATCGCCTCGGAGCGGGTGATGATGTCGGAGAAGCTCAGACGGCCCTCGCGGCTGTGACGGATGCGCTGCAATTCGCCCTTCAGTGCGGAGGCGTTAAGCGCGTTGCGCAGTGAAACCTGAAGCCGCTCCAAGCCGACCGGCTTGACGACGAAATCCGCCGCGCCGGCGCGCATCGCCGAGATCACGTTGTCGATGCCGCCATGCGCGGTCTGCACGATGACCGGGATGCTGAGGCCCGCTTCGCGGATTTTCGCCAACACACCCATGCCGTCGAGGCCGGGCATCACGAGATCGAGGATGACGCCGTCGATGGCCGGGGCGTCGGGAGCGGTGAGGGCAGCGATCGCGGCGTCGCCGGAATCCACGACGACCGTCTCGTAGCCGCATTTCTGCACCATGTTTTCGACCAGCCGGCGGGCTACAGCGTCGTCGTCGGCGATCAAAATACTGGCAGCCATGGTTTTCCCTGCACGCTACAACTATCTGTCTCGAATCGGGGCACTCTGGCCGAAGCCGATTAACGCACTCTTAAACCTTGATGCCCACGCCCGCCGTCGCGACGGTTGAACACAGGTTTCCCGCACAATGAATTCGCGCTCCAAGCTCGCTCTCAAAAAGTCTGCTCTCAAGAAGCCCGTTTCCAGCAAGTCCGCTCCCCGCAAGCCGAGCACCAGGAAATCCGCCGCCAAAGCAAAGTCCTCCAGGCCTTCCGCAAAGTCTCCGCCTGCAAAGCCTGCAAGCAAGACCGGCAAGCTTCCGGAGTGGAACCTGGCCGATCTCTTTTCGGGGATCGAGGCGCCGGAAGTGGCGCGCGACCTCGACAAGATGGATGCCGATTGCGTCGCGTTCGAGACGGACTACAAGGGCAAGCTCGCGACAGGGACAGCAAACGAAGATGGCGGAAAATGGCTCGCTGAAGCCGTGCGACGCTATGAGGCGATCGACGACCTCGCCGGCCGTCTCGGCTCCTATGCCGGCCTGGTCCACGCCGGCGACAGCGTGGACCCTGCGATTTCAAAATTTTACGGCGACGTGTCCGAGCGCCTGACGGCGGCGTCGACACATCTTCTGTTCTTCGCGCTCGAGCTCAATCGGATCGATGACGATATTTTGAACCGCGCGATGCAGACACCGGAGCTGGCACACTATCGCCCCTGGATTGAGGATTTGCGCAAGGAAAAGCCGTATCAGCTCGACGACAAGCTCGAGCAGCTCTTCCTGGAGAAGGCGCAGACCAGCTATTCCGCCTTCAACAGGCTGTTCGACCAGACCATCTCGGGCCTGCGCTTCAAGGTGGGCGCAAAAGAGCTCGCGATCGAGCCGACGCTCAATCTGTTGCAGGACCGAGACGGCGCAAAGCGCAAGGCCGCCGCCGAAGCCCTGGCGAAGACCTTCAAGGCAAATGAGCGCACCTTTGCGCTGATCACCAACACGCTCGCGAAGGACAAGGACATTTCCGACCGCTGGCGCGGCTTTCAGGATGTTGCGGATTCCCGGCACCTCAACAACCGCGTCGAGCGCGAGGTGGTGGATGCGCTTGTCGCCTCGGTGCGCGCGGCCTATCCAAAATTATCGCATCGCTACTACGGGCTGAAGGCGAAGTGGTTCGGCAAGAAGCGGCTCGCTTATTGGGACCGTAACGCGCCGCTGCCCTTTGCCGCGACCGACGTCATCGGCTGGCCCGATGCGCGGAACATGGTGCTGACGGCCTATCGCGGCTTCTCGCCCAAGATGGCCGACATTGCGGAGCGCTTCTTCACCGATCGCTGGATCGACGCGCCGGTGCGTCCGGGCAAGGCGCCCGGCGCGTTCTCGCATCCGACCACACCGTCGGCGCACCCTTACGTGCTGATGAACTACCAGGGCAAGCCGCGCGACGTGATGACGCTCGCGCACGAGCTCGGCCATGGCGTGCATCAGGTGCTCGCCGCGAAGAACGGCGCGCTGATGGCACCGACGCCGCTGACGCTGGCGGAGACCGCGAGCGTGTTCGGCGAGATGCTGACCTTCCGGCGGCTGCTGGCGCAGACCAAGAGCGCAAAACAGCGCCAGGCGCTGCTCGCCGGCAAGGTCGAGGACATGATCAACACCGTGGTGCGGCAGATCGCGTTCTATTCGTTCGAACGCGCAGTTCATACCGAGCGCAAGAACGGCGAGCTCACCGCGACCCGGCTCGGCGAGATCTGGCTGTCGGTGCAGGGCGAGAGCCTGGGGCCCGCGATCGAGATCAAGGCGGGCTACGAGAACTACTGGATGTACATCCCGCACTTCATCCACTCGCCGTTCTACGTCTACGCCTATGCGTTCGGCGATTGTCTCGTGAACTCGCTTTATGCGGTCTACGAGAATGCGGCCGAGGGCTTTGCCGAGCGCTATCTCGACATGCTTGCCGCCGGCGGCACCAAGCACTATTCCGAGCTGCTGCGGCCATTCGGGCTCGACGCCAAGGACCCAAAATTCTGGGATGGCGGGCTCAGCGTCATCGCCGGAATGATCGACGAGCTGGAGAAGATGGCCTGAGTGGCTGGCTTCTTGCGGGGCGTAAAACGTCTGTTGAACCAAGAGTCCAGCAATGTTATACACCCGTATAACCGCTGGAGGTTAGCCATGAAGATCGAGATCAAGAAGATCGGCAATTCGGACGGGTTGTTGCTGCCCCGCGAGCTTATGCAGCGACTCGATCTCAAGCGCGGGCAGCAATTGCATGTCGTGGAATTGCCCGGTGGGGGTTTTCAATTGCTGCCTTACGACCCCGACTTCGAGCGGACGATGGAAATTGCCGATGAGGTGATGGATAAGTATCGCGATACGCTCGCTGCGCTGGCAAAATAGCGGCCGGCGCATGAGTGATCCTCAGGAGCCACTCTGGGTCACCTACGAGCAGGCTGTCGCAATTCATAGCCGACAGCTCCGGCGCTTCGGTGGCGCGCCCGGATTGCGCGACGAGGGCATGCTGCGTTCGGCGCTGGAGCGTCCGATCAACAAATGGCGCTATGAACAGGCGCCAATGGAAGAACTCGCTGCAGCATACGCGTTCGGCCTCGCGAAGAACCATGCATTTGTCGACGGAAACAAGCGCATCGCCTTCATGGCGATGATGGTCTTCCTTCACAAGAACGGCGTCGCCTTCAGTCCCGCTCCCGCGGAAGCGACAACGATGATCCTCTCGCTTGCCGCGGGCGAAGTCAGCGAGCAGAGCCTGGCGCGCTGGATCCGCGACAATTGGAATTCCAAATGACCTCATTTGCGGGAAAACCGCGCCCGCGTGCCGTTGCCCTGCCCGAAAGTTTGCGGTATCCCAGCCCAACAATTCGACTTTCGACTGGGGACATCCATGGCTGACCATAGCGAAGTGGCGTACACCACCGCCGACGGCAACGACTACGTTGCGCACGAGCAGACCTACGAGGGCTTCATCAAGCTGGTGAAGTACGGCACGGCCTCGGTCGCGCTCATCGTGATCCTGATGGCGATCTTCCTCACCTGATCGATCGGCAGCTGCACACGCCAGCGGCAGCAGCTGCCCAGAAAATTTGCATACAAACCGGTCCCAGAACCGGTATCGAACGCCGCGGGAGTAACGCTTTAGTTTGCGCGCGCGCTGTCCTGCGCCGCCGGAGGCCTCATGAAGATTGCCGTTGCCAAGGAAATCGATCCGTCCGAGCCGCGGGTCGCCGCTTCGCCTGATACGGTGAAGAAATTCAAGGCGCTGGGCGCCGAGATCGCCGTCGAGCCGGGCGCCGGCCTCAAGTCGGGCCTGCCGGATTCCGAATTCACCGCCGTGGGCGCGGCCGTCAGCACTGATGCGCTGAAGGACGCCGACATCATCATCAAGGTGAAGCGCCCCGAGGCGTCGGAACTCTCGCAATACAAGCGCGGCGCGCTCGTCATCGCCATCATGGATCCCTATGGCAACGAGGCGGCGCTGAAGGCGATGGCCGATGCCGGCGTCTCCGCCTTCGCGATGGAATTGATGCCGCGCATCACCCGTGCGCAGGTGATGGACGTGCTGTCCTCGCAAGCCAATCTTGCCGGCTATCGTGCCGTGATCGAGGGCGCCGAGGCCTTCGGCCGCGCCTTCCCGATGATGATGACGGCGGCCGGCACTATACCCGCGGCCAAGGTGTTCGTGATGGGCGTCGGCGTTGCCGGTCTCCAGGCGATCGCGACCGCGCGCCGTCTCGGCGCCGTCGTGACCGCCACCGACGTGCGTCCCGCCACCAAGGAGCAAGTGGAATCGCTCGGTGCGAAATTCCTTGCCGTCGAGGACGAGGAGTTCAAGAACGCGCAGACCGCCGGCGGCTACGCCAAGGAAATGTCGAAAGAATACCAGGCCAAGCAGGCCGCGCTCACGGCCGAGCACATCAAGAAGCAGGACATCGTGATCACGACCGCGCTGCTTCCGGGCCGGCCGGCGCCGAAGCTCGTCAGTGCCGAGATGGTCAAGTCGATGAAGCCGGGCTCGGTGCTAGTCGATCTCGCCGTCGAGCGCGGCGGCAATGTCGAGGGCGCCAGGGCCGGCGAGGTCGTTGATCTCGATGGCATCAAGATCGTCGGCTACACCAACGTCGCCGGCCGCGTCGCGGCCTCTGCCTCCAGCCTCTACGCACGCAATCTGTTCTCCTTCATCGAGACCATGGTCGACAAGAATGAGAAGAAGCTCGCCGTCAACTGGGACGATGAGCTCGTCAAGGCCACTGCGCTCACGAAAGACGGCGCCGTCATCCACCCGAACTTCCAGCCGAAGGTTTAAGGAGAGTCGCCATGGAGCATGCTGCACAGGTCGTCGACCCCTTCATCTTCCGGCTGTCGATCTTCGTTCTCGCCGTCTTCGTCGGCTATTTCGTGGTGTGGTCGGTGACGCCGGCGCTGCACACCCCGCTAATGAGCGTGACCAACGCGATCTCGTCGGTGATCGTGGTCGGTGCGCTGCTCGCGGTCGGCGTCGGCATGATCTCGAGCGGCTCGGGCTGGGCGCGCGGCTTCGGCTTCGTCGCGCTCATCTTTGCCTGCGTGAACATCTTTGGCGGCTTCCTTGTCACGCAGCGCATGCTTGCGATGTACAAGAAGAAGTCGAAGTAAGCGGCCACCTCGGGCTGAAGGGACAGATGGGGACCTGAGATGAACGCCAATCTCTCTGCATTCTTGTATCTCGTGGCGGGGGTGCTGTTCATCCTGTCGCTGCGCGGGCTGTCGAGCCCGGCGACGTCGCGCCAGGGTAATTTGTTCGGCATGATCGGCATGGGCATCGCGGTTGCGACCACCCTCGCCAGCCATCCGCCTGCGGACGGCGTCGCCTGGATCCTCGTGATCCTCGGTATCGCCATCGGTGGCGCGATCGGCGCCGTGATCGCCCGCCGCGTGCCGATGACCTCGATGCCGGAACTGGTCGCCGCCTTCCACTCGCTGGTCGGCATGGCCGCGGTGCTGGTCGCCGCCGGCGCGTTCTACGCGCCCGAGGCCTTCGACATCGGCACTCCCGGCAACATCCATCCGCAGAGCCTGGTCGAGATGTCGCTCGGCGTCGCCATCGGCGCGCTGACCTTCACCGGTTCGGTGATCGCCTTCCTGAAGCTCTCCGCACGCATGAGCGGCGCGCCGATCATCCTGCCGTTCCGCCACGTCATCAACATCGCGCTCGCCGTGGCGCTGGTGTTCTTTATCGTCGGCCTCGTGCTGACCGGCAGCGCGCTCGACTTCTGGCTGATCGTCATCCTCGCCCTGGTGCTTGGCGTGCTCATGATCATCCCGATCGGCGGCGCCGACATGCCGGTCGTGATCTCGATGCTGAACTCCTACTCCGGCTGGGCCGCTGCCGGCATCGGTTTCACTCTCGGCAATTCCGCGCTGATCATCACCGGCGCGCTGGTCGGCTCCTCGGGCGCGATCCTGTCCTACATCATGTGCCACGCGATGAATCGGTCCTTCATCTCGGTCATCCTCGGCGGCTTCGGCGGCGAGACCGCTGCGGCCGGCGGCGGTACGGGCGAGCAGAAGCCCGCCAAGCTCGGCTCGGCCGACGATGCTGCCTTCATCATGAAGAACGCCTCCAAGGTCATCATCGTGCCCGGCTACGGCATGGCGGTGGCGCAGGCCCAGCACGCGCTGCGCGAGATGGCCGACATCCTGAAGAAGGAAGGTGTCGAGGTGAAATATGCCATTCACCCGGTCGCCGGCCGCATGCCCGGCCACATGAACGTGCTGCTCGCCGAAGCCAACGTGCCCTATGACGAGGTGTTCGAGCTCGAGGACATCAACTCCGAATTCGCGCAGGCCGACATCGCCTTCGTGATCGGCGCCAACGACGTTACCAACCCGGCCGCCGAAGAGGACAAGACCTCACCGATCTACGGCATGCCCGTGCTCCAGGTCTGGAAGGCCGGCACCGTGATGTTTATCAAGCGCTCGCTCGCCTCCGGCTATGCCGGCATCGACAATCCGCTGTTCTATCGCGACAACACCATGATGCTGCTCGGCGACGCCAAGAAGGTCACCGAGAACATCGTCAAGGCGATGTAGGCGGAAGCAAACGGACCGTGGCCATCAACAAAGGAATGGCACCGGTCCCGTCGCATGCCTCCCAAAGCGATGCGCGCGCAGCGTGCAGCCGGCAGGCCGCCCGCAAGGCGGCGTGCCGCTGCCGCGATGTTCCGGCCAGCCTCCGGCCCCATGTCATGAAATTGCTGCGGAGCCGTCGCAAGCCGTGAGCCGAAAGGCCGGCCGCGTATCATGACCATCGTCAAGTGGATCGCCATCCTGCTCGCGGCCGTCTATTGCGCCGGTCTCCTCGTGCTGTATGTCCGGCAGCGCCAGATGATGTTTCCGATCCCGCCCGCCGGTCGCACCGCACCCGATGCCGCGGGCCTTCCCAAGGCGGAAGAGCATGTCCTGACCACGTCGGACGGCGAGAAGGTCATCGTCTGGCACGTGCCGGCGAAGCGTGGCCGTCCCGTGATCCTGTATTTTCCGGGCAATGGCGATTTTCTCGCCGGTCGCGTCAGCCGCTTCAGGGCGATGACGGCCGACGGCACCGGCCTCGTCGCGCTGTCCTATCGCGGCTATGCCGGCTCGAGCGGTGCGCCGAGTGAGGAGGGTTTGCTGCGCGATGCCGCAGCTGCCTACGATTTCACGTCGGGGCGCTATGCCGCGGAACGGATCGTCGCCTGGGGCTTTTCGCTCGGCACCGGCGTGGCCGTCGCGCTCGCATCCGAGCATCCGATCGGCAAGCTGATCCTGGAGGCGCCCTATACCTCGGCGGTCGATATCGCCGCATCGGCGTTCCGGTTCGTGCCGGTGCGCCTCCTGATGCGCGACCCGTTTCGCTCCGACGAGCGGATCGCGCGCGTCACGGTGCCGCTGCTGATCATGCATGGCACCAATGACCTTGTCATTTCGATCGTGTTCGGAGAGCGTCTGTTTGCGCTCGCCCGCGGACCCAAGCAGTTCGTTCGCTTCGCGGGCGGCGGACACGACAATCTCGATGCTTTCGGTGCGATCGAAACGGCAAGGCGCTTCATTGAATCCTAAGCAGTTCGTCACGTGGCCCTGGCGCCTGGCCTTCGCCGCGATCCTCGCGTTATCGCCGCAACACGCATGGGCAGCGACCGGGCTCGATGGTGCTGCCATGCGCTGGCCCTATGCGCTACCCTTTGCCGGCCTGTTGCTATCGATCGCATTGGGTCCGCTGCTGTTTCCAAAAATCTGGCATCATCACTACGGCAAGATCGCCGCGGCCTGGTCGCTGCTGGCACTCGCCGCGCTCGTCATCTTTGCCGGGAGCATGGCAACGCTGGCGGCGCTCGTTCACGCCATGCTCGCCGAATATCTCGGCTTCATCGTGCTGCTGTTCTCGCTCTATGTCGTGGCCGGCGGCATCCTCATCACCGGCGACATCAAGGCCACGCCGGCGACCAATTTCGGCATCCTCGCGCTCGGCACATTGGGGGCGAGCATTGTCGGCACCACGGGGGCCGCGATGATCCTGATCCGTCCCTTGATCCGCGCCAACCGGCTGCGGCGCCACAATACCCATGTCGTCATCTTCTTCGTCATCCTGGTTGCCAATGTCGGCGGCGCGCTGAGCCCGCTCGGCGATCCCCCGCTGTTCGTCGGCTTCCTGCATGGCGTCGATTTCTTCTGGACCACGCGTACCATCTGGTTGCAGACCGCAATCGTGGCCGGACTGCTGCTCGCCATCTTCGTCGCCATCGACGTCAGGCGCTTCCGCAGCGAGTCGCCGCCCGGCGACACAGGTTGCGGGGAGCCGCTGCGCATCCGCGGCCTTGTCAATTTGGTGCTGATCGCGGCCATCGTCGCGAGCCTGCTGGCGTCGGCGATGTGGAAGCCCGGCATTGCCTTCGACATTCTCGGCACCAAGCTGCAATTGGAGGACGTCGTCCGCAATTTGGTGCTGCTGGCCATTGCGGCCTTGTCGGTTTGGCTGACGCCGGACGAGCACAGACTGGCCAACGGCTTCACCTGGGAGCCGATCCGCGAGGTCGCGAAACTGTTCGCCGGCATTTTCGTCGCGATCATTCCCGTCATTGCCATGCTCAATGCCGGCCATCACGGTGCCTTCGCCTGGCTGTTGTCGGCGGTGACGGCGCCGGACGGTGCGCCGCGCGAAGTCGCCTATTTCTGGTTCACCGGCCTGATGTCGGCGTTCCTCGACAATGCGCCGACCTATCTGTTGTTCTTCGAACTCGCCGGCGGCGACCCGCAAGTGCTAATGCATGAACTCTCGGGTACGCTCGCCTCGATCTCCATGGGTGCGGTCTACATGGGTGCGCTCACCTATATCGGCAATGCGCCGAACGTCATGGTGAGCAGCATTGCCAGCGAGAACGGCATCGAGATGCCGAGCTTCTTCGGCTATATGCTGCGCGCCGGCGCCGTGCTGATTCCGCTGTTCCTGCTGCTGACGCTGCTGCCGGTCGCGCCGATCCTGCACTGGCATTGAATCTCACGCCTGATTTGCTACTGCTCATGCCAGCAAATGGAAGCGGTGGATGAGCGCACATAACCCGATGCCCCGGTCGGCCTGGACCTTCCCGGCGCTGGCCGTGCTGTTGTTCGCGGCTGTTAGCGCGACGGACTACGTGTTCACGCTGTCGCTCGGCGGGCTCGTCTTCGCCATTGTCCTTCTGATCATCCTGTTCGGCACCGTATTTTCCGCGGTTCATCATGCCGAAGTGATCGCTGAGCGGGTCGGCGAACCCTATGGCACGCTGGTGCTGACGCTCTCGGTGACCATCATCGAAGTGGCGCTGATCACCACGATCATGCTGGGCGACAAGCCCGCCCCGGCGCTCGCGCGCGACACCGTGTTCGCCGTGGTCATGATCGTCTGCAATGGCCTCGTCGGGCTCTGCATCTTCATCGGCGGTCTGCGTTATCGCGAGCAGGGTTTCCAGCTCTCCGGGGCCAACGTCTATCTCAGCGTCCTGTTTGCGCTTGCCACCATCACGCTGATCATGCCGAACTACACCACCACCACGCCCGGGCCGGTCTATTCGGCGGTTCAGCTCGGTTTCGTCGACGTGGTCACGCTCGCGCTTTATGCGGTGTTTCTCTACACCCAGACCGTCCTGCACAAGGATTACTTCGTTCATGAACGGGCGCAGGGCGAGGGCGGGGAGGTGCACCTGTCAAGTGGGGCGCTCGCGCTCACCGTGGCGCTGCTCTTGGTCTCACTTCTGGCGGTCGTGCTGCTCGCCAAGAAATTCTCGCTGGTGGTCGATGCCGTGGGCGCCAGGATCGGCGCGCCGCCGGCCTTCGCCGGCCTTCTGGTCGCGCTCCTGATCCTGCTGCCCGAGGGCGTCGCGGCCATCGCGGCTGCCCGCAAGAACGACCTCCAGAAGAGCATTAACCTCGCGCTCGGATCGTCACTCGCGACCATCGGGCTGACCATCCCGGCCGTCGGCGTCGCCACCTACGCGCTCGACAAGGAGCTCGAACTCGGCCTCAACGCCCAGGGCAGCGTGCTCTTGCTCCTCACCTTCTTCTTGAGCATGCTGACGTTCGGCACCGGGAGGACCAATGTCCTGTTCGGTCTGGTCCACATGGTGGTATTTGCCGTCTACGTGTTCATGGTCTTCGTGCCCTGAAGCGCGACAAGGAGAGTTCCCGATGCTTGCCGCCCAGTCCGAGGTTCAGGTCGACAACGCGCAGGTCCGCGTGACCGAGTGGCGACTTGCGCCGGGGAGCGCCACCGGGCATCACACGCACGGCATGGACTATGTGATTGTACCCGTGGTGGCGGGGGAGATGACCATCGTGGCGCCCGGCGGCGAGAGATCCAAGGCGCAGCTTGCGGCCGGGAAATCCTATTTCCGCAAGGCTGGCGTCCAGCATGACGTACTTAACGAAACCTCAACCGAGATCGTGTTCCTTGAAGTCGAGCTAAAACCGTAGGTTGGCGTTGCTGTTTGCCATCGATCCGTCGCAGTTGATCCCTCACAATGCCCCAAAGTTCCCGCATCAGATCGCGCGGGGAGTGGCCGAGAAATGCTGAAATACCTCGCTAAAATCTCGATGGATATTTTCCCCTCGGTGCTCGCGACGATCATCGGGGCTTACATCGTTAATCACTACATCAATGCCAAGCCCGCACCCGATACTCCTGCGGCCGTGGCGGTGCCTGCCCAGGCTGGCAGTGAGGGCAAGCCGGCGGATACCGCCAGCCTTCCCGCGCCCGGCGTCAAGGCCAAGGGTGTCTCCGAGAAGAGCGTCTCCGAGAAGAACGCTGCGGACAAGCCGGCGGCCGAGAAACCTGCCGATCATCAGCCTTCTGCCGAGACCAAGGCCGCAGACGTTGCTCCCGCCGAGACCAGCCCGCGCGGCCGCACCGCCGCGCGCGAAAAGGCGGCCGCCAAGTCCGCTCCGGCTGCTGCGGTTCCCGCCACCGCCCCGATGGTGGAGGCCAATTCGGCGCCGGCTGCGGCTTCCCCGGCCGCGGCCCCCGACGCCAACGATCTCGTGCGTGCCGCGATCGAGCGTCTGCGCAAGTCGCCTGAGGGCAAAGCCGCTGAGGCCAAATCAATCGAGACCAAGTCTTCCGAGACCAAGTCTTCCGAGACCAAGCCGGCTGAAAGGCCGGCAGAGCCTGCGATACGGGAAGCAACCCGTACCCCGGAGGCGCCGCGTGTGATCACCGCGGAGCCGTCCACGGTGCGTCCGCTGCCGCCGCCGATCACCGTGTCGACGCCGTCACCCGAGGCCTATGGCAATAGCGGCTCGTCGCCGCTCAACCCGCCTTACACGGCCTCGGTCGGAAATGACGACCCGAATCGGATCACGCCGCCGGCTGACATTCCCGTGCCGGTGATCGCACCGCCGCTCGATCTGCGCGCCGACGCCGCCGCGACCACGACCATGCGGCGGCCGAAGACCAATGTCGCCGATGAGATGCTGTCCGGCGTGAAGTCGATGTTCCACGCCGTTTTGCCAAAACCCGCCACTCCCGATTAGGACGGCATCTGAGCCGCGCTGTCAGCCGCCGACCCGGGCGAGGCCGCTGCGGGCGGCATCGTCGCGTGGGCGAAGCGAGACCGCCTTGGTGTAGGACGCCGCTGCCTTGGCCCTGTCGCCCAGCCGCTCATAGGCCTGTCCGCGGGTGGTCCAGACCTGGGCGTTGTGCGGATCGGACTCGGAGGCCTCGTCCAGATCGGCTGCGGCTTCCTTGATCTTGCCGAGCGCGAGATAGCTGGTGGCGCGGCCGAGCAGTGGCTCGACCTTCTGCGGGTTGAGCCCGCTCGCAGCGCTGAAATCGGCGATTGCGAAATCGTGCTGGTTATTGCCCTGATAGATCAAGGCACGGCCATAGAGCGCCTGCGCGTTGTAGGGATCGAGCCCGACCGCGCGATTGAATTCGTCGAGCGCAGCTGCGGCCTCGCCTGACTTCGCCAAGGATTGGGCCTTTGCCGTGTGCGCCTGAGCTTCGCTGACGTTGCCGGCGCTGACCGCGCTTTCGGCGGTCGCGATCGCCTTCGGCGCCTCCTGAGGCTTCTCCTTCTCCGGCATCAGCGATCCCAGATCGAAGGAGCAGCTGCACAGCGCAATCCCGATCAAAGCCAACACGAACGGTTGCTGCCAGATCTGGCGTAGCCGCGCCAAGCTGCGCTCGGGGAAAGGGGAGGCCATCTACGGTTCGCTCGCGCTAGAGCATGGTCCGAAAAAATGTAAAGCGGTTCTCCCTCGCGACAAACGCGGAAATGCGTTTGCGCGGAGATCATGCTCAAACAACAAACCAAAGCGCGATGACGTTCAATCCCAATCTCATCGTGCTTTAGTGCCGCATCGGTGGCGCCCCTGTCCCAGAATAGGCACCGCTCAAAACAATAACGCGGGCCAGGGGCCCGCGTTATCGAAGACTAAAGTCTTGCAAGATCCGCTAGATCAGCGCGGTCCGCGCGGACCTGCACCCGGGCCGCGACCGCCACGATCACCGCCCGGACCTGCGCCGAACACCGGCTTCGGCTTCATCGGCAGCAGGCCTTCGCGCTGCAGCTTCTTGCGGGCCAGCTTGCGTGCGCGGCGCACGGCTTCGGCCTTTTCGCGGGCCTTCTTCTCGGACGGCTTCTCGTAATGACCGCGGAGCTTCATCTCGCGGAAAATTCCCTCGCGCTGCATCTTCTTCTTCAGCGCCTTGAGGGCTTGATCGACATTGTTATCGCGGACGAGAACCTGCACGCGGCATCCTCTTCAGGTGGATCGGATTTGAATTCTGGTAAGAATTAAGGGGATGGCAAAACGCGCAAGCCCTTAACCTTGAGCGCGCGGATGTATCAGACAAAACTGCAGATGTCCACCGGCCAAGCGGGGTTTCGGGCCAATTTCGGCCACTAAATGCGGCGAAAATACCTCTGTGCGGCCCCGATTTGGGCGATTTGACGTCCATGGCGGGGTCGTTTCCGGAGCTTTGTTCCGGAAACTTGAAATCAGGGGACGACACATGGACATGAAAAAATACGCCGCCGAAGCCATCGGCACTTTCTGGCTCACATTCGCAGGCTGCGGCAGCGCCGTCATTGCCGCCGGCTTTCCCCAGGTCGGCATCGGACTGGTCGGTGTGTCGCTGGCGTTCGGGCTGAGCGTCGTCACCATGGCCTATGCGATCGGCCACATCTCGGGTTGCCACCTCAATCCGGCCGTCACGGTCGGCCTCGCTGCCGGTGGCCGTTTTCCGGCCGGCCAGATCCTGCCCTATGTGATCGCACAGGTGGCGGGCGCCATCGTTGCCGCGTCGCTGCTCTATGTCATCGCGAGCGGGGCGCCCGGATTTGACGTCACCAAGGGCTTCGCGTCGAACGGCTATGACGCGCATTCGCCCGGCCAGTACAGCATGATCGTGTGCTTCCTCACCGAAGTGGTGATGACCATGATGTTCCTGTTCATCATCATGGGCGCCACCCATGGCCGTGCGCCCGCGGGCTTCGCGCCGCTCGCGATCGGGCTCGCGCTGGTGATGATCCATCTCGTCAGTATCCCCGTCACCAACACCTCGGTGAACCCGGCGCGCAGCACCGGCCCCGCGCTGTTCGTCGGCGGCTGGGCGCTGTCGCAGCTCTGGCTGTTCTGGGTCGCGCCATTGATCGGCGGCGCGCTAGGCGGGGTGATCTACCGCTGGCTCAGCGAGGAGCCTACAGGTGTCGTCGCGGGCGCAAAGACGGCGTGATCGCAAGGGGATCGCAGCGATTGCTGCGGTCCCCTCATTTGGCTTTTGTCGGCCTGACTTCGGTGACGTGTCCCATCTTGCGGCCGGGGCGCGGCGCGCCCTTGCCGTAGATGTGCACCGTGGCGCCAGGAACCGTCAGCCACTTGTCGTAGTCATTGATCTCGTCGCCAATCAGATTGGTCATGGTGACGCATTCGCCGTGGCGCACGGGCTTGCCGAGGGGCCAGCCGGCGATGGCGCGGATGTGCTGCTCGAATTGCGACACGGACGCGCCGTCCAGCGTCCAGTGTCCGGAATTGTGCACGCGCGGAGCGATCTCGTTGACCAGCACCTTCGGTCCGGTGCCATTGGTGAGCACGAACATCTCGACGGCGAGCACGCCGACATAGTCGAGCGCGCTGGCGATCTTGCTGGCGATGCTGCGCGCTTCTTCGGCGAGCGAGTCCGCGATCGGTGCGGGCGCGCGCGATATCTTGAGAATGTGGTCGCGGTGCTCATTCTCGGTGACGTCGAAGCACTCGACCTGACCCGTCGCCGCGCGGGCGGCGATCACGGAAATCTCGCGCTCGTAGGGCACGAATGCCTCCAGGATCGCCGATTTGGTGGCGAGACTGGTCCACACCTTGGCGATATCGTCGCCCTCGCGGATGATGGCTTGGCCCTTGCCGTCATAACCGAAGCGGCGGGTTTTAAGCACGGCTGGAAGGCCGATCCCGACGATCGCCTCGCGCAACGAAGCCACCGAGGTGACGTCGGCGTAAGCGGCGGTGCCGATGCCGAGCCGGGTGACAAAATCCTTCTCGGCCAATCGATCCTGGGTGGTCTCGAGGATCTTGCGGTTGGGCAGCACCGGGCGGCGCGCGTCCAGCACCATCGCGGCGGCCGCCGGCACGTTCTCGAATTCGTAGGTGATGACGTCGACGTCGTTGGCGAACAGCTCGAGCGCCTCGACATCGGCATATTCGGCGCAGGTTGCATTGAGGACAACGTCGAAGGCCGGCGAGTCCGGATCGGGCGAGAAGACCTGGCAGCGCAGCCCGAGCCGCGCCGCAGCCATCGCCAGCATCCGGCCCAATTGTCCGCCGCCGAGGATTCCGATGGTGTCGCCCGGCTTCAGCGTCACCTGCTTTGCGTCAGTCACGCCTTGTCCTCCGGGCGCTCGGCAACTGCCTCGGTCTGCGCCTTGCGCCAGGCGGCAAGGCGACCGGACAGGGCGGGATCGGACAGCGCCAGCACGGAAGCTGCCAGCAGCGCGGCGTTGATCGCGCCGGCCTTGCCGATGGCGAGGGTGCCCACCGGGATACCCGCGGGCATCTGAACGATCGAATACAGCGAATCGAGGCCTTTGAGCGTCTTCGATTCGACGGGCACGCCGAACACCGGCAGCTCCGTCAGCGCCGCCGCCATGCCGGGCAGATGCGCGGCGCCGCCAGCGCCGGCGATGATGACCTTGTATCCCGCCGCCTTGGCGCCTTTGGCGAAGGCAAACAGGCGATCGGGCGTGCGATGGGCCGAAACGATGCGGGTGTCGGCGGCGACGCCGAGCGCGGCAAGCGTGTCGGCGGCATGCCGCATCGTGTCCCAGTCCGACTGGCTTCCCATGATGATGGCGATCGGCGCGGTCATGACGTCAATTGTGCCCGGAAAACAGAAAGATAGGCCAGATTAAAGGTTCCGGCCGGCGGCTCGCAAGGCGGTGGCAAGGAGAAGGGAATGCACTATCCTGTCTTGGTGAATCCCCGCAAGCCTTCATTGAGCAGGATGCCCATGAAGAAACCAAAAAGGGCGAGTGCTGCGAAGGCCGAAAAGGGCCGGAAGACCAGCGCCAGCCGTTCCAAAGCCGCTGCCAAGCCTCCGGCCAGACCGTCGCGGCGCCGAACGCAGGCCAATGGCGCCACGGAAAGCATCAAGGCGACCATCCGCGGCTTGCGGAGCAAGCTGAAGGCGGCGGAGCGGCGGGTCGCGGAGCTCGAAGCGGCCGCTGACACCGATTTCCTGCTCGAGATTCCGAACCGGCGCGGCTTCGAGCGCGAGCTCAACCGCGCCATCGCCTACATGAAGCGCTACCGCGCCAGCGGCGCGCTGATCGTGCTCGACGTCGATCGGCTGAAGCCGATCAACGATTCCTTCGGACACGCCGCCGGCGACGAAGTGCTCAAGGCGATTGCCGCGACCCTGACGCGGCAGGTCCGCGCCTCGGACGTGGTCGGCCGTCTTGGCGGCGACGAGTTCGCGCTGCTGCTGTGGAATCTCAGCGAGACCGACGCCAAAGCGAAGGCCGCCTCGTTCGAGCAGGCGATCGACGAATTGTCCTTCACCTTTCGGGGCCAGCACGTGGCTGCGGGCGCCTCCGCCGGCGTCGCGTTGCTGGGGGCGCAGTCCGACGCTGGCCGCGCCCTCGAGGAAGCCGATGCCGCCATGTATGTGCGCAAGGCGTGCCGGCGGCACGAGCCGCGGACCAGGTTGGCCGGGAGCTAATCCTACAGCGCGGTGAGATCTTGTGGCACATTGCCGAACTTGCGCAGCAATGTGGCGTCGCCGAATTCGCCGGTCATGGGATCGCCGCTGCGGCTGAACGCGATCGCGCCGATGTGACCAGCGCCGCGCGATAGGATTTCGGCGCGCCGCAACGCGGCCGTCGAGCTCTGGCACTCCTCTGCGGCGCCCGCGACGGGCGATCCGTCAGCATCGATCAGGAAGGGCATTGCAACGTAGTAGGTTACATCCGACATGGCGTTGCTCCGATGTTGAACTCAGGCGGCGCTGCTTTTGCTTCGCATCTTGCCGGGCGAGATCTCCGGAACGCAGCCGGCGGAAATCGCCGCCTGCAATTCCTCCAGCTCGGCTTCCAGATATTCATTGGCCATGATCAGCGCCTTGATGGTGCTGCGCAGATTGCCGTCGCACATCGCGATCGCCTGATCGCAGGCCTGTTCATAATGGCTGTTGTCGAGAAGGGCGGTTGCCGACATCTGCGTTGTCCTTGGCGTTTCCTGGGGCGTTGGAAGGCAGAATGTTCCTATTTTGTTCTCGTTGAGTCAAGCAGATTCACGCACCCGCAAGCCGCGGCAAGGCCGCCTTGCGGATCAGGCGATGATGTCGGGCGTGATCTGGTCTTCGATGAAGGCGATGCGGTCGCGCAACAACAGCTTGCGCTTCTTCAACCGTTGTAACCGCAACAGGTCGGGGGCGGGCGACTGATGCAGTGCATCGATCGCCGCATCGAGGTCTCGGTGTTCCTGCTGCAACCGGGTGAGCTCGGCTTCGAGCTCACGCTCGTCTTCATTGGTCATGTCTGCGGTGGCCGAAAACCGATAGCCGTGAGATCTGGGCTGTGGATGCCCTGTGGAAATTATCGTCCTTGCGCGGCGTGACCGCAAGCGATCTGCGGCCGCCGGCCGCCGATCTTCCGCAACATATTTCTGCGGGTCGCCGCGGCGCTGCGCAAGCGCATTGATATCATGGATTTTTTCTGCGTGGTTCCCTTACTCACGCTTCGTTACATATGAATTTTCAAAAATGACGGCGCAACCACGGATACCCATCGACAGAACGAATCGGTGATGTAGACTTCCCTCGTCCGGATCGAATCCTGAGGTTCAACCCTACCGAGGAGGTTTCGAATGACAATTCAGGCACATCTTGTTGAATTGGAACGGAAGCACAAACTTCTCGAAAACGAATTGCACGAAGCTCTCGTGCACCTTTCAACAGACGACCTGCAAATTGTTGAGTTGAAGCGCCGGAAGTTGATGGTCAAGGACCAGATCGAGCGTCTGAAGCAAGGCGACACGCTCCACTAGTGATCCCCGCAACAGCGTAGAGTTGATCGTACTCCTTAGGCAGGGATGAGCGCCTTTGCGCTCATCCCTGCTGCAAGGAGCGCGCGTCGTGCAAATTTGTGCGGCGTCAGCCTTTTGCTTCGACGCATTTTCTTGACGCAAACCGGTATCCGCTTTGCTCGAAACGCTCTAGATGTCCGCGAGCTCAGCGACGTGATCCGCGATTGCGAGCGACGACGTCAGTCCCGGCGATTCGATGCCGAACAGGTTGATCAAGCCTGCCACGCCGTGATCGCGCGGGCCCTGCATCAGAAAATCCTGCGTCGCCACCGCTGGCGGCACGATCTTCGGGCGAATGCCAGAATAGCTCGGCATCAACGCCCCGTCGGGCAGCGTCGGCCAGTATTTGCGGATCGCGGGATAGAAGCGCTCGGCGCGTGCCGGATCGACCTCGTAATTGATGGTCTCGATCCACTCGACGTCGGGGCCGAAGCGGGCCTGACCTGCCATGTCCAGCGTCAGGTGCACCCCCAACCCGCCGGGCTCGGGCACCGGGTAGATCAGGCGCGAGAACGGCGCCCTGGCACTGCAGCTGAAATAATTTCCCTTGGCGAGATAGGCCGGCGGAATCCGGTCCAGCGGCATGCCGTCGATGTTACGCGCCACATTCGTCGCCGAGAGTCCCGCGGCGTTGACGAGAAGGCTGCATTGCAGCGTCATCGGCGCCTCACCGCCGGCCTCGATCTCGATGCCGTCGGCGGCGGCCTTGGCACGGACCAGCGGCGTGTGGAACGCGAAGGCCGCGCCGGCCTCCTCGGCTTCGCCGCGTAGCGAGAGCATGTAGGCGTGGCTGTCGATGATGCCGGTCGACGGCGACAGCAGTGCGGCGTCGCAGGCGAGCGCCGGCTCCAGCGCGCGTGCGGCCTCGCCCGAAAGCAGTTGCATGTCGAGCACGCCGTTGGCTTCGGCATGCGCCTTGATCGATTGCAGCTTCTCGGTCTCTTTCGCGCTGGTCGCGACGATCAGCTTGCCACAATTCTTGTGCGGGATGCCGCGCTCAGCGCAGTAGCGGTACAGCGCCTGCTTGCCGCCGACGCACATGCGCGCCATCCAGCTCCCGGCGCGGTAGTAGATGCCGGCATGGATCACCTCGCTGTTGCGCGAGGAGGTGACGGTGCCGATGGCCTCGGCTTCCTCGAGCACGACGACCTCGCGCCCGGCCTGAGCGAGCCTTCGAGCCACCGCGAGCCCGATCACGCCGGCTCCGATGACGACGCAATCGACCCTATCCATGGTCGTGCAGGACGTCAGTTGGGAGAGCCGGTGGCAGTGGGCCTTGAGGCGACGGCGCGCGGCCGTTTTCCGTTAAGGAAGCATTTATCATGTCAGGGCAATTGCCGTGTTTCGCGTCACATTTTTCCGTTGCGCGTGCAGGCGTTTACCCGATCCAAACCCGCGAAGCCAGACAATCCGGCGTTGAAATCGCGGGTGGCGGATGGCTGAGAAAAACTGGCACGTGGGCAGTGCGCTTCCGATTGCTGTGCAGGCCGTCGTGTGCCTGGCTGGCGCGGTCGGCCCTGCGCACGCCTTTGCGCTGTCGGACAGCTTCACCGCTCCGAGTGATCTCGCCAAGCTCGATCCCAACGTGATCTGGGAAGTCCTGATCGCGAGCATCGTCGTCTGCTCGTTCCTCGCCGCGATCGCGCTATGGATCCATTCCTCGCTGCGGCGGACCAGGCGTTCGCAGATGCGGCGCAATGCCTTCGTCTCCTCGGCAATGAACAATCTCAACCAGGGCGTGGTGATGACGGATGCGCAGCGGCGCGTCATCTTCTGCAACGACCGCTATCTCGAGATCTATGGCCTGACGCGGTCGGATATCCGGGCCAACATGAACGGCTCCGAACTCCTCGAGCTGCGACGCAAGCGCGGGGTGCTCGGCGGCGCCTCCGTTGACGAGTTCTACGAGAAGGCGGCAAGCAGCAACGGTTTGATCACCGAGCTGCCGGATGGACGGGCCATCCTGGTGAAATTTTACGTGCTGCCGAACGGCGGCTCGGTGGCGACGCATCTCGACGTCAGCGAACAGCGGCGGCTTTCGCAACAGCTCGCCTCCACCAAGCAGTTCCTGGAAACCGTGCTGGACAATGTGCCGGCCTGTGTTGCCGCGAAGAGCATCGAGGACGGCCGCTACATCTTCGCGAACACCGCCTATGAGCGCTTCTGGGGCTTCTCGCGGGATCACGTGGTCGGCAAGAATGCGCGCGAGTTGTTTTCGCCCGCCTCGGCGGCCACTATCGAGGCGACCGACCAGGCCGCGCTCAACTCGCCGGACGGTCAATTCCGCAACGACTTCGAGGTCGAGCGTGGCGGGGAGCAGCGCATGGTCGCCTCGATCCGGATCGCGGTCCGCAATGAAAGCAACAGGCCCGGATTCCTGCTGCTGGTATTCGAGGACATCACCGACCGCCGCTCGCTGTCGCAGGAACTGGAGAGCACCAAGAAGTTCCTCGAGCTCGTGGTCGACAACATTCCGGTCGCGCTGATCGTCGAGCAAGTCAAGGACGGCCGCTATTTGCTCGCCAACCGCAGCGCCGAGACGATTCTCAACCGCAGGCGGGAGGAAGCCACGGGCCTGACTGCCGCGGATATCTTCAATCCCAAGGAAGCCAAGCTGATCATCGCGCGCGACGAGGCCGCAATCAAGAAGCGCGGGATGATCACCGAGGAGCATCCGATCTCCACTAAGGACGGCTTGCGTCTGTTCCTGACACGCCGCGCCACCGTGTTGAGCGATGCCGGCGAGCCGCAATATCTGATCAAGACCCATGAGGACGTCACCGATCGCCGGCAGACCGAGTCGCGCATGGCGCACATGGCCTATCACGACGGCCTCACCGATCTGCCGAACCGCGCCGCCTTCCTCCAGGCGCTGACCCAGATGATCGAGGCCTGCGAAGGCACGGTCGAGGAGTTTGCCGTCCTGTGCGTGGACCTCGACGGCCTCAAGGAGGTCAACGACGTCTTCGGCCATGCGCTCGGAGACAAGCTCCTGATCGAGGTGGCCCAGCGGCTCCAGGACTCCGCGCGCGGCGGCGTGGTGGCGCGCCTGTCGGGCGACGAATTCGGTCTCATCATCGACGGCAAGCAGCCGGACGCCGGAATGGCGCTGGCGCAGCAGATCGGCGAAGCCGTCGCCCGGGAATTCCAGATTGATGGCCGGCCGGTTCGCGCCGGTATCACCACTGGCATGTCGGTCTTCCCGCACAATGGCGCCGACGGCGCTTCGCTGCTTGCCAATGCCGGCGCGGCGCTGTTCCGCGCCAAGCAGAAGTCGCGCGGCACGATCAGCCTCTACCAGCCGGAGATGGACCAGCAGATCCGCGATCGCCGCGTGCTGCACCAGGACCTATCGATGGCGATCAAGAAGGGCGAGCTCTCGCTCGCCTTCCAGCCGCAGGGCGCCGCCGGCCACAGCGTCGCCGAGAGCGAGATCATCGGCTTCGAGGCATTGGCGCGCTGGCAGCATCCGGTGCGTGGCCAGGTCTCGCCGGCCGAATTCATCCCGATCGCGGAAGAGAGCGGCCTGATCGTCGAGATGGGCCAGTGGATCCTGCGCGAGGCCTGCCGTGAGGCGGCGTCCTGGCCAAAACCGCTCCAGGTCGCCGTCAATCTGTCGCCGGCGCAGTTCATGCACGGTGACGTGGTTGGCCTCGTCCATTCGATCCTGATCGAGACCGGCCTTGCACCCGGCCGGCTCGAGCTGGAGATCACTGAGGGCGTGCTGATCGAGGACTTTGATCGAGGCCTTGCGCTGCTGCGCCGGCTGAAGGCGCTCGGCGTGCGCATCTCCATGGACGATTTCGGCAGCGGCTATTCCTCGCTGAGCTATCTCCAGGCGTTCCCGTTCGACAAGATCAAGATCGACCGAGCCTTCATCATCAATCTCGGCCGCAACCCGCAATCGGCGGCAATCGTGCGCGCCGTGATCGATCTCGGCCACGGCCTCGAAATGTCGATCATCGCCGAGGGCGTCGAGACCACCGACCAGCTCGCCTTCCTTGCCAAGGAGGGCTGCGACGGCGTGCAGGGCTATCTGCTCGGCAAGCCCCTGCCGATCGGGAAATATGCCGGCCTCGTCGGCCGTGCTGAGGTCATGGAGCTTGCGCTCAAGACCGGCTAATGATGATGGGGCGCTTCGCTCCTTCTCGTCGGCTCATGGCGGATTACGACCTTGCGATCATCGGCGGCGGCCTGAACGGTGTCAGCCTCGCGCGCGATGCGGCTGGCCGTGGTCTGCGGGTCGTCCTGTTCGAGCAGGGCGATCTCGGCGCCGGGGCGTCGTCGGCGACGCCGCGGCTGATCCACGGCGATCTGTCGGTTCTGGAACGGCGCGGGTTCTGGCGGGTGCGCCGGGCGCTGATGGAGCGGCGGACCTGGCTCAGGATCGCGCCGCATCTGGTCCGGCCGATGCAGTTCGTCATTCCCGCCCATTCGGACGAACGTCCGCCATGGCTGCTGCGCGCCGGCCTATTCCTTTATGACAGCCTCTCCAGCCGGAGCGGGCTGCCTGTCGCGACAACCCTCGACATCACGCATCATCCGGTTGGCAACGCGCTGAAGCGTCCGTTCGGCATGGCGTTCGAATATTCGGATTGCGTCGTCGATGATTCCCGCCTGGTGGTGGTCACGGCGCTCGATGCCGCCGAGCGTGGCGCGGTGATCCGGACCGGCGCGCGTTGCGTCCGCGCCGATCGAACCGACGCCTGGCGGCTTGCGGTGGTCGATCGAGGCCAGCGCCGCACGATCACGGCCCGGGCACTGGCCAACGCGACCGGGGCCTGGACGTCGGTGGTGGCGGAGACTGTGCTGCGGCAGCCGTTGCTCGCCATGGCCGCCATGCAGATGAGCCAGATCATCGTGCCGCGGCTGTTCGAATCCGATAACGTCTACGTCTTGCAGAACAACGATGGACGGCTGATCTTTGCCCGGCCCTTCGAGCGCGACTTCACCCTGATCGGCACGGTCACGCGTGAGTTCACCGGCGATCCCGCGATCGTGGCGATGCCTGGGGCCGATATCAGCTATCTCTGCGAGGCGGCCAGCCGCTATTTCCGCGAGCGCGTTACCCCGTCCGACGTGGTCCGGACGGTCTCCGGCGTCAACCTGGCGCTGGCGTCCGCACGCAGACGTGATGGCACGACCCTGTTCCACGCGCGCCGGCGCAAGGCGCCGTTGATCACGATGTTCGGCGGCGACATTACGACGTCGCGCCTGCGCGCGGAGAGGGCGGTGACGAAGTTGGCGCGGTTCTATCCGATGTCGCCGCGCTGGACCGCCGGCGCAGCGCTGCCCGGCGGGGATTTTGCCTGGAATCGTTTTGACACCGAGGTCGATCTCGCGCGCGACCGGTGGCGCTTTCTCTCGGAGCCGCAGGCCCAGCGGCTGGTTGCCGCCTACGGCTCGCGGTTAGCGGCGGTGCTCGGCGAGGCCAAGATCCGTGAAGAGCTCGGTCCCGCCTTCGGTCCCGAGCTGACGGGGGCCGAGGTGCGCTATCTCATGACCCACGAATGGGCGCGCTTCCCAGAGGACATCCTGTGGCGCCGTTCCAAGCTTGGTCTGACCATGCCCGCAGCGGATCGCGACGCGCTGGCCGCGTTCATGGCGGGTGTGAACGATTCATCCCGAACCGGTTGAGCTAGGCAGGATCGGCCGCTAGCGTGCGGCGGAATCGGGGTTGGCAGGGAACATGACGGACGAGTTGCCCAGAACAGACGCCGCGGCGAATGCGGCCAGCGGAGATCAACATCCGGTGGCCGGGCAGCCGTTGCTGCGCATTGAGGGCGTCTCCAAGAACTTCGGGACGTTCCGTGCCGTGGACGGCGTGTCGCTCGACATCAGGGCCGGCGAGTTTTTCGCGCTGCTTGGTCCGAGCGGCTGCGGCAAGACCACGCTCTTGCGCATGCTCGCCGGTTTCGAGGCGCCGGACGAGGGGCGCATCCTGCTCGGGGGCAAGGATATCGCGCAGGCCTTGCCGCACGAGCGTCCGATCAACATGATGTTCCAGAGCTACGCGCTGTTCCCGCATCTGTCGTCACAAGACAACATCGCCTTCGGCCTGAAGCGCGCCGGTATGGCGCGCGCCGACATTGCCGCGCGCGTTGCGGAGATGGTCGCGCTGGTGAAGCTCGGGGGGCTGGAGAAACGCAAGCCCGACCAGCTCTCCGGCGGCCAGCGCCAGCGCGTCGCGCTCGCCCGTGCGCTGGCCCGCCGACCGCAGCTCCTGCTGCTCGACGAGCCCCTCGCCGCGCTCGACAAGAAGCTGCGCGAGAGCACGCAAGCCGAGCTGATGGAGCTGCAGCGCCGGCTCGGCATGACCTTCATCATCGTCACCCACGACCAGGAAGAGGCGATGACGATGGCGAGCCGGATCGGTGTGATGAACGCCGGCAAGCTGGCGCAGGTCGCGACCCCGCGCGAGCTTTACGAGGCGCCGCGCTCGCGCTGGATCGCCGAGTTCGTCGGCGACGTCAATTTGTTCGACGGCGAGTTCAGGCTGCGCGACGGGCATCGCCTGGTGATCGCCACCCGTGAAGCGGGCACGCTGGTAGCGGCGGAGCCGCGCGAGCCGGTGAGCGAGACGAAACTGTCGGTCGCAATCCGGCCCGAGAAGGTCAAGCTCTCACGCCGCGGGCCGGTGTTTGAGGCCGGCCGTGAAACGGCGATCAACAGTCTGGACGGCGTGATCGCCGACATCTGCTATCTCGGGGGCACCACCACCTATAAGGTGAAGCTCGACGACGGCGGAATGGTGCAAGCTTCAGTCGTCAACAGCGCGCGCCTCGACGTCGATGCCTACAGTGTGAACCAGAGAGTCATCGCCTGGTTTACGCCCGACGACTGCGTGGTGCTGTCGTCATGAGCTCCCGCCGTATCTTCGCGCGGCCGGCGCGTTTTGCTGCCATCGCGCCTTACCTCTGGATGGCGCTGTTCTTCCTGGTGCCGTTCGGCTTCGTGCTGAAGATCAGCCTGTCGCAGACGGCGATTGCTCAGCCACCTTACGAGCCCGTGTTCGACCTGACGGCGGGATGGGAAGCGCTGAAGACGGCCCTTGCTGCGTTGTCGATTGACAATTTCAGGCTGCTGATCTCCGACGACATCTACGTATTCGCTTATGCGCGCAGTCTCATCGTCGCGGTCACGGCGACCGCGCTCCTGCTCCTGATCGGTTACCCCATCGCCTATGGCATGGCGCGGCTGCCGAAGCGCTGGCAGGCGGTGGCGATGGTGCTGGTGATCGTGCCCTTCTGGACCTCGTTCCTGATACGCATCTATGCCTGGATCAACATCCTCCAGCACGATGGCCTGCTCAATCAGATCCTGCTGGCGCTGCATCTGGTCAGCCAGCCCGTGGTGTGGCTCTCCACGGACAGCGCGATGTATATCGGCATCGTCTATTCCTATTTGCCGTTCATGATCCTGCCGCTCTATGCCACGCTCGCCAAGATGGAGCGGGCGCTGGAGGAGGCGGCCGGCGATCTCGGCGCGCCGCCGTGGCAGGTGTTCTGGCTCGTCACATTCCCGCTGTCGCTGCCCGGCGTCGGCGCCGGCGTGCTCTTGTGCTTCATTCCGATCGTCGGCGAGTTCGTCATCCCGGATCTTCTCGCCGGCTCCAATTCGCTGATGATCGGCCAGACCCTCTGGCTCGAATTCTTCACCAACAAGGACTGGCCGGTCGCGTCCGCGGCGGCCATCGTGCTGCTGGTGATGCTGCTGCTACCGCTTCTGCTATATGAGCGGCTCCAGAAGCGGCAACTGGAACAGGGGCGCTGATACGATGCGCAAGCTCTCCCGTCTCTCCCGCTTCAACATCGCTTCGCTCGCGCTGGGGCTGGCGTTTCTCTATTTGCCGATCCTCATCCTCGTCATCTATTCCTTCAACGCCTCGCGTCTGGTGACGGTGTGGGGTGGCTGGTCGCTGCGCTGGTATCACGAGTTCTTCAATGACCGCGCCATGATCGAGGCGGCCTGGATGAGCCTGCGGGTTGCGGTCTCGTCTGCAACCATTGCCACGCTACTCGGCACCCTCGCAGCGGTCGCACTGTCGCGCGGTGAACGCTTCCGCGGACGTACGCTGTTCTCCGGCATGCTCTATGCGCCGCTGGTGATGCCGGAGGTGATCACCGGATTGTCGCTGCTGCTGTTGTTCGTCGCGCTCAACGCCGAGCGCGGTTTCTGGACGGTGACGATCGCCCACACCACGCTGACGATGTGCTTCGTCGCCGTGGTCGTGCAGTCCCGCCTCGGCTCGCTCGATCGCTCGCTGGAGGAGGCCGCGATGGATCTCGGCTGCGATCCCGTCCGCGCGTTCGTGGCCGTCACGCTGCCGCTGATCGCGCCGGCGATCGTCGCCGGCTGGATGCTGGCATTCACGCTGTCGCTGGACGATCTCGTGATCGCGAGCTTCACCACGGGTCCCGGCTCGGCGACGCTGCCGATCCGGATCTACTCCGAAGTGCGGTTGGGGGTGAAGCCGGAGATCAACGCGATCTGCACGCTGGTGATCGCCCTGATCGCGGTGGTCATCGTCATTGCCTCGCTCGTCTCGAAACTGTCGAGCTCACAGGGCGAGAGCGCGGCGCCGCTGTAGCGAAGGCATCATTCCGGGTGCACTGCGCGTGCACCGGAATGACCAGTTTGCCTACGACTTCACCGCACCCGCCGTCAGTCCGCCCACCATGTAGCGGCGGAAGGCGTAATAGACCGCGGCCGGCGGCAGCGCGTAGATGAAACCGGTGGTCATCAGCAGTTCCCACGGGGAATCGTCGGCGGCGAGGAAGTTGCCGAGCGCGACGGGGAGGGTGATCTCGCGGTCGTTGGAGAGCAGCAGGAACGCGTAGAGATATTCGTTCCAGGCGAGCAGCACCGCATAGGTGCCGATCGCGACCAGCGAGGGCATCATCAGCGGCAGGTAGACCAGACGGAAGATCTGCAGCGTCGTCGCGCCGTCCATCACGGCGGCTTCGTCCAGCTCGACCGGCAGCTTGTCGGAGGCCTGCTTGAGCACCCAGATCGCGTAAGGCGAGGCGATCGTCACCATGGCCAGGATCAGCGACCAGTGATTGTTGAGCAGGCCGTAATTGCCCATGGTGCGGTACATCGGCACGGCGAGGAACGCGGCGGGGATGAAATAGGTGAAGAGCGCCAGGTTCAGCACGGTGCGTCCGCCCGGCACCTTCAGCCGTGAGATGGAGAACGCCGCCGCGGTTGCGATGAACAGCGTCAGCACACCGACGGAGACGGCGATCACCGTCGAATTCCAGAACTGAACGTAAAAGTCGCGCAGAAAGTAATGCTGCTGCTTGAACACGATCTCGAAGTTATGCAGCGTCGGATGATCCGGCCACAGCTTGCCCGAGAACGCGTCCTCCTTCGGGGAGATCGCGAACAGGAACATGTGATAGATCGGGATCATCGTCCACAGGAAGACGGGGATGCCGATCAGCAGCAGCCGCGCTTCGGTCGCGACGTCACGCCAAGAAAATTCGCTTACGCCGGGGAGCTTCATCGCGACAACCGTTTCATCATGAAGTACACGAGCGGCAGGACGAACGGCATCGCGCAGACGATCGACGCCATGGCCAGCGAGAGCTGGTCGAGCCGGAGATAGCGGATGCCGAGCGTCGACAGCACGTGCGTGAGGTCGGCCGGGCCACCGCCGGTGAGCAGATAGACGCTGTTGAAATCGCCGAGCGTCCAAATCATCGAGAGCAGCGTGCAGGTGACGTACAGCGTCTGCATTGACGGCCAGGTGATGTAGCGGAATTTCTGCCACCAGCTCGCGCCGTCGACCTCGGCGGCCTCGAACAGATCGTGCGAGATCGCAAGTCGGCCGGTGATCAGGATCAGCGTCCAGAACGGCAGCGACTTCCAGATGTGCACGGCGATCGCCATGCTCAGCGCCACGGTCGGATCGTTCAGCCAGTTCGGGCCGTCATCGCCGGTGAAGGAAAAGATGAGGTGGTTGATCATGCCCCATTCGGGATTGAGCATGAAGCGTACCGACAGGATGGTCGGGATCGACGGCACCGCCCAGGGCAGGATGAAGATCACCGAGAGCCATTTGATCCAGGTGCGCTGCTGGGCGAAGAAGCCGGACAAGAACAGCGCGATCAGCATCTTGATATTGATGCCGATGACCAGGAAAATCAGCGTGTTGACCGCGGCGCGGGCGAAGATCGGGTCGTTGTACAGCGCGACGTAGTTCGCCGGAGCGCGCGCCAGCCACAGCCCATAGCAGACGGGATAAACGACGAAGGCCAGGAAAACGAGCAGGTAGGGCGCGAGCAGCACGATGCCCCAGACCTGCGCCGGGGTCAGCCGCGACGACAGAGGCGGGCCGGGAATTGCCTGATCGCCAGAGAGCGTGATCGCCATTCTTTTCGAACTCTTCAAAGAGAAGCCGGCCGCGAAACGCGGCCGGTGTTGTTCTTATACCTTTCCCCGCAACGCGGGGAGAGGGGCGGACGACTTAACCCGCGACCTGCTTGATGCGGGCAATCAGTTCGTCGACGGCCTTGTCGACCGGAACCTTCTCGCTCACCACCCGGTTCATCGCCTTCGCCCACACGTTCTCGTTGTTGAGAATCGTGAATTTCCAGTTCTTGGTGAAGTCGAACGCGGCGGTGCCGCCTTTGAACTGCGTGTAGACTGCCTTGCGGTGCTTGTCAGCCTGCCAGAACGGGCTTTCCTGGCTTTCCTTCGTCACCGGGAACCAGCGGCCGAGCGCGCCCTCGATATAGGGAGGGACGTTCTCTTCCTGGAGCAGGAAGCTGATGAACTGCTTGGCCTCGGCCTTGTTCTTGGCCGCGGTGAAGATCAGCCCGGTCTTGACGTCGGAGCGGTAGCGGATGGTCGAACCATCCGGCGCCTTGGGGAAGGACGCCGTGATGATGTCCTGTTCATAGGCCTTCTTGCCGGCGTCGCGCTGTTCCTGGGTGAGGGCCTGGTTCTGCGAATCCTCGAACCACTTCGCCGCGATCGAGATCGTGAAGTTGTGGGTCATCACGATCGTCTTGTTGTGGAAGGCAACGTTGTTGTCAGGATCCTTCCACGTCGTCGAGGACGGCGGCGTGCAGCCCTTGATGTACGTGTCGGTGTAGTCCTTCATCGCCTTGATCAGGTTCTCGCGGACCTTGGGATCATCGACCAGCAGCTTGCCGTCGTCGTCGACCAGCTTGACGTGGTAGGCGTCCATGAAGGTGTAGAACGACTGGAAGGCATCGGTGGATTCCACGCCCATCGGCTGGCCCACGGCATAGATGCGCTGGCCGGTCGCCTTGCGGATCGCCGGCTGCACCTTGTCGCACCAGAACGACCAGTAGCCCGTCCAATCGGTCGGAATGTCGCTCTGCTTGAAGCCGGCCTTCTCCAGCATGTCGTTCCAGATCTGGACGTGCATGCTCTGCTGCTTCAGCGGGAAGCCGTAATAGGCCTTCTTCTTGGTCACGTCGTTGTAGAGGATCGACGCGTCCAGCGTGTTCTGCACGAACCGGCCCTTGATCGGCTCCATGACATCCGTGAGGTCCTCGAGCTTGCCCTCGTATGCCCACTTGCCCTGCGCCTGCACGTCATAGGAGTCGGAGTAGGCAACGTCGGGCACCGTGCCGGCATCGAGCGCCGCGACCGTCTTCGGAATCATGTCCTGGATCGCGTACTGCGACAATTCGACCTTGATGCCGGTCTTGGCTTCGAACTTCTTGATCGTCTCGATCAGCGCGTCGTCTTCGGAGCGATAGAAGCCCTTGCCCCACCAGACCGTAATCGTCTTCTGCTGCGCAAAGGCGGGTGCAGTGGCGGCGAAAAGCCCAACCGCAGCGACCGCCAATGATACTGCGCCAATAACCTTGGATCTCACGTTTTTCTCCCTCAAACGGCCGGTGTTTTTAGCCGGCCGTCTAAAACACTAGCGCATGGCGGAAGTCTGATCTAGCGCCATGTTGTCAGACCAATGTCGTGGGATGGAGCCTCGCGGAGATGCTTGACCCGCGTATCGATCCAATCGCCGCATCAATTCGCAGCGATCAATTCGCCTTGTGCGTTCTGGCTTGGCCTGCCCATGCGCAGCTCCACACACCTGCTCGCCGCCAGCGAAAGACTCAGCTGTTGTAAGCGGTATGAGGACTGAACGCAACGCAGCCGGCTCGCAGCGACGCGGCGCTCCGGCTGCGGGAGCCAAAATGTCTCTGAAGCAAACGGGCCGATTGATCCAGGAACTCAGGTTCGTCGGGGAACGGACTTGCACCGCTTAGCGGGCAAACTGTCAGCGTTTCCCCTTCAGCCCTGTTGAAATGGCAGGCGTCACCGGCAGCGGCTTCGTCGCGCTTGTCGCGACCCTTTCGGTCATGCCGGATTTGCCGGTGCCCGGCCTGGCGCTGCTTGTTGGCATCGACCGCTTCATGTCGGAGGCGCGGGCGCTGACCAGCATGATCAGCAACTGTGTCGCGTCCATCACCATTTCGCTGTGGGAGGACGCCTGTGACCGCGAGGTGCTGGCCCGTGAACTGGGACAGAGCGGCACTATCAAGGTCGCGGCCGGGACGAAGATCGACGGGGCAACCATGGTGCACGAGGACAAGAGCTGGATCTCGACGACGCAATCGGCCGCTTGACGCCGCGTTTGCATGAAATCCGTCGCACTGTTGGATTTGGCAAATCGAGCCTGTCGCGCGCAGGCTGCCAAGCCTAAGAGAGCGAGGTTGATCACTCTAGTTGGACTTGGCGCCCTCCTTCGCGTTCTCCGCCGTCGGCGATCCGTCCTGCGCCGGGCGCTTTCCGCCACCGGTAATGCGCTGCTTCAGGAGATCGAGGAAGGGAGATGCTGCGGGCGACTGCCGGATCAGGCTTTCGGGGTCGGGGAAAATCAGGGGATCGTCCCAGGGCCCCTGCACCATGAAGGGCAATTGAAAGCCTGACGTCGTGTTGAGGCTCGCGACGCCCTTCATGTCGTATTCGCGTGTCGGCACGGAGGCGGTGCCGGTCAGCGTGATCTTCGCCGCGGGTCCTTCGATGCGGATGTCCTCGGCGGTGGCGATCCCGTCGGAGAATTTCACTGCGATGGTGAGCTTGTCGTAGGGGGTCGAGCCGTTGCGGAAATTGCCGCCGCCCGACAGCGGCCGCCGCTCCAGCCGCTTGAGCAGCTGCTCGGCATTGAAGCCGGAGATCGCGCCGTCATGCCCGGTGACGGTGGCGCTGCCGTCGAGCGACTGCACGAGGCCGAACGGGCTCGAGCCGGAGGCGAAGAGCGACACGTTGATGTTGCCGCGGCCGGACAGCTTGTTGAGGCCGAACAGTTCGGAGGCGCAAGCCTGGAGATCGACGTCGGTGAACTGGAATTGCGCCTTGATGTCGGCGACGCTGTCGGCGCGCGCGATGCCGAAAGAGCCCTTGGCGATGCCGCCATAGACCTGGGCCTCGCCAACCGAGAGCGCCAGCGTGCCGTTCCGCAAATTGGCGCCGATCGCAGTGCGGCCGAGCTTCGACGGGCCGACCGTCAGCTTTGCCGCTGACAGGCGCATGTCGAGGTCAGTGGTCGAGAGCCCGTTAAGATCGAACAGCTGCCTGTTCCAGTCGCGCGCGCCGCTCGCGAGCAGGCGGAAGGTCGAGATATAGGGTGTGAAGTCGAGCGCGTCGGCGGCGAGCGTCGCCTGCAGCGTCTGCCGGCCGTTATTGGCGTAGGTCATCACGCCCTCAGCGGCATTGCCGTCGAGTTCGACATTGACGTTGGTGAGCGCGATCGAGGCACCCACGACATTGGCGCGCGCCTTCAGCGCGAAACGGCCGAAGCCGCCGCTGGCGGGCTGCGGCTGGCCGGTCCAGCGCAGCGCATTGCGCAACGACGGGCTGTCGATGGTGAGCGTGCCTTCCATCATCGGGCTGGTGCGGTTGGCGACGCTGCCGTCGAAGGCGAGCTTGAGCGGCGCGCTCGCGATCCGCGCCTTCAATCCTGAGCGCTCGCCGGAGAGGGCGGCGACGAAATCGGAAAAGGTGATCGAGCCATCGACGCGCTCGCCGCGCCAGTCGAACTGTCCGGTCGCGGCGAAGGAGCGCGAGATCGAGGGCCAGGCCAGCGACAGGTCGATGTCCTCTAGCTTCTCGGTGGCGCGCGTGGCAACGTCCTCGTAATTGAGCACGCCGTCCTGGATCCTGATCTCGGAGAACGACACTTGATTGTCGGCGCCGGGCTTCATGGTGCGCGCAATGGTCTGGATGAAGGGCGTCCAGTTGCTCTCGCCGTCCGGCTTCAGGCTGACATGAATGCGCGGCCGCAGCAGCGTCAGGTCGGCGATTTCGAACCGTTGCAGCAGCAGCGGCAGCAGCCGCAAATTGGCGGTGAGGACGTCGACATGGAGCGCGGGATCGTTGGCGCCGCCGCCCTTGAGACCGACGTCGCGGAAGGAGATGTAGCTCGCCGGCAGGACCGAAATGTCGATGTTGCCTGCGACACTGAGCTCGAGCCCGGTCACGTCGCGGATCTGCGCTTCCACCGCCTGGCGCAGCGCGTCACGGTTAATGAGCCAGGAGGTCGCGATCAGGGCGATCAGCGCCAGGCCGAGCAGCGCCGCGATCGGCGTCCCGAGGCGCTTCATTCCTTGGGCCATGGTCAATGGCATGTCCTGATCGGGTTGGTCATTGGAGCCAGAAGGGCGGGTCGGGAAACCTGCGTGCCCATGCCCAAGCCTTATTATGTTAAGTCCCGCAACTTGATGGGTTTTCTTGTCGCTTTCAAGGCCGCGGACGATTCTGCCCACGGCGTGGGCAGCTTCTATCACCCGGCCACGGATCGGAGAACCCCGTATCATTGACGGCTTCGGAGAATTTCGCCTAATAATCGCCGCCAATAAGGCGCGACGCCCGCAAGCCGAAGGTTCAGTCGAAGGTCATTTGCATGAACAAGGTCTATCCCGACGCCAAGTCGGCTCTGTCAGGCATTCTGAAAGACAACATGATGATCATGTCGGGCGGCTTCGGCCTCTGTGGCATCGCCGAGGAGCTGTCGGACGCGATCCGCGAGTCCGGCGTCAAGGGCCTGACGGTGGTCTCTAACAATGCTGGCGTCGACGGTATCGGGCTCAGCCGCCTCTTGGAAACCCGGCAGATCAAGAAGATGATCTCGTCCTATGTCGGCGAGAACAAGCTGTTCGCCCAGCAATTCCTCGCCGGCGAGCTGGAACTCGAATTCAATCCGCAGGGCACGCTGGCCGAGCGCATTCGCGCCGGCGGCGCCGGCATCCCGGCCTTTTACACCAAGACCGGCGTCGGCACGCTGATCGCCGAAGGCAAGGAAGTAAAGGAATTCGACGGCGAGAAATATCTGATGGAGCGTGGCCTGTTCGCCGATCTCGCCATCGTGCATGCCTGGAAGGGCGACACCGCCGGCAATCTCATCTACCGCAAGACTGCGCGCAACTTTAACCCGATGATGGCGACCGCCGCCAAGATCACGGTGGCCGAGGTCGAGCATCTGGTTCCGGCCGGTGAGCTCAATCCCGACCACATCCACACGCCCGGCATCTTCGTGAAGCGCATCGTCGAGGTCGGCACGGCCAAGAAGCGCATCGAATTCCGCAACACCCGCCCGCGCCCCGCCGCTTAAGGCGCGCATGATCCGGAAAAGTGGATACCGATTTTCCGGCAAGATCATGCGCAATGAAGCACTACAGGAGAGTTAGATGGCCTGGACCCGTGAACAGATGGCCGCGCGCGCCGCGAAGGAACTGCGCGACGGCTATTACGTCAATCTCGGCATCGGCATCCCGACGCTGGTCTCGAACTACATCCCCGACGGCATTGACGTCAGCCTCCAAAGCGAGAACGGCATGCTCGGCATGGGCCCGTTCCCCTATGAAGACGAGGTGGACGCGGACCTGATCAACGCCGGCAAGCAGACCGTGAGCGAACTGCCCTCCACGTCTTATTTCTCGAGCGCCGATTCCTTCGGCATGATCCGCGGTGGTCACATGGATCTGTCGATCCTCGGCGCCATGCAGGTGGCCCAAAACGGCGACCTCGCCAACTGGATGATCCCGGGCAAGATGGTCAAGGGCATGGGCGGCGCGATGGATCTCGTCGCCGGCGTCAAGCGCGTCGTCGTGGTGATGGAGCATTCCGCCAAGGACGGTCCGAAGCTACTGAAGCAGTGCAACCTGCCGCTCACCGGCGAGCGCGTGGTCGACATGGTCGTCACCGATCTCGCCGTCTTCACCATCGACAAGCACGGCGACGGCGGCATGGCCCTGATCGAGCTCGCCGACGGCGTCTCGCTCGAGGAGGTCAAGGCCAAGACCGAAGCCGAATTCCGCGTTGCGCTGAAGAATACGTAAGGCCGTCGCAATGGAGGCGCGCATGACGATACGGTCAGCGCGTCCCGACGACGTCGGTGTTGTCGCACGAACCATTCTGACGTCGCAGCGCGGCTACCGCACGCGTGGCTGGTTCGACGTCGCGCTCGGCTGGCCCGAAGTGCAGTGCCTCGATTTCATCGCGCGCATCACCGTCGCAGACGCGGTGTCGATGTGGCACGTCTCGCAATTCCTGATCGCCGAGATCGATGGCATGCCTGCCGCCGCGCTATCCGCGCTGCCGGCGGCCGGCACCGGACCTTCGGCCTGGCGCGCGATCGAGGAAGTCGCCGCTGCAACCGGGCTCGCCGCGCCGGAGCTGGAAGCCATCCGTCGACGCGGCGCCTATACGCGCGCCTGCTGGGTTCAGGGCGGCGAGGGCGACTGGATGATAGAATATATCGCAACCGATCCCGCCTATCGCGGTCGCGGGCTGGTGCAGGCGCTGATCCGGCACGCGCTGGATAAAGGGCGGGCGGCTGGATTTGGCCGGGCGACGATATCGTTTCTGATCGGCAACGAGCCCGCCGAACGTGCCTATAGTAAGGCCGGATTCGTGTTCGCGGAGGAGAAGCGGGATCCCGATTTCGAGGCGCTGATCGGCGCGCCCGGCTTTCGCATGTTCATGCAGACAATCTAGCCTGCGGCGCGGCCGATTTCATCGGAAAGCCGTTCCGCGCCCGCGACATGGTCGATCGGATCGATGCTGCCGTTGACGAGTTCGCGCAAGCCCGGCGCGAACCGCCAGCGCTGGCTGGCCGGCTGCGAACCGCCGACCAAGCGCGCAGGCGACGGCTCGAACATCTCGCTGCGCGCCTCACCAACAAAAACCGTCGGCGCACGCATCTGAGCGCGCGGACGATCGAGGGCTACGGCGCCAGCGTGTTGCCGAAAGCCGCCCGCAACCCGGCCGATCTGCTTCGCCGCATGTTCGGTCAGGGCTCGGCTGCCCATGTCCGAGGCTTGGCGGGACCACAACGCGTTCCGCGGCCACCCTGCCGCCGCCGCAGCGTCCCACGGAAACCCCAATCGAACCGGTTCCTTCCCTGCCGCGTCTCATCACGATGGCGAGGCATCTTTTCGCGCGTCCGGCTGGTGACGCGTCGATATCGGCAGGGAGGAAATTTATGCGTACCATCGCGAAATATCTGGCGACGACGAGTCTGGTCCTGGTGGCCACGGCGGCGGCGTTGCCGTCATGGGCCGCCGACGTGGACGCCACATCGGCTATCGACACCGTCACCGTCTATCCCGATGGTGCCACCGTGACCCGGGTCATCGCGCTGGATCTGGCCTCTGGTGACAATACGCTGGTCGCGAAGGACTTTCCGCTCTCGCTCGATCCGTCCTCCCTCCGCGTCGAAGGCGAGGCGGGCGCCAAGCTGACCATCGGCACCATCGACGCGCGACCGCCGCGTGCGGCGCCGCCGGTGAACCTGCCGGAGCTCGACAAGCGCATAGAGGCGCTGAAGGATCAGCGCGCCGATCTGCAAGGTGTCATCGACTCGGCCACCGCCCGGCGCAAATTTGCGCAGCACTTTGCCGAAGCCTCGCCTGCCGGTCTCGGCGACAAGGGCGACGCCCGGCCGATCACCGAATGGCGCGCGGCCTTTGCCGCCGTCGCCGAGGAGATCGCGACCGCCGACACTGCGATCCGCGAGGCCGCGCGAAAACAGCGCGAGATCGATCGGCAGATCGCGCAGCTCGAGGCCGAGCGTTCGGCCAAGCCGCCGAGCAAGCTGGAGGTGCGGATCGACGTCGCCTCGGCAGCCGCGACCAAGGCGACGCTGCGGGTGACCTATACCGTGCGCAATGCGCGCTGGCTGCCGCTTTATGACGCCCGGCTCGACACCGGCGCCAAGGACCGCAAGCCGCAGCTCGAGCTGGTGCGCCGCGCCGAGGTCACGCAATCAACCGGCGAGGATTGGTCCAACGTCACGCTCGGCGTCTCTACCGTTCGCATCAGCCGCGGCGGCAGCGCCCCGGAGCTTAATTCGCTGGTCGCGCAATATCCGCAGGTGGCGAGACCGGTGGCTGCAGGAACGGTCTCAGATCCGGCGCGGCCCGCGCCGGTTGCACGTCAGATGCAACCCCATCTTTCGAAAATGGCCGAATCGGCCGAGCCGCGTGAACGCGCTGACGAGCAGCAGGCGGTTGCCGAGATCGGTGACTTCCAGGCCACCTTCAAGATTCCCGGGCGCGTCAGCCTCGGCGCCGCCGAAGGCGCCAAGAGCCTCCGTATCGCTTCGGTGAATGTGCCCGCCGATCTGGCGGTGCGGGCCGCCCCGGTGATGGACCCGACCGCCTTCCTCGAAGCCAGCTTCAGGCAGAGCGACGAGGCGACTCTATTGCCGGGCAAGGTCGCGATCTACCGCGACGGCGTCTTCGTCGGCCGCGGCAAGATCACGGCGTCGGCCAAGGACGACATCGTGCGGCTCGGCTTCGGCGCCGACGACAAGGTTAAGATCGAGCGCGCGGTGCTCAAGCGCAACGAGGGGTCGGCGGGTCTCCTTGTCACGACGTCGAAGACCGACGAGCGCGCGTTCAAGACGACGATCCGCAATGGACACGACTTCCCGATTAAGATTGCGATCGAGGATCAGCTTCCGGTCAGCGAGAACGAGGACATAGTGGTCGAGATGCTGCCCGCGAGCACGCCGCCCACCGCGAGCAACATTCGCGACAAGCGCGGCGTGCTGGAATGGTCGTTCGACGCCAAGCCCGGCGAGTCCAAGGACATCAACTTCGCCTGGCGCATCCGCTGGCCGAAGGACAAGAGCATGGTGATCGCACCGGCCGGCTAGACGGTGTCTCTTCACCTCTCCCGTAGGGACAGGTGAAGTGCGCCGCAAGCTCTGCGCCAACCAACTGGGCATCATCGCGCAGGCCCAGCCGCTCGCATCGATTGCGGCAGCACGTACGGTACGCCGTCGTCGCCTTGGTGCACGGCGGCATCGATCTCGAAGATGTCGCGGATGATCTCGCGCGTGACGACATCGGCCCGCGGGCCGTCGACGGCGAGCTTACCGCGGTTCAGCACGATCAGTCGGTCCGCGAAGCGGATTGCGAGGTTAAGGTCGTGCAGGATTGCGACCACGGCCGTGCCGCCTGCCGCGCGGCGGCGCGCGGCTTCCACGAGGTCGATCTGGTGGCGCAGGTCGAGGCTCGAGGTCGGCTCGTCCAGCAGCAGAAGTCCCGGGCCGTGCTCGGCCTCGCCGCAGGCGAGTTGCACCAGCACGCGGGCGAAATGGGCTCTCTGCTGCTCGCCGCCAGACAGTGTCGGCAATTGCCGGTCTCTGAAATGGGCGAGGCTAACCTCGTCCAGCGCGGCATCGACGAGCGCGCTCGCCTCGCGCGAGCTGCGATCGCCCGCGCCCATCAGCACGATCTCCTCGACGGTGAAGGGAAAGGTGACGTTGATGTGCTGGGACAGCATGGCGCGGCGCGCGGCGAGCTCGCGCGGCGTGAAGCTGCTGATGTCGCGCTGCTTCAGCCGCACCTCGCCCTCGCTCGGGCGGAGATCGCCGGAGAGCAGCCGCAGCAGCGTCGACTTTCCGGCGCCGTTCGGGCCAATGATGGCGACCATCTCGCCGGCCGCGACATGCAGGCCAACCCCATCGAGCAGCGTCGCGCGGCCGGCGTGCTTGCTTAAGGATCGCGCCTCGATCACGGCGCTCATAGCGAGGCGAGCCCACGCTGCCGCAGCAGGATGGCCAGGAAGACCGGCGCACCGACGGCCGCGGTCAAAATGCCGATCGGCATCTCCGCAGGCGCCACGATGGTGCGCGCCAGCGTGTCGGCGCCGACCATCAGAATAGCGCCAAGCAGCACCGAGGCGGGCAGCAGCAGGCGATGCGCCGGTCCGACGACGAGGCGGAGCAGATGCGGCACGACGATGCCCACGAAGCCGATGACACCGCTGATCGACACGGCAACGCCGGTCATGGCGGAAACCACGACGATCGAGATCCGTTTCAGGCGCTCGACGTCGACCCCGCCGTGAAAAGCGTCGGCTTCGCCGAGCACCAGGAGATCGAGCCCGCGCGCGATGAAGGCGCAGGCCGCAAGCCCGACGGCCAGGATCGGCGTGAGCACGGCGGCCTTGGTCCAGGTCGCGCCGCCCATCGAGCCCAGCAGCCAGAACGTGATGTCGCGGAGCTGGCGGTCGTCGGCGACGAACACCAGCAGCCCGATGCCGGCATTGGCAATGGCGACGCCGGCGAGCAGGAAGATCGCGATGGAGGTTCGCCCGGCACGGCTGGAGATGCCGTAGAGGATCGCGGTCGTCGTCAGCGAACCTGTAAAGGCCGCGAGCGGCAACAGCTCGGTCTGGAGGAAGCGCAGCGCTTCGCCGAAGCGTGAATCGGTGAAGACGATCGCACTCGCCGCCGCGAGCGCGCCGCCGCTGGAAACGCCGACCAGCGCGGGATCGGCGAGCGGATTGCGAAACAGCCCCTGCATGATCGCGCCGGCCGCGGCGAGCAGACCGCCAACCATCGCGCTCGCTGCGATCCGGGGAATGCGGATCGACCACAGCACGAGCTGGTCACGCGCCGTCATGGCGTCGGCGATCGTATTGCCGGCAAAGCCGAGCGCAGCAGGCAGTCGCGAGAGAGGAATACCGGCCGCGCCAACCGTCAGCGCAACGATGGCGGTGAGCACGAGTAGCACGACCAGAAGGGGAAGCGCGAACGATGCGGCACGTCGTCGTGCGGCGCGTCGTCGCCGGCTTTGCGCATCCGTCCCGACCGCCACACTCATTGCCGGCAATTCGCCGCCGACAGGGCCGACGTGAACGCGCCGCCCTGTTCGGCCAACGTCGGATAGAGCTTGACGGAGAGATCGCGAGCGGCCGCGGCCGTGCGCGGCCCGAACCCGAGCAGATAGAGTCCGTCCATGGTGATGAAACTCTTGTTGGACGCAACCGGCGTCAGCGCAAAGCCGGGATGGGCATAGACCGCTTCGGCCTGGAGCGAATCGTTGCCGCGCTCGATCGACAGCACGACATCGGGTTTGGCTGCCACGATCGCCTCGTCGCCGATGATCTTGTAGCCATCATAATCGTCCACGGCGTTGGCGGCGCCGGCGAGCTGGATGATCTCGTCGGCCGCGGTCTTGCGGCCGGCGACCATGGCGCGTCCGTTCTGGAGCGACATCACGAACATCACGCGCGCCGGCTTCGTCACCTTGGCACGCAACGCGCGGAGCTGCGCGAGATCGGTGCCGACCGCAGCGCTCAGGCATTCGGCGCGCGCATCGACGCCCATGGCGTGGCCGACCAGCTTGATCTTCTCGATCAGACCTTCCTCGGAGAAGGTCTCGGGCACCAGCACCAGCGGCACCTTCGCCGCCTCCAGGATGTTCATGGTCTCGCGCGGGCCCGATCCCTGGATCGCCAGGATCAGCGTCGGGTTGAGGCCCAGCACACCTTCGGCGGAAATCTGGCGCATGTAGCCGACATTGGGTTTGTCGTGCAGCGCCGCCGCCGGATAGAGGCTCGTCGTGTCGACGCCAACCAGCCGGCTCTCCAGGCCGAGTGCATAGAGGATTTCGGTGATGGCGCCGCCGATCGAGACCGTGCGTGCGAAATCGGTGATGGCGACGTCGCGATTGCGCGCGTCGTGCACCGTGATACCGGCGGCGTGCGCGCCGGACACGAGCGCGAACGTGCCGGAGAGCAGGAGGCTTGCAAGCGTGCGACAAAATGTCATTGCGTTCACTTGGTCAGGATCAGCTTGTTCTGCGAGGTCAGGCGCAGGCGATAGCTGTCCTCGCCATGCGCAATGATGATCTCGCGCTCGGCCGCAAACAGCTCGCGGCTGTCGATCCGGCTTCCTCGCATGGTGAGGGTTCTCGTTGCTGCAGAAGGGCCTCCTGCCGCCCCCGCCGCGCCGCTGCTGCTGTCTCCTGATGTTGCTGACATTGTTGGTGTGATGCGCTTTCGAAATTCAGATGCGTCTTGCTTTGTATAAGGGGCGCGAGGCGCATTCCAACGGCAGCAATTTACAATCGATATAAACTGTAACCGGATGTCATTGACGGTCAGAGTGTTGCCACGTAACCGATTATGGCAGTGGGGAGTGCCCCGCGTGCTTTCGAAAGACAGCCAGCCAGTCGTTCGCGTTGCGAACGCACGCCAGCCAATAAAACTCCAAAACTAAAGTGAAGTGCAGGCTGGGGCTGATATGGCTGACGGGGCTAGGTATTCGCGCGCCCTGATTTTGGGCGCGTCGGTGGTTTCAATCGCGGCAATGACGGCGGAGAGGGGGCTTGCACAGGCCGCCCAGCCGCAGGCCGAAAGTGCGTCGTCGGAATGGCCGAAGCAAGCGAAGCGCAAGCCGGTGAAGCCGCCAGTTGCGCAGCCGGCAGCGCCCGACGTCATGAACGCCCGCGCCCAGGCTGGAGGCGCGGCGCCTGTTCAGACGCTCGACACGATTACGGTCGCCGCGACCAAGACACCGCAGCGGACGATCGATGCGCTCGCGCCAGTCAGCTCGATTTCGCTCGACCAGATCCAGGGGCTTCAGCCCAACCGTTTGTCGGGCATCTTCTATGCCGTGCCCGGCGTGTCGTTCCAGGAGCGCGGCGACGATCCCGCAACCGTCATCAACATCCGCGGCTTGCAGGATTTCGGCCGCGTCGCGGTCGTGGTCGACGGTGCGCGGCAGAACTACCAGCGCACCGGCCACAACGCCAACGGCTCCTTCTTCCTCGACCCTGAATTGATCGGCGGGGTCGATGTCGTGCGGGGACCGACTGCCAATATCTACGGCTCCGGTGCGATTGGCGGCTTGGTCTCCTTCCGCCCCAAGGACATCAACGACGTGTTACGCCCCGGCGAGCGCTGGGGCGTCGATCTCTCCGGCTCCTACGGCTCCAATAACAATCGCGGCCTCGCTTCGGTCTTCGGCGGCGTGCGCGCCACGCCCGATATCGATGTCTTCGGCGGCGCGGTCTATCGCACGCAGGGCAATTACAAGGACGGCAATGGCACCGAGATCGGCAACACCGGTAACCAGGTCGAAAGCGGGCTGATGAAGCTCACGGTGCGGCCGGCCCTCGGTCACGAGGTCAAGTTCGGTGCCATCTTCCAGGATTATCAGTACGATATTGGTCAGTTCAACCGGGGCCCGGTGCTAACTGCGGCGCAGCGCGCGCTTTATCAGGGCTCCTCGGTTTACGCTTCCGACGCCAAGAATTACACCGGCACGATTACCTGGAATTATTCGCTGCCGAGCGACAATCTGTTCGATTGGCACATGTCGGTCTACGGCAACCGCGTCGACAACGACCAGACCAAGACCTATCACTATTCAACCGGAGGCGCGACCTATTGCGGCGCGGGCAATTTCGGCAACAACATCTCGGGCTGCGTCGGCGACAAACGCGGCTATGTCCTCAACACCTACGGCATCGACGTCAACAACACCACGCGCTTCAACGTCGGCGACTGGCGCAACGCCGTCACCTGGGGCGTCGACGCGTTTCAGGACGACGTCATCACGACCGACAGCCGCGGCAACTCCAACATCACCACGCCGAGTGGCATCCGTACTGTGTCGGGCGGTTTCGTTCAGTTGAAGCAGAACTACGGCACCTGGTTCGAGGCGGTGAGCGCGATCCGCTATGACCGCTACGACCTCGATTCCGGCAGGACTAGCGCCGGCGGCGACCGCTTCTCACCCAAGATCACCCTGGGCGTCACGCCGATCGCGGGCTTCCAGCCTTATGTCAGCTATGCCGAAGGCTATCGCGCCCCGTCGATCACCGAGACGGTGATTTCCGGCGCGCACGCGACCGGGGGCGGACCAGCGTTCTTTCCCTGCCCCGACGGCACCGTCGGCCTGTTCTGCTTCCTCCCCAACCCAAACCTTCGTCCCGAGGTCGGCAAGAACAAGGAAGTCGGTATCAACCTGAAGTACGACAACATCTTCAGCGCGTCTGACTCGTTCAGGGGAAAGATCAACCTGTTCCGCAACGATGTCAGCGACTATATCGACCTCGTCGCTTCGGCGGCGGTCCTGGTGCCGCCATTCGGCTCGTTCAGCCAATACTACCAGTATCAGAACATCGCCAATGCCCGCATCCAGGGCTTCGAGGCGGAGACGATGTACGATGCGGGCAGCTGGTTCATCGGTGTCGCCGGTCACTACATCCAGGGCAAGAACGTCGCCACCAATATCGGGCTTGCGACCATCAGCCCGACCAAGGTCGTCACCACCGGCGGTGTCCGCCTGCTTGATCGCACCCTGATCGTGTCGGCGCAGTGGGCTTCGTTCGGTCCGAACAACGACGTGCCGGCCAACTATATTCGCTCGACCGGCTACGATCTCGTCAATCTGTATCTGACCTACAATGCGACCAGGGATATCGTGTTCTCGGCCTCGATCGACAATCTTCTGAACCAGTATTACCGGCCTTATGCCATTCCCGGCAGCTCCACCGATGGCACCTCGCAGAACGACGTGCTGTGGACGAGCCCGGGACCGGGCAGGGTCTACAAGGCCGGCCTGAAGATCCACTTTGGGGGTGCGTGAGCCGCAGGGCACCGCAACACCACAACTTCCGCCGGGCCGCGCTGATGCTCCAGCGCGGCTTCGGCGCGTTTTCGTCTAGATCAGAAGAGGAGACTTTCATGTTCATCGCTATGAATCGTTTTCAGGTGAAGCTCGGCTCGGAAGCCGCGTTCGAGACCGTCTGGCGCAGCCGGGAGTCCTATCTCGGCAGCATGCCCGGTTTCGTCGAATTTCATTTGCTCAAAGGACCGGTGCTGGAGGACCACACGCTGTATTCCTCGCACACCGTGTGGGTCGACAAGTCCGCTTTCGAGGCCTGGACGCGCTCAGAGGAATTCCGCCGCGCACATGCGCGTGCCGACAACAAGACCGGCGCAAGCCTCTATCTCGGCCATCCCAAGTTCGAGGGGTTCGAGGTCATCATGACTGAGCGCAAGGCGAACGCGGCCGCCTGAGCCGGCCGATCATGAAGGGAGCTGGACATGTTGAGCACCGATCTCGCCGATCTCAAGGCGTATATGGCCGACAATCCCGACGCCGTGATCGAGGACGTTGCGCGCGAGCGCAAGGTCACCCCGCGCGCTGTGATCGAGGCGCTGCCGCCGTCCATGGTGCGCATGGGCGGCGGTGAGCATTTCGCCGCCGCCATGCAGGATATCGCCGAATGGGGCGAGGTCACGCTGATCGTCCACACGGACGATGGGATCTTCGAGTTCACCGGGGCGCTTCCCGCGGGGGAGATCGGCCGCGGTTACTTCAACCTGATGCAGCCGAAGGGATTGCACGGCCATCTCCGTCACGAGCGATGCGCGGCCGTCGTCTTCGTCGAGCGTCCCTTCATGGGCAAGACGTCCGCCTTCGTCGCCTTCGTCAATGCCGATGGCGGCATCATGTTCAAGGTCTTCGTCGGCCGCGACGAGACCCGTGCGCTGCGTGCGGACCAACTGGCGCGGTTCAGGCAGCTCGCGGACCGGATCGCGCCGCAGCCAACCGCGTAGCTTCTTCTGTCTGACGGGAGATCAGGATGCAAAGCAATTCCAGGCTTCGGCACATGATCGTAACATCCGTGCTGGCGCTCGCGCCGACACCGGCCTTCGCGATCGACGAAGCGCTGTTACCGCGCAATCTGTCGCCCTGGGGCATGTTCGTCAGCGCCGACATCATCGTGAAGACGGTGATGGTCGGCCTCGCCGTGGCTTCGCTGGTGACATGGACGGTGTGGCTTGCGAAGACCATCGAGCTGCGCCGCAAGGGCGCGCTGGCTTTGCACCGGACGCGCGCGCTCGAAGGCAACATGACGCTGGCCGAGGCCGCGGCACGGGCCGGCGATGCGCATGATGCGGTCGCCCAGCTTATCCAGTCCTGCGCCAAGGAGGCGGAGCTCTCCGGCGGCGTGCTCGATAACGGCCTTGAGGAGCGGGTGGCGCTGCGGTTGGAGCGGGTCGAGGCGGCCATGTCCCGGCAGATCGCGCGCGGCACCGGCGTGCTCGCGACCATCGGCGCCACCGCGCCGTTCGTCGGCTTGTTCGGCACGGTCTGGGGCATCATGAATTCCTTCATCGGCATCTCCGAGAGCCACACCACGAGTCTTGCGGTGGTCGCGCCCGGCATCGCGGAGGCATTGCTTGCCACCGCGCTCGGCCTCGTCGCCGCGATCCCGGCGGTCGTGATCTACAATCATCTCGTTCGCGGCATCGCCAATTACCGCGCGCTGCTCAGCGATGCCTCGGCACAGCTTACGCTGCTGGTGAGCCGCCAGCGCGACCACAGAGAATTCCGCCTGGCGCGGGCGGCGGAGTAGGGCCATGTCCGCAAAGCTCGGCGCAAGCTCCTCGGTCAGGTCGCGCGGTGACCCGGGTGATCTCGACGTGACCCACGAGATTAACGTCACGCCATTCATCGACGTGATGCTGGTGCTTCTGATCATTTTCATGGTGGCGGCGCCACTTGCCACCGTCGACATCGGGGTCGATCTGCCGGCGAGCGCCGCCGAGCCCGCGCCGCGGCCGGACAAGCCGATCTTCGTCACCGTGAAGCCGGATCTTTCGATTGCCGTCGGTGAGGATCTTGTGTCCCGCGATGCGCTCGGCACCTCGCTCGCTGCCGCCACCAAGGGCCGCAAGGACGAGCGCATTTATCTGCGCGCCGACAAGGCGGTCTCCTATGGCGACTTGATGGAGGTGATGAACAGCTTGCGCAATGCCGGCTACCTGAAGGTCGCGCTGGTCGGCCTCGACGGGCGCAGCTGATGACCTCCGCAAACGCGTTTGCCCTGCACGAGCCGCTCGGCGAAAGGGAAACCATGCGCTGGAGCCTATCGGCGGCCGTAATCGTGGCGCTTCACATGGCCGCGGCACTGCTTGCGATGAGCTGGCTCAAGTCGCAGCCCGAGCAAGGTGTGAGCCTGCCGGCGATCATGATCGACATGGCACCGGTGACTTCGGCGCCGCAATCGATGCAGGACGACATCGCGCCAGGGCCCGTGATGCAGGAGGCCGATGCTTCGCCGCCGCAGCCCGTGCAGCAGCAGATGGCCGAGGAGACGATCGCGCCGACGCCGCCGCAGGAAAAGCCGGACGTTGTCGCGCCACCCGAGCAGAGATTGGAGCCGACCCCGGCCAAGCCCGAGCCGGCGAAGATCGTCCCGGTCGAAAAGCCGGCGCCGGCGAAGCCGAAGGTGGTTCGCCGCGAGGCGAAAAAGCCGTCTGAGGCGCCGCCGGCGCCGCGCACCAGCGCAGCCCCGCGCGCGGAGCGCGAGGCGGCGATGGCATCAGCCCAGAGCGCCGGCGCGGTGGCCTCCGTGATCGCATCCTACAATCAGCGAATCCGCGCGCATCTGATGCGCTTCCACCAATATCCGTCCTCTGGCGGCGGTCAGCGTGGCATCGCGAGGCTGAGCTTTACGATTGCCCGTAGCGGGCAGGTCACATCCAGCCGCCTCAGTGGTTCGTCCGGCGTCGCCGCTTTCGACGCTCAGGCCATGGCGATGATCCGCCAGGCCTCGCCGTTTCCGCCGATCCCGGACGAGGTCAAGAACGGCGCGATGAGCTTTACGATTCCGGTGGAGTTTACGGTGCGATAAGTCTCCGTTGTCGTGCCCCGCGAAGGCGGGGCATCCAGTACGCCGCGGCATTTCCGTATCACACCGCCGCCGCGGCGGACTGGACCGCCCGGTCGAGCCCGGCGATGGCCGTATCGAGAGAGCGTCGCCTCACTTCGCCTTCAGGAAATCCGCGACCTCCAGCAGCATGAACTCGTTATCGTCGGCCTTGTTGGGGTCGCGGCTGGACGAGAACGGCAGATTGTTGTCGTTGCCGACGATGATGTGAGTGTCGTCGACGCGATCGACGTTCTCGATGGTGAAGAACGGGAAGGTGTAGACGCCGTCATTGAGCGGCTTCCTCGCCTTCTTGTCGGGATCCCTGATCTTCAAGAGGTCGATATAGCCGATCTTGCGCACGGGCTTGCCGACATTGGCATCGGTGAGCTCGATCTTGTAGATGCGCTTGAATTTGGCGAGGTCAGGAAAGCAGTTCTCGCCGCGGGTGCCTTGCGGGCAAGACTTGTCCGCGGTGCCTTCGCCGTTGTCGCGCTCGATGACGAGGCCGCTGGTCGGGTCGACCATGTTGAAGTCGCCGATGGCATTGCCGTTCTGTTCGAACACATACTGCCAGTAGCGTCCGGTGAATTTCTCGGCAGCGACGTCGAATTCGAGGATGCGGGAGGCTTCCTTGCCGTCGACCTTTTCCCAGTCCTTCTTGTCGGCGTCCCACAGCGGTCCTTCGAGCAGGCCGTAGAGGAATTTGCCGTCCTTGGACGATGCAAAGCCCTCAAAACCCTTGGAACGGCGGAGGTTGACATTAGTGTAGGTCGCGCCCGGCGCGGCCGGCGTTCCCACTGCCCAATTGTCCGGCGAGCGCACCGGCTTGCCATCGGCGACCGTCTCGAACACGGCCAAGATCTTGCCGGTTTTGTCGGCCTTTCAGGATATAGGGGCCGAACTCGTCGCCGATCCAGAAGCTGTCGGCGATGATCTGGAAGCCCTCGGTGTCGAAGTCCGAGCCGGTGAGATAGCGCTTCTGGGTATCCTCATGAACGATGCGGAACGGCACGCGTCTGTCGGGATCGTGCAGGAAGATGGTCTCCAGCCGCTCGATCTTGCCGCTCGTCCAATCCATCTTGTAGTGGTTCAGGTATAGCATCGAATCCGGCGAGTTGGCACGCGCGCCCATACCGTTGTCGGTGATCACCCAGAACGTGCCGTCCGGCATGGTCTTGATGCCGGAATGACCCTGCAGCGGCTGGCCCCTGAACGGCAGCGACACGCCCGTCGCCCGCTCATAGGACTTGCCCATCACGGTGCCGAGCGCGTCGACGCGCTTGCCCGTCGTGTATTTGCCCGAGGTCTTGAGATCGGCTGGCGCATCGGCGGGTGCGTCGATGAACGATTCGGCCGGCATCACCACGTGGCCGACGAGTTTGGCGGGGAATTCACCTTCGCTCTGCGCGAGCGCGGCGCTCGCGGTGAGAATGATCGTTGCGACGGTGCCGAGAAAAGTCGCGCGCATGTACGTCTCCTGTTGGCGGACGCACGCCTTATGCGGACGGCACATTGCAGTTTTGTGAAGCCGGGCCAAACGCCGCAGTTGCCCATCTACTCCTTTACCGCGCCCGTCAGCGACGACACGTAATAATCCACGAACAGGGAGTAGAAGATCGCAACCGGCAGCGAGCCGAGCAGCGAGCCGGCCATCAGCGCACCCCACTGATAGACGTCGCCGGTGACGAGCTCGGTCAGGATCGCGACCGGCACGGTCTTGTTGGCGCCGCTCTGGATGAAGGCGAGCGCGTAGATGAACTCGTTCCAGGACAGCGTGAAGGAGAAGATGCCGGCCGAGATCAAGCCGGGTACCGCCAGCGGCAGCGTGATCCGCCTCAGGATCTGCAGCCGCGTGGCGCCGTCGACCAGCGCGCATTCCTCGAGCTCGTAGGGAATCGACTTGAAATAGCCGATCAGGAGCCAGGTGCAGAACGGCACCAGGAAGGTCGGATAGACCAGGATCAGCGCAAGCGGTGAGTCGAACAGGCCGAACTGCACGACGACGGTGGCGAGCGGAATGAACAGGATCGACGGCGGCACGAGATAAGCGAGATAAATGCCGAGACCGACATAGGGACTGCCGCGGAAGCGCAGGCGTTCGATGGCGTAAGCGGCAAGCGTGCTCGCGATCAGCGACAGCGTGGTCGAGCCGATCGCGACCAGCATCGTCGTCCACAACCAATGCGGATAAGCGGTGTTGAACAAGAGGTGCTTGATGTGCGCCAGCGTGGGCGACGAGATCCAGAACGGATTGTGCTCCTTGTAATTCATCAGCTCCGCGTTCGGCTTGAACGAGGTGATCGCCATCCAGTAGAACGGGAACAGCAGGATAAGTACGAAGCAGCCGAGCGGCAGATAGATCATCATCAGCCGCCGCAGCCCGGAATCCCACGCCATCGTGTCGGGCGCTGCCTTCGCGTCGGCGACAGCCGGTTGGGCGACTGTATCAGTCATTGCTCTCTCCCTGCTGCCATTTGCGACGCGCCAGTCCGAAATAAGAGAACAGCGTCGCGAACACCAGGAACGGGATCATCGACACCGCGATCGCGGCACCCTCGCCGAGCTCGCCACCGGCGATGCCGCGCTGGAAGGCAAGCGTTGCCAGCAGATGGGTCGAGTTGCCGGGCCCGCCACGGGTGATGGCGTAGACCAGCTGGAAGTCGGTGAAGGTGAAGATGATCGAGAAGGTCATGACGATGGCGAGGATCGGCATCATCATCGGGAACGTGATGTAGCGGAAACGCTGCCAGGCGCTGGCGCCGTCGAGCATCGCAGCCTCGTAGAGCGAGGGCGAGATGGTCTGGAGCCCCGCCAGCAGCGAGATCGCGACGAAGGGAATGCCGCGCCAGATATTGGCGGCGATCAGCGAGAAACGGGCCGGCCAGGCCGAGCCGAGGAAGTCGATGTTGCTGGAGCGCCAATGCAGCACGTCGACCAGCAGATACGAGATGATCGAGAATTGCGGATCGTAGATCCACCAGAACGCCAGCGCCGACAGCACGGTCGGCACGATCCAGGGCAGCAGGATGATCGCACGCAGCACGCTCTTGAACGGAAAATGGTTGTTGAGCAGCAGCGCGAGCCAGAAACCGAGTGCGAACTTTCCGAAGGTCGCGACGGCCGTGTAGACCACGCTGTAGAACACCGCGTTCCACCAAAGGGAATCGGTGAGGAGATACTGGAAATTTTCGAAGCCGACGTAGATGCCACGCCGGCCGATCGTGGTGTCGGTGAAGGCGAGCCAGATGCCCAGGCCGAGCGGATAAGTCAGGAACACCGCGAGCAGCCCAATCGCAGGCGCCAGACACATCATGATCAGGAACGGCTTGTAGTCGAACAGCCGCACCAGCCAGTTCGGCTGCCGCTGCGCGAGAACGGGGGAGGAGAAGGTGGTCACGGACATCGGTTCGGCGTCCTGTCTTGGGCTGTCGCTACCGCAATCATTGCGAGCGAAGCGAGGCAATCCAGTCTGTCTCCGCGGTTACGGTCTGGATTGCGTCGTCGCTTCGCTCCTCGCAATGACGGCTGCCTTGTCGTGAGTTTTTACCGCCCCTGCCGCCGGAAGTACCGCTTGCACCGCTGCTCGGCTTCTGCGGCAGCCGCCTCCGGCGTGGCAGCGCCGGTCGCAACGGACGCGAACATCTGGATCAGCACGTAGTCGGCGCTGACGGCTCCCGTCGCTGTCGAGATCGGGCCCTTGTAGCCGTCGTAATAGGTGCTGTTCATCGTGTCCTTGAACAGCTTCACCTTGGGATCCTGCGACCACACGGCGGACTCGGCGTAGGCGGCCAGCGGCTGCGACCAGTAGCCGGAGTTGGCATTGAGCCACGGCTCGTACTGGTCCTTTTCCAGCATGTATTGCAGGAATGCCTTCGCCGCGTTGGGGTACTGGCTGTGCTTGAACACCATTGCGTTCAGCGTCAGGCCCGCCATCGGAGAGACCTTGGCCAGGCCCTTCGGCAGCAGCTGATGCTCGCTGTCCTCGGCGATCGCCTTGGTGGCAGGATCGTTCTTCAGCGAGAAGTACAGCGAAACGCCATTGGCGGTCAGGGAGATCTCCTGCGAGGAATAGGCGCGGTTGTTGCTGACGTCGTTCCACGACGTCGTGCCGGCGATGAAGGTCGGGTAGAGCTGCTTGACCCAGTTCAACGCGGCGATGGTCTCCTTGCTGTTGATCGTGACGTTGCCCTCTTCGTCGAGCAGGGATCCGTTGTGCGACCACAGCGCCCAGCTCGCAAAACCGTTGCCATCGCCCTTGGCATTGCCGAGCGCGAAGCCGGCCGGCTTGCCGGCCTTGTGCAGCTTCTGGCACAGGTCGAGGACGCCGGCATGGTCCTCCGGCACTTTGTCGAAGCCGACCGATTGCAGGACCGACTTGCGGTAGATGAGGGGGCCGGCGGTGGCGCCGAACGGCAGCCCGATCCACGTATCGCTCTTGTTCTTCTTGCCGTAGCGCTGCGCCAGCGGCAGCCAGCCGCCATAACGCTTGCCGAGATAGTCGGCGACATCAGTCAGCTCGATCAACTTGTCGATATAGATGTGCGGAGCATCGGAGAAGCCGATAATGATGTCGGGGCCGGCGCCGGAATTGGCGGTCACTGCGGTCTGCTGATTGATATCTTCCCAGCCGACGAAGTCGACCTTGACCTCGACCCCGGTATCCTTGGTGAACTTTGCCGCATTGGCGCGGAACACGTCCTCGTCGGCCTGGACGAAGCGTACCGGGCGCAGCATGCGCAAGGACGCGCCCTTCTCGATCGCGAGTTTCGGTGCCGCCACATCGGCAGCCTTGATCGTTGATGGCGTTGTTTGCGCTGCAGCACCGGTGGCCGCGAGCGTTGCAGCAGACAGGCCCAGCGCCAAGGCATCACGACGCGTGATGTCGTTCCTCATCAGTTCCTCCCTTGATGTCTCCCTCCCCGGCGTTGATCGCCGGTGAAGGGCCGTTCCGGTTTCCGGCGCCTTTGCGCCGGCCGCCTAGCTGTTCGGCCCGCGATCCATGCTGATCGGTTGCCAGCGGCGGAGCGCGGTGCTTTGCAGCACCGACGGATTGACGCAGCTTACTGGCCACATGCCCTGAAGCACCAGTGACAATTCGTAGCCCACGCGGCGCTTGCGCGCCTCGTCGAACCGTGCCGAGGCCGAAGCGACGTGGGCGGTCAGGGTCACGTTCTCCATGCCGAGCAGGGGATTGTTGTGCGAGGGCGGCTCTTTCTCCAGCACGTCGAGGGCGGCATGCGCGATCCAGCCCTCCTGGAGCGCCTTGATCAGGCTCTCCTCGTCCACCGTGGCACCGCGCCCGGTGTTGATGAAGATCGAGCCCTTCTTCATCTGCCGGAAGTGCTTCTCGGTCAGCATGTGATGGACCTCGGGCCGGGCGGGGGCGTGCATCGAGACGAAGTCGGATTGCGACAGCACCTCGTTCAGCGTCGCCGGGATCACGCCGTGGTCGTACATCAGCGTTTCCTGGATGAAGGGATCATAGGCCATCATGCGCAGGCCGAAGGGCGCTGCGCGTTTCGCAACCGCGCGCGCGACGCGGCCGAACGAGATGAAGCCGAGCGTCTGGCCCATCAGCCGCGGGATCTTGAGCAGCGCCGGCCGGCCCTCGGCCCAGCGGCCGTCGCGCACCATGCGATCCTGCTCGACCAGGCGACGGAAGCCCGCGAGCAACAGCATCATGGCGTGGTCGGCGACCTCCTCGATGAAGGTGTCGGGGATGTTGGTGACGGGAATTCCGCGGGCGGTGGCGGCCTTGACGTCGACGCTGTCGACGCCGACCGAGCCGAGCGTAATGACCTTGCAGTTTTCTAAGCTGTCGATGATGCTCTTGGTGATCGGGATGCCCTTGGCATAGATGGCGTCGGCGTTTTTCGCGGCGGCGACGAACCCGGCCTCGTCGGCCGGCGCCTCGACGATCTCTGCATCGATCGGATCGAGCGCCTCGCGCTCATAGGAGTAATCGCTGCCCGCGACCGTGAAGCTCGCGCCCTTCGGCGTCACCACCCTGTATTTCGGCATTTTCTGCTCCCGATTTGGTTTCTTGTTGTGGCCTGCCTTCGTGGCTGACCTTTGCGTCTTTTACGCGAAATCGACGCGGCCGCGTACAATTCCCGGTTGTTGGCGCGGAGATAAATTGCCGGTTTGTGCGGCTGCGTCCGGGCTTCTACGGATGACCGTAAGTAACTTGATAAGGGCTCACACATAAAAGTTGATTCGATTTTGATCGAACTGGTCGCGTGCCCGTATCCCGTCATTGCCGGAGCCACCCCGTGAAATTGAGCAATCTGAAGATCGCCCCGAAGCTCGGCATTCTTGTCGGGGTCACCTTGTTGGGCCTGTGCATCTCCGGTGTCCTTGCCGGCTACCTGATGAAGCAGGAGATGGTGAATGCACGCATCGATCAGGCCAAGGCTATCGTCGAGCTGGCATGCAACTACGCGGGCGCTCTGAAGAAGCGCGTCGATGCCGGCGAGCTGACCAAGGATGCGGCCCTGGCCGAACTTCGCCGCTATGGCAACGCGATGACCTATGACAACGGCGCGGGCTACCTGTTCGGCACGTCGTACGACGGCATCACCCAGCTTGCGCCCGATCCGAAGCAGATCGGCACCAACCGCATGGACGTCGTGACCAACGGCCGCAAGCTGTCGCTCGAGCTGATGGACGGCGTCAAGGCGAAGGGTTCGATCCTGCTGTATTATGAATATGTGAAGCCCGGCCAGGAGAAGCCGATCCGCAAGATCGGATATGCAGTCGCCGTGCCTGGCTTCGACATGTATCTCGGCACCGGCGCCTATCTCGACGACATCGACGCGAGAATGGGCCCGGTCTATTGGCTGCTCGGCCTGGCCTTGCTCGGCATCGTCATCGTTGCCGGCAGCGTCGCTTGGCTGATCGGCCGCGGCATCAGCCGTCCGCTGGCGCTGCTCGGCGCCCGTATGAAGGACCTCGCGGATGGCAAGCTCGAGGGCGACATTCCCGGCGTCGGCCGCGGCGACGAAGTCGGCGCGATGGCCTCGACCGTGCAGATCTTCAAGGACAATGCGGTCCGCATCCGCGACCTCGAGAAGACCGAGGCGGACGCCAAGGAGCGTGCCGCGGCGGAACGTCGCAGCGCGATGGAAGACATCGCCAACGACTTCGAACGCAGCGTCAACGGCATCGTCCGCTCGGTCTCCTCGGCCGCCGCCGGCATGCAGAGCACGGCGCAGTCGATGACCGCGACCGCGACCGATGCCTCCTCGCGTGCCGCAACGGTCGGCGCTGCCTCGCAAAAGGCCTCCGGCAATGTCGGCACGGTTGCCGCTGCCGCCGAAGAGCTGTCGAGCTCGGTTGCGGAAATCTCCCGCCAGGTCACCCGCTCGACCGAAGTCGCCAGCCGCGCCGTCAGCGACGCCGAGCGGACCAACGCCACCGTGCAGGTGCTCTCGACCGGCGCCGAGAAGATCGGCGAGGTCGTCAAGCTGATCCATTCGATCGCCGCGCAGACCAACCTGCTCGCGCTCAATGCCACCATCGAAGCGGCACGCGCCGGTGAATCCGGCCGCGGATTCGCGGTCGTCGCCTCTGAGGTCAAGGCGCTCGCCAACCAGACTGCGAAGGCGACCGAGGAGATCTCCGCGCAGGTCGCGGCGATGCAGACCTCGACCAGCGACGCGGTCACGGCCATCACCGGCATCACCCAGACGATCGCCGAGATGAGCGAAATCACCGCGGGCATTTCGGCATCGATCGAGCAGCAGGGCGAAGCGACCCGCGAGATCGCCCGCAACATCCAGTCGGTTGCGGCCGGCTCGAGCGAGATCAACGCCCATATCGGCAGCGTCACGTCGGCCGCGGAAGCGACCGGCAGTGCAGCCAGCGACGTGCTCACCAACGCCCGCGAGCTGGACAACCAGTCCGGCGCGCTGCGCAGCGCCGTGGACAGCTTCCTCGTCAAGGTGCGCGCGGCGTAAGCCCGTGCGCTGAACTCGTAGAGTGGGCAAAGACGCAAAGCGTCGTGCCCACCCTTTTCTCTCGACTGTCATGCCGCGCGAAGGCGGGGCATCCAGTACGCCGCGGCCTCTCGGTTCAAATACAGGCACCTCCGGAATACTGGATCGTCCGCCTCCGCGGACGATGACATCGTCCGAGGAGCACGCCTACTGCTTCTCGATCTTCGCGTTCGTGATCAGCTTCTCCCACAGCACGAGCTGCTCGTTCACGAAGGTGCCGAGCTGCTCCGGTGTGCCCGAGAAGGCGTCCATGCCGAGGGTGGCGAGCTTCGCCTTGATCTCCGGATTCTCGACGATCTTCCTGATCTCGGTATTGAGCCGCGTCACGATCTCCTTGGGCATGCCGGCCGGGCCGAAATAGCCCTGCCATGACGAGATGTCGAAGTCCGGCACGCCGGCCTCCTGCATCGAGGGCAGATGCGGCACCAGCGGCGAGCGCTCCTTGGTGGTGACCGCGAGCGCGCGCAGCGCGTTGCCGTTGACATGCGGCAGGCCGGTCAGGATGTCGACGAACATCATCGAGACGCGGCCACCCATGACGTCGTTGAGCGCCGGCGGCGAGCTCTTGTAGGGCACGTGCAACAGGTCGAGCCCGGCATTGTGGGCAAAGGTCGCGCCGGACACGATCGCCGAGGACGAGCCCGAAGCGTAGCTCAGCTTGCCCGGATTGGCCTTGCCATAGGCGACCAGCTCGCCGACAGTCTTGGCCGGCACTTCCGGGTTGACGACCAGCATGAAAGGCAGGTCGCCGGTGCGCGCGATCGGCGTGAAATCCTTGACCGGATCGTAAGTGAGGCTCTTGAGCAGATAGGGATTGGCCGAATGCGTGGTGTTGGTCGTCACCAGCAGCGTGTAGCCGTCGGGAGCGGCCTTCGCGACGTAGGTTGCGGCGAGCATACCATTGGCGCCCGCCTTGTTCTCGATCACGATGCCGACGCCGAGCGCCTGCGACAGATGCTGCGAGATCAGCCGCGTCGTGGTGTCGGTGCCGCTGCCGGCCGCGAACGGCAACACCAGCGTGATGTTGCGGCTCGGATAATTGTCGGCCTCGGCCGTGGATGCGGCGGCGAGGCACAATGCGGCCGCGCCGATGGCACGCAGGTTTCGAGTCAACGCTGAAATCATGTCTGGACGTTCCCTCTTTGTCGTTGGCGGGGAACCTAGCGTCTCCTCGTTGAAATCGGAAGCGGTGAGTTTGTCGCCGTGTCTCCGCGCCGCGGAATTTACTTCGCCGCCGAACCCTGGCGCGAGGCGATCACGACGCCGGCGAGCACCAGCGCGTAGCCGATCAGGTGGAACGGCTGGAGCTTTTCGCCGAGCAGCAGGATCGCCATCGCCGAGCCGAACACCGGCACTAGATGGAAGAACGGCGCGGCGCGGTTCGGGCCGATCAGCGCGACGCCGCGGTTGAAGAAGAGATAGGCCAGCGTCGAGGGGAAGATCAGGATATAGCCGAGCGTTGCCAGCGTCGTGCCGCCGAACTGCAGCACGCGGCCGCTTAGAGCCTCCCAGATCGCAGTCGGCAGCAGCATCGTCGCGCCGCAGCAGGTGGTGAAGGACAGGAAGGAGAGCTGGTGAATTTTTGGCCGGCGCGGGATGAAGGCCGAATAGAGACCGAACGCTACCAGGGAGGAGGCGAACATGATGTCGCCTCTGTTGAAGCTGATGCTCGCGAGTGCGGCGAGATCGCCGCGTAGGATGATGATCAGCACGCCGAGAAGCGAGATCGCGATGCCCGCGAACTGCGCACCGGTCAGCCGCACCCCAAACAGCACCAGCGACCACAGCGCCACGAACAGCGGACCTGCCGACTGGATCAGCAACGCGTTCAGCGCCTCCGTGTATTGCATTGCCCAGTACGAGATCGCGTTGTTGAAGGCAAATCCCACCAGCGACAGGAACAGCATCAGGGGCAGGCTGTTGCGCAAGGCAGGCCAGTCGCGCTTCAGATGCGGCCAGGCGAACGGCAACAGGATCAGGAACACGCCGAACCAGCGGATCGTGGTCACGGTCAGTGGCGGCACATGCGCGCCGACATGACGCGCGAGCACGATGTTGCCGGCCCAGAACAACGAGCTCAGGCTCAGCAGCAGATAAGGCTGGTTGTTGAGCCAACTGGCCGTATTGGAGGCCGCTGGCGCGGGGGAAGCGATCGTCATTGGCGTCGGATACGAGCTTGCGCCGGATTGCCGTCATGACACAAGTCACGCGGCCGCAATGCTACAATGCAGGCATGACCCGGGGACGCGTCATTGGCGGTTAATATGTTGGACGCAATGTGCTCATCCGCTCTCCCACAAGAGGAGAGGTGATGGCAGCGCTCCGCTTGGATACGTTGCTAACTCGCCTGCTTGCGTGACGCCACGAACACGCCCGCCAGCACCAGCGCGAAGCCGAGGAAATGGAAGACCTGCGGGTGTTCGCCCAGGAACACGATCGCCATGATCGAGCCGAACACTGGCACGACATGGAAGAACGGCGCGGCGCGATTGGCGCCAATCAGGCGGACGCCGCGATTGAAGCAGAGATAGGCGAGCGCCGAGGGGAACACTGCGACGTAGAATAGGGTCAGCAGGTTCGGCCCGTCGAGCTTCATCACGGGGCGCTCGATCAATTCCCAGATCTCCAGCGGAATGAGGCAGGCGGCGCCGCAGCCGAAGGTGAAGGCGAGGAAGGACAGGCCGTGCATCGGCGGACGCTTCAGGGTCAGTACCGAATAGAGCGCGAAAATGACCAGCGCGACGATGAAGATGAGGTCGCCCTTGTTGAACTCGATGTTCGACAGCGTGGTGAAATCGCCATGCAGCAGGATCGTGAGCACGCCGCACATCGACAGCAGCACGCCGAATGCCTGCGCCGCGGTGAGCCTGATCCCCAGAATGGCCAGCGACCACAGCGCCACGATCAGCGGGGCGGCAGACTGGAGCAGCAGCGTGTTCAGGGCCTGGGTATGCTCCAGCGCCCAATATTGCAGCGTGTTGAAGGCGCCGATGCCGGTGATCGAGAGCGTGATCATCAGGCCGAGCCGGCCGCGGATCGCGGGCCAGTCCTGCGCAAGATGTTTCCAGGCGAACGGCAGCACCAGCAGGAAGGCGAAGGACCAGCGCAGGAATGACAGCGTCACCGGCGGGATGTGGCCGGCGGCGAGCCGACCGACGATGGCATTGCCGGCCCAGCACAGCGCGGTGATGCTGAGCAGCAGATAAGGCTGGTTGGCAATCCAGGTTTGGCCGGCGGTTTCGGCGCCTGTGCTCTGGCCCGTGGCAGACATTGTGATGGCTATGGCCCCGCGTCATGCGCCGAGGCGTCCGGCCCGGCGAGATCCGGGCCGGTTCATAGCCCGGCGCCGTTCAAAGACACGGAAATCGAGGTTGCATCAATGGGGGACGGATGCATCGCGACCATGCAGCGGCCGAGATCGCGTCTAGCGCTTTGGTCGAGGCTTTGGCTCGGCTCTGGAAGGTCTCTGGATTTTCGGGGGATATCAAAGGCTTGGATGGCCTTCCGAGCCCCGAAAAAGCCCCGTTCTTGCTTGCTTAGAGGGGCTGCTTCCTTTATCCGGTTGGCTGCCTTGCGTGCGGGCGGCTCCGGCCGCCGATTGGGCTGGGCGCAGGCATGATCCCGGAAGAGTGGGCACCGGTTTTCCGCGAGGATCATGCCTCCTAGAGACAGATTGAACAGGGATTACCCGCGAATGGCCAATGTTGTCGTCGTCGGCGCCCAGTGGGGCGACGAAGGGAAGGGCAAGATCGTCGACTGGTTGTCGGAGCAGGCGGACATCGTCGTCCGCTTCCAGGGCGGCCATAACGCCGGCCACACGCTCGTGATCAACGGCAAGACCTACAAGCTCGCGCTGCTGCCCTCCGGCGTACTGCGCGAGGGCAAGCTGTCCGTGATCGGCAACGGCGTGGTGTTCGATCCCGCCGCCTTCCTCGACGAGGTCGCCAAGCTCAGGGCGCAGGGGGTCGATGTCAGCCCTGACAATCTGCGCGTCGCGGAAAACGTCACGCTGATCCTGCCGCTGCACCGCGAGCTCGATGCGCACCGCGAATCCGCCAGCGCAGCGACCGCGATCGGCACCACGCGCCGCGGCATTGGACCTGCCTATGAGGACAAGGTCGGCCGCCGCGCCATCCGCCTGATGGATCTTGCTGATCATCAGACGCTGCCGCACAAGATCGATCGCCTGCTGGCGCATCACAACGCGCTGCGCCGCGGCCTCAACCTGCCGGAATTCGACAGCGCGGTGATCCTGAAAGAACTGATGGCGATGGCGCCGCAGCTGCTGCCCTATGCCGAGACGGTCTGGCGGCTGCTCGATATCAAGCGGCGCGAAGGCAAGCGCATGCTGTTCGAGGGCGCGCAAGGCGCGCTGCTCGACGTCGATCACGGCACTTATCCCTACGTCACCTCGTCCAACACGGTGGCGGCGCAGGCGGCGACCGGCGCCGGCCTCGGGCCGGCCGCGGTCGGTTACGTGCTTGGCCTGTGCAAGGCCTATACGACCCGCGTCGGCCAGGGCCCGTTCCCGACCGAGCAGGACAACGAGACCGGCCGCAAGATTGGCGAGCGCGGCCGCGAGTTCGGCACCAATACCGGTCGGCCCCGCCGTTGCGGTTGGTTCGACGCCGTGCTGGTCCGCCAGGCGGTCCGGACCTGCGGCATCAACGGCCTGGCGCTGACCAAGCTCGACATCCTCGACGGCTTCGACACGATCGAGGTCTGCACCGGCTACAGGCTCGACGGCAAGGAGATCGACCATTTCCCCGCCGGTGAGGGCGCGCAAAGCCGGGTCGAGCCGATCTACGAGACGATCGAGGGCTGGAAGGAGCCGACCGCCAGCGCACGGTCCTGGGCCGACCTGCCGGCCCAGGCCATCAAATATGTCCGCCGGATCGAGGAATTGGTGGGGTGCCCGGTCGCGCTGCTTTCCACCAGCCCCGAACGCGAAGATACTATCCTGGTGCAAAATCCGTTTGAAGCTTAACGATATCTTACCAGGACGCGCGTATAGTTGAGTTGAAATGGCTGATTACTATCCGCTGATCGCCCGCGCTATTGCCGCCCTGGACCCCAACGCTCCCGGCGAAAGCCGTCGCGCGCTCTATGAGCGGGCGCGCACGGCGCTGATCGCGCAGCTCCGCAGCGTGCAGCCGCCGCTCTCCGAATCCGAGATCACCCGCGAACGGCTGTCGCTGGAAGAGGCCGTCCGCAAGGTCGAATCGGAGGCCGCCCAGCGCGCCCGCGAGGCCTCGCGCCCCGGTGGGGGCACTCGCCCTGGCGGCAGCGGCGATGCCTTCCGCCGGGCTAGCGCCCGCGCGGCCGAAGGCAACGCTCCCGCATCTCAGCCGGCCCCGCCGCGCGCGCGTCCGGCCCCGACGCCGCCGCGTGCCGACCGCCCGTCCTTTGGTGCTGACGATCAGGGCGACGCGCCGCGGCCGCCGCGTGCGCCGCGTTTCGACGCCCCGCGCCAGCCCGGCCCGTCCGCTCCGCCGCCGACGGCGGAGCCGCAGACGCCTCCACCGGCCGGACGCGATCGCGCGGGTGCGCGCCGCCCGCCGGACATGGGCCCGCCGCCACCGCTACCACCCGCACCGGGCGTGCGCGGCTTCCGCGACATCACGGCCGATGCCAACGATCTCGGCGGCGCCGCCGCGCAGGCGAGCCGCGCCGCGCGCCGCACCTACGCCAACGTGCCCTCGCCCTCGCCGGAGTTCGACCGGCTGGAGCCGAGCCTGGAAGACCGCACCGGCGAGTCCGAGGCGCCCTATTCCTACGACGAGTCGGTCGAGGAGGCCGAGCGCTACACGCCGCAGCCGCCGTCGCAGCGTGCGCGCATTGCAGCCGAGCGCGACGCCAAGAAGCGCGTCCGCACCGGCTCCGCCTTCCCGTTCAAGAGCGCGATCGCGGTCGGCATCGTGCTGATCCTGGTTGGGGCCGGCATCCTCTGGGGCAAGCAGCTGGTCCAGATCGTCAACGGCTTTCTCAAGCCGTCCGCGACCCAGGTGGTGGAGGCGCCGAATCCGGCCCAGCCGCAGACCAAGCCGAAGATCCCGGATCGGGTCGGCCAGCCTTCGGCGAGCGACCAGCCGGTCGCGCCGGTGGCGCAGAAGGTCGTGCTCTACGACGAGGATCCGTCCGATCCGAAGGGCAAGCAATATGTCGGCTCGGTGGTATGGCGGCTGGAGCCGATCAAGGCGTCCGGCAACCAGAAGGCCGACATCGCCGTGCGCGCCGACATCGAGATCCCCGACCGCAAGTTCAAGATGACGATGTCGTTCCGCCGTAACACCGATTCCTCGCTGCCGGCGAGCCACACCGCGGAATTGACCTTCATCCTTCCGCAGGACTTTCCGGGCGGCAGCGTCTCCAACGTGCCGGGCATCCTGATGAAGTCGAACGAGCAGGCGCGCGGTACGCCGCTCGCCGGCCTCGCCGTCAAGGTCACCGATGGCTTCTTCCTGGTCGGCCTTTCCAATGTCGACGCCGACCGCGCCCGCAACGTCCAGCTCCTGAAGGAGCGCTCCTGGTTCGACGTGCCGCTGGTCTACGCCAATCAGCGCCGCGCCATCATCGCGATCGAGAAGGGCGCCCCCGGCGAGCGCGTCTTCAACGACGCGTTCGCGCAGTGGGGCGATTGAGCTCTTCACCTCTCCCCAGCAGGGAGATCTCGGATTGCAGCAATCCGGGTGAGGGGCCGCGCCATTTTGTGAGACTGCAACCACTCACCCGGATCGCATCTGCGATGCGCTCCGACCTCTCCCTACGGGAGGTGAAGCGAGCTCTCTCGCGGTCAGCGGTGCAATCGAAATTGAACGGCCTTACTGCGCGGCGGCTTCCCGCTTGCGCGATGCGGCGTGCTCGCGGTCCATTACGGCGCGGCAGCCGGGACTGACATGTGCCTTGTTCCGCACCATGCAGGCCCTGATCCGGGGGATGTCGGGAATTTCACTGGAGCACAGCCGCATCGCATCGCCCGAGCACATCTGCTGCGCTTCGGACGAGAAGGCGAGACCAGGTGATGTCTGGAATGCGATGGCGGTGGCGGCGACGGCGAAGAGAGTTGCGATCGTCTGATAGCGTGTCATGCGGAATGGGTCCCCGAGTTCGTGGGCTTGAGCCACTTGATTTTGGGGCGCCGCACGCGGCTTGATCTGCCGCATGTCACAGCCTTCACGTCGGGAACTTTGGTCCCGCATGTGGTCGCTCGATTACTTGATGTTCGAATCGAAAGTGCTGCGCCGCCCGAGCGAAGTATGCGCCATTGTCACGGAGCTGCAATGGTCTGCGTGAAGGAATTTGCAATTGTTGCGCGCGAGTCACGCAAAGCCGGCGCGCGCGGTCAGATCAACCGATCAGGGCGAGGGCTCGCTTGCGCCGCATCGCTCGTGCCGAGTGATGCGGCGTGTTCTTCGACCGCGCTGACGCCCTTGGCCGTGAGTTCGAACAGATCGCCGTCCTTCATCACATAACCATCGGCGATCAGTTCGCCGATCTTGCCGTGGCGATCGTCGGCGAAGGCAACGGACTGGCTGATGTCCCGCAGGATCGAGAGTTGTTCATCGCGCAGCATGGCTTCACACTCCGTTCGCGGGTTCCGGTCCTCACATTCCGTGACTCTGAAACACCTTGCTGCAAGACTTCGACAGCTTGGCCCGGTTGGCTTGCAGGCAACTCTGAACCGCACCGTCATTGCCGAGGTCCTTGCGGCACAGGCGCGATGCATCCCGCGAGCAGGCCTTCTGCTCCTGCGGCGTGCCCATGTGGCCTTGGGCGAGAGCAGGTGCGTTCGACAGACCCGTCAGGGCTGCCAGCGCGAATGTCGCCAGAACAAGTCTACGGGGCATCGGGGCTCCAATCTGACAGGGACAATTCAGGTCCTGCATGAACTCGTCGCTTTGCCACTTGTTCCCTTCAGGCGCAGCCTGCGCCCCGCTATTCAAGGTTCCCGCCGGCGCTGCTATAAGGCTGTCGAAGTTAAGAGGGTGCTCGATGAAACGCTATCTGGTGTTTGCGCTGGTCGGTCCGTTCGTCGGCGGGTTCCTGCTGCTGCTCACGACGACCTATCAGTCCGGCTATTGGACCCAGACCAGCCTCGGCGAGGTCGGCAAGCTGTTCGCAGTCTTCTTCAAGACCCTGCAATACAGCTATCTGTTCGGCTTCCTGCCCTCGCTGATGATCGGCGCGGTCGACGACATCCTAATCCACATCAGACGGATCGGCCCGGTCCTGCGGATGCTGCTGGTCGGTCTGTTCGCCTTCGTCCTGGCCTCGATGACCTACAGCTCGCGCGGGCCGGATTCGGGCGCCGTGCAGTTCATCCTGTACGGCCTCGTCGGGTTCGTACCGGCAGTGATTTCATCCTGGTTCGTGCATAGATATGTCGAGGAGCCGCAGGCAGTGACCGCACCAACCTGAGTGCGCGACCTTCGGGCGCGGCCCAGCAACCTCCGCCGCCGCGGCGCGTTCTTTGGAAGCCATGTCCATGTCCGACGACGACATCCTTGCTCCGCGCCGATCCCGTTCGGGAAGCGGCTCGCATGCGACCTTTGCGGCTAAGCAAGCGCGCGGGCCGATCATCGACCAGGAGGGTCACGAGATCCGCCCTGAGACGCTGGAGCAGGGATTTCGCGAGTTTCGCTTCGAATTCGGGCAAGGCAATCCGTTCGGCAATCTGACGCGCGAGCAGCGGATCGCGCGGCTCGAGGCGATCGCAAAGTTGCTCGACGTTGCCTTCATCCTGCCCGGCACCAATATCCGCTACGGTATCGACGGGCTGATCGGGCTGATCCCGGTCGTCGGCGACATCATCACCACCGCGATCTCGTTGTGGCTGGTGCGCGAGGCGAGGGCGTTGGGCGCGCCCTGGTACATCACGGCGCGCATGCTCGGCAATGTCGCGGTTGACGGCGTGTTCGGCCTGGTCCCGTTCGCGGGCGACGCCTTCGACGTCATGTTCCGCGCCAACATGCGCAACGTGCGGCTGCTCCGCCGCTGGCTGGAGAAGCAGCCGCGGATTTAAGCGTCGCGCGCATTCTTCGCCCATCCCCGCAAGCGGGGCGGGGGGAAACGCAAAAAGCGCGACGGCCCTTCGGCCATCGCGCTTTCAGCGCACATTACTTTCAGCGCACATTACATGGCTTTACGAAAGCTTACGCCGCGTCACATGGCTTTACGAAAGCTTACGCCGCGTCGGCATCGGTCTCCGCCGGCTTGCGACGGCGGGGCAACGGGAAGGCCTCACTCTCATAGAGCGAGCGGATGCCGTTCTGGTCGAAGCGCGCTTCCTCGACCTGGAGATAGGCGCCGTTCAGCGAATCCGTCGGCAACTGCTCCATCGCGAACTGCACGGCTTCGGCCGCGGTGCCGAACCGGCGATAGGTGAAGCCCGCGCGCTTCTTCTTGCGGATCGCGGCGGGGAAGAGTTCGGCGGAGGTGTTGAAGTTGAACGGACGCAGTGGACGCATGGTCAAAGACCTCGTGATCTTCTCTGGGGCTTTAAGCGCGTGGGGTTGGGGAGGGCAGAGGCCGCAATCGAGCGGGCCCGCCGCACATGGCATTTTCGTCCACTAATATAGGCCGATTTGACAAAAATGCGACCCCCGCGATGCGAGATGATGAATCCGCGCATGGCAGCCCCGCGCGCGCGATAAATCAAACAATTTCAAAGCGTTGCATGATTTACAACTTGCCGAGAAGCAACAGCACGACCAGCACCACGAGCACGACGCCGCCGATCCCCATGCCGGAATGGCCGAGGCCATAGCCATAACCGCCGATCCGGCCGGAGAGCCCGCCCAGCAGGTAGATGATCACCAGGATGATCAGGATGGTCCCGAGTGACATGGCATTCTCCCCTGACAGGCGCCAAATGCGATGGCCGCACCGCCACGAAAGAAAAGCCCATTGCGTTCGCCGGGTTCCGTAACGGAACCGGTGATGCCCCGAGTTTATTTCGGCTCGAGCTTCAGCGCGGCGGAGTTGATGCAGTAACGCAGGCCGGTTGGCCCAGGGCCGTCGGGGAAGACATGGCCGAGATGGCCGCTGCACTTGGCGCACAGCACCTCGGTGCGGATCATGCCGTGGCTGGTGTCGCGCTCCTCGTCGATATGGCTCTCGACGGCGGGCTGGGTGAAGCTCGGCCAGCCGCAGCCGGAATCGAACTTGGCATCCGAAGAGAACAGCTCGTTGCCGCAGCCGGCGCAGACATAGGTGCCGGCGCGCTCGTCGTGCTCATATTCGCCGGAGAAGGGACGTTCAGTCGCCTTCTCGCGCAGCACCGCGTACTGCATCGGCGTCAGCTCGCGCCGCCACTGCTCTTCGCTCTTGATGAGCTTGTCGTCAGTTGTTTTCGTCTTGGGATCGGGCATGGGTCTCCCGTTTCTCGCTCATGTCGTGATCAGTTGGTGGCCTTGCTGGCATTCACCAGCGTCGGCTTTTCAATGTAATTATCCGCGAACAGTTTTTTCAGGTTCTCGACCTTGGGGATGTCGTTATAGGCGATGTAAGGCTGGTTCGGGTGCAGCGTCAGATAATCCTGGTGATAGGCCTCGGCCGGATAGAACGCCTCCAGCGCGCCGACCTTGGTTACGATCGGCTTGTTGAAGACCCGGGCCGCGTTGAGCTGGGCGATATAGGCCTCCGCCACCTTCTTCTGCTCGTCGGAGGTGGTGAAGATCGCCGAGCGGTATTGCGGGCCCACGTCAGGGCCCTGCCGGTTGAGCTGGGTCGGATCGTGCACCACCGAGAAGTAGATCTGGAGAATCTTTCCGTACGTAATCTTCTTCGGGTCGTACTTGATCTCGACGGACTCGGCGTGACCGGTGCGGCCGCTCGAGACGGTCTGGTAGTCGGCAGTCGCCTTGGTGCCGCCGGCATAGCCGGAGACGGCGTTGACGACGCCCGCGGTGTGCTGGAAGACGCCCTGAACGCCCCAGAAGCAGCCGCCGGCGACGACGGCGGTCTGGATTCCGCTCGCGGGCGCTGCATCCATAGCGGGAGCGGGGATCACGACCGCATCCTCCGCGGCCATCGACGGCACGGTGAACGAAAACGCCAATGCGGCGGTCGCGGCAAACAGGGACAGGGTACGGAAAGGAATTCGGCTCATGGCGCATCCTCGTTCGAAGGCGTTAGTGTAGGGCGATTGGCGTCAAGCGAACAGCCCGCTTGGCGGCAGTTCGTTACCCGAGATACGGGCCGGCCGGGCCATTATTACTTAATGCCGGACACGAGTCCGTGAAGTGAGCAACTCGTCATTCCGGGCGGCTCGAGATTCTCAGCTGCGCAAGTGCACGCCATAGTTCGAGCTGCTCGGAATGGCCAGTGTCACGACGCTTCGGCCCCGAACCTTAAACGACGATGGAGAGCCGCTTCGCCGCGCGCGTGATCCCCGTATATAGCCAACGCGCCCTGGAGTCCTGGAACGCAAAGCTCTCGTCGAACAGCACGACGTCGTCCCATTGCGAGCCTTGCGACTTGTGCACCGTGAGCACGTAGCCGTAGTCGAACTCGTCATAGGGCTTGCGCTGCTCCCAGGCGATCTGCTCGACGCCGCCCTCGAAGCAGTCGGCGCGCACCGAGACCTTCGTCACCTTGTGGCCGAAATCCTCGTCCGGCGACAGCCGCATGCTGAGAATGCGCGATTTCGAGCGCGACGTGTTGCGCGACTTCACGCGCCACAGGCCGCCGTTGAACAGGCCCTTCTTGCGGTTGTTGCGCAGGCACACCAGCTTGTCGCCGGCGACCGGAAAGGCGTCCTCGATGTTCTGGCGCTGGCGCACCCGCATGTTGTAGGCGCGTCGGGTGTTGTTGCGGCCGACCAGCACCTGGTCGGCGCCCATGACCCGGTCGGGATCGAGCTCCTTGCGCGACACCACCTCGCTCTCGCCGTAACGGCCGATGTCGAGCTCGCGGCCTTCGCGCACATCCATCGACATCCGCACGATCGGATCGTCCTGGGCCTGGCGATGTACCTCGGTCAGCATCGCGTCGGGCTCCGAATTGGTGAAGAAGCCGCCGCCCTGGATCGGAGGAAGCTGCGCGGGATCGCCCAGCACCAGCAGCGGGCAATCGAACGACATTAGGTCCCGCCCCAATTCGGCGTCGACCATCGAGCATTCGTCGATCACGATCAGCTTGGCTTTTGAGGCCGGCGCGTCGTCCCACAGCTCGAAGCTCGGCTGCTCCTCGCCGGATTCGCGGGCGCGATAGATCAGGGAGTGAATGGTGGAGGCATCGTCGCAACCCTTGTTGCGCATCACCAGCGCCGCCTTGCCGGTGAAAGCGGCAAACTTCACCTCACCGTCGACGCCCTCGGCGATGTGCCGCGCCAGCGTGGTCTTGCCGGTGCCGGCAAAGCCGAACAGGCGGAACACCGGCGGCGTGCCGCCGCGGCCGGGTTTTGCTTTCAGCCAATCGCCAACGGCCTTGAGCGCGGCGTCTTGATGCGGGGTGAATGTCGGCATGGCTTTCCAGGAAGAGCGGGCGCCACACTTAAATGAGTCGCCACTGGCAAACTAACCGTTCGTTCGCTGCAATCAAGTCATTCTCCCGCACGGCGGAATTGCTGCTCCGTAGACAGCGTTGCCTCACGCACTAAGATGAGGCCAACAAGAACAATGTGGGAGAGCGACGCCATGAAGTTCGGCATCTTCTACGAGCTGCAATTGCCGCGGCCCTGGGTGGCCGGTGACGAGCTCAGGCTCTACCAGAACGCGCTCTCGCAGATGGAGCTCGCCGACAGGCTCGGCTACGACCATGCCTGGGTGGTCGAGCATCACTTCCTCGAGGAATATTCGCACTCGCCCTCGCCGGAATCCTTCCTGGCCGCTGCAAGCCAACGCACGCAGAAGATCAGGCTCGGCCATGGCATCCTTCAGCTCACCACCAACCACCCGGCACGCGTCGCCGAGCGCGTCGCGGTGCTCGACCTGCTCAGCAACGGCCGCTGCGAATTCGGCATGGGCGAGAGCGCGTCGATCACCGAGCTCGAGCCGTTCGGGCGCGACATGGAAAGCAAGAAGGAGGTGTTCGACGAGGCCGTGGCCGCGATCTTCCCGATGTTCAAAGACGGCGGCAGCGAGCATCACGGCAAGTACTTCGACATCCCCTTGCGCAACGTCGTCCCGAAGCCGGTGCAGAAGCCGCATCCGCCGCTGTGGATGGCATGCTCGCAACTGCCGACCATCGAGCGCGCCGGCCGCCACGGCTTCGGCGCGCTCGGCTTTCAGTTCGTCAGCGCCGATGCCGCCCACGCCTGGGTGCACGCCTACTACAATGCGATGACCAAGCGGCTCACCAAGCTTGCCGATTACGAGATCAACCCGAACATGGCGCTGGTCTCGTTCTTCATGTGCGCCAAGACCGACGAGGAGGCGCGTGCCCGCGCCGACGGCGCCACCTTCTTCCAGTTCGCGCTGCGCTTCTACGGCGCCGCGCAGAACCGCCAGCGGCCCGCGCCCGGCACGGTCAACATGTGGGACGAGTACAACAAGTGGAAGCGCGACAATCCGCAAGCCCAGGAGGCGGCGTTGCGCGGCGGCCTGATCGGCTCGCCCGAGACCATCCGCAGGAAGCTGAAGCGATTCCAGTCTTCGCATATCGATCAGGTCATCCTGCTCAATCAGGCCGGCAAGAACAGCCACGAGCACATCTGCGAATCGCTCGAGCTGTTCGGCCGCGAGGTGATGCCGGAGTTCCAGAACGATCCGGCGCAGGCGGCCTGGAAGCAGGGCGTCATGAGCGGCGAGATCAAGCTGGAGGAAATCGACACGCAGGCCTTCACCGACCGCTACGGCAAGCTCGCGATCAACGTCGCCCCGGTGAGGGCCGCGGCGGGCTAGGCTGTAAGTCATGCTGCTGACGCAATCTCTGTCTTAGTCGGCGACAACCTAAAACACTGCGTGGGAACCGCTCTGGTTCCCCACGACGGTTCCATAGCCAAGGGGTTGGCACGAATCCGCAAAACATCGGCGCAAGCTTTATGAACGCTTCCGCGTTTGCTTGCTCTGTTTGCGGTGCCGGGAACCGGCGATCGAAAAAATCATAGGAGTTATGATGCTGTTCCGCTCGAGCGCCGCACTTTGCGGCGCCCTGGTTGCGCTTGCCGTTTCTGTTACCGTTGCTCGTGGTGAAACGCGGGGAGTTCACTCAAGCACCGTCGTCGATGCTAGCTCCGAGAATGCGCTCGTCGGCGCTGCCTCCATGTACAATCCCTTTAAGCCCGGCAAGGAGGAGGGCGGTCCGCGCACAGCCTCCGGCGAGCGTTATGATCCCTCTGCCTGGACGGCTGCCATCAAGACGAGTTTGCGTCGGAGATTTGGCGGGGTCCCATTTGGCGTGAGGCCAAAGTTTGCCCTCGTCGAGGCCGTCGGCAAGAAGATCATCGTCAAGATAAATGACGTCGGACCACTCAGGCCCGGCCGCATCATTGACTTCAACGAGCGGACGATGCGCCATTTCGATCCAAGCCTGGAGCTCGGAGTCATTAAGGACGTAAAAGTTAGTCCGCTTTCAGGGGACAATTGGACACTGGGACCGGTGGGCTGAGAATCCAAGTTGGAAGAGGCAGTGCACGTCCCGGGACGGCGGGGCCGCCTTGACGGTCTAAAGTCTACGCATATCGACCAGATCACCCTGCTCAAGCAGGCCGGCAAGATGAGCCACGAGCACATCTGCCAATCGCTCGAGCTGTTCGGCCGCGAGGTGATGCCGGAGCTCCAGAACGTCCGGCGCAGGCGGCGTGGAAACAGGCCGCAAGGAACGGCGAGATCAAGCTGGAGGAAGTCGATACGCAGGTCCTTCACCGGCCGCTGCGGCAAGCTCGCGATCAACGTCGCGGCGGGGAAGGCGGCGGCGGGTTAGCGGGCCTGTGCAGCTGAACCGGTATGCGGTGATCAGTGCACAAGCGCGGCGTTTTGACCCGGAGCAGACCTCGCAGCCCGTTTCGTATCCAATCATGGCTAGATGGCGATCATTGCAACTTTGTCCCCTTTGGGTTGTTGCGGAAATGGCGATGCCCACTGCGGCGCCTGACGCAATCGGCCCGTCAGACGGCCGCGATCAGCTTCGCGAGCCAACGCGCTGCCTCTAGCGGCGAGCTCGGTTGGCGCACGTCATCCTTGTTTAGCAATTCGAGCGTCGGCCGATATCGGCGCGCGTGGCGCGTGCTGTCGATCGAGAGCAAAGCGGCACGCACGAGCGCCTAGCCCTAACGCAATGCGCGTCTCCGACGGTCAACGTCGCTCCTTATCGCGCTGGTCTCCCCGCTCTCGTCGTCACCAGCAAGCGCCAGGCAGCGCGAGGAACGATTCAACAAAGCGTGAGTTCGACCCTAAATCCAAGAAATAAAGCAAGAGGGTAAAGGCGATGACACGATCTGTGGAGGAGTTGAGACGCGAGTCCGAGCGCAACCGTGCAGAACTGGCGGCTACGGTAGGGCGACTAAAGGAGCAGATATCGGACACCGCCGACGACATTCGCCACAAGGTCTCGCCGCAGCACATCAAATCCGAAGTCACCGAATACGTCAGCCACAAGACCCAGAGTTGGGTCGAAGGGCTCAAGCAACAGATTATGGACAATCCGATGCGCGCAGTGGCCGCGGGCGCCGCAGTGGGAGTTCCGTTGCTGCGGTTGGCGCGAGGTGTGCCGTTGCCACTTCTGATGATCGGCGCCGGGCTTGCCCTGACTTCGAAGACAGTGCGGGATCGCGCTGCAGACGCCGCCGGTCCGGTCATGGATAATGCGGGGCGAATGCTAGAGGAGGTGACGGAGGGCGCCCGGGCCATGCAGGGCGATGCCAAGGAGACGCTATCCTCCGCTCAAAGCCGAGCCGCCGAGATGGCTGGTGACGCGCAGGACAAGGCCGCTGGAATTGCCGCTGATCTGCGGGCGGGCGCGGCTCGGGCCGCCAGTTTCGCGGGTGAAAAGCTCAAGAGCGGCATGGATGCAACCAAGGATGCCGCTGCCAGCGCGCCTGACCAGGCCCGTCAGACCATTGGCGACAATGCCGCCCTCATCGGAGGCTTGGGGATCGCGGTCGGCGCCATCATTGCTGCGGCTCTTCCCGAGACCAGGGCTGAAGCCAAGGTCATGGGGAGAGCAAGCGACGGAGTGAAGCAGGCCGCGGCGGCTGCGGCGCAATCCGGATTCGAGGCAGCGAAAGACGCGACCACATCGGCAGCCGATGTTGCGGCGCAAAAGGTCGGCGAGGCTGATCTCGGCGCCCACGCCAGCCGTATGACGCAGAACATGGCGGACACATTGAAAGAGGCTGCCGGCGACGTGGTCAAAGCTGCCTTTAGTCCCTCTCAAACCAACACTTGAAGGAAAACCATCATGAGCGATTTGGACCCGCACAACGTAACGCAGTTCGCAAAGGACCAGGACAAAGGCACCGCGAAGGATCTGAAAGGACAGATCGGCGATGCCGGAGCGGAGATGAAGCAGCGCGCCGGTGATGCTCTCCAGGCATCGGCTGATCTTGCGCGTGACAAATTTAGTGAGGCCGCGGATGCAGCAAAGGGGGTCGCGGAGGGAACCGTGGACCAGATCCAGAGCCAGGCCCGTGAGCAGCAGCGGTCCGGCGCCGATTTCATCGAGCGCCTGGCGGGCAATATCCGCGAAGCCGGCCGAGCTTTCGAGACCGACGTACCGTTCGCGGCACGTGGCATCGATTCCGCTGCCGACTATGTCGAGGACGCCGCCCAGAAGATCCGGGAAGGGAGCTTCCGGGATCTCGTCGAAGGCGCAACCGACTTCGCCAAACGTCAGCCTGCGGCCTTCCTCGGAATATCGGTGCTGGCAGGCTTTGCGGCCGTCCGCTTCCTGAAGGCATCGGGCGGACACTCGTCATCCCCAGGGCAGCGCGACACGACGAACAGATCGTCGCCGGGAAGCGGTCAGAAGCCGGGCGGGACCTCGTTTTCGGCGGGAGAACAGACCTGGTCTCAGGGGTCCGTGCGGCGTGGCCCTAATCCCCAACAAACCTCATCCACGCAGGGCAACACAGTACCATGAGCATCGAGCGCGATATCAAAACCAGTCAAAGCGAGTTCAGGGCGATCTCGACCCTGCTCGGCGATGCCATGTCGCAGTTCGCCAAGCTCTTCCAGAACGAGATAGAGCTGGCAAAGGCGGAGGTTGGCGAAAAGCTTCAAAAGATCGGCAGCGCGCTAGGCTTGATCGTAGGCGGTGCCGTTCTGGTGATCCCGGCGATCGTCATGGCACTGTTCGCCCTGTCCGCCGCATTGATCTCCGCGGGATGGTCGGAGCCGGTCTCTTATCTGACGTCGGCAATTATCGCGGCGGCCATCGCCGCCGTGCTGGTCGCCGTTGGCATCAACCGGCTTGATGCGCGTCATCTGGCCCCCAGGGAAACGATCGGCCAGCTCGAAAAGGATAAGGACACTGTGAAGGGAATGGTGCGATGAGCAGCACAAAAACCAGCTTTATGGACAATTTGGTGGCCGCTGCCCGGGAAAACCCGCTTGCCGCCGCGCTGATCGGAGGTGGAGCGCTCTGGCTGTTGGCCGGCGACCGGCAGCTTAAGACTGCGGCGCGTTCGGCTGCGGATGCCGTCGCGCCTGTCGTCGACCTTGGGACGAGCGGTCTCAGGTCGGCGGCATCCGCGATCAAGCAGACCGAGGCTCCCCCAACCGCACCTGAAATGGACAACGATCGGTCGACGGGCGTCGGAGAAACCTTGGGAGGCGCGACCGCTGCCGCTTCCGATGCGGTCTCGGGAGCGGCCGACAACGTCCGAGATCGTTTCGACGAGGGCGTCGCTTTCGCGCAGGAGAAATTCAGCAGGCTCGGCAATGCGTTTCCGGACAGGGAGGCCATAAACAACGCGAAGTCATCACTCGCCAATATGCTCGAACGGCAGCCGCTCGTGCTTGGGCTCGTGGGCATCGCGATCGGTGCGGCGGTTGCGGGCGCGTTTCGCGCCTCCGAGATCGAGAACAAGTATATCGGCGAGGTCAGCGACGATGTGAAAGCCGACCTGAACCGGCGCGCCGGCGCGGTGTCGCAGGCCATGCGTGAGGCCTCGGACACGGTTGTCGCAGAAATCAGCGACACCAGCGCCGAAGTTGTGGACCGAGTTAAGCAGGCCGGCACGGACGCTGCGGCAGCTGCCCGTGCCGAGGTGAAGTCTCTTTGATGAGACCAGAAAGGGGGCGCGCTGGCCGTCAACGGCGCGCGCCCTTTGCTCAAGCTTGATCAGGCAGGATGCTTCGCACGCAGGTCGCTGCGAGAAAAGCCCGGCCTTTTGTTCTTCAAATCGTGCGCCGTTGTCGTCCGGCGATGAGGCCATACACAAAGAGCACGATGATGGCCCCGACCACGGCGCCGATGAGTCCGGCACCCTCTCCAGGACGGTACCAGCCAAGGGCTTGGCCGAGGTAGGTGGCTACGAAGGCGCCAACGATCCCGAGGATGGTCGTAAGGATGAACCCGGAGGGTTCGTTGTCACCTGGCATGATGAACTTTGCGATCACCCCCGCGATAAAGCCGATAATGATGGTCCAAATAATGCTCATTCTCCACTCCTCCTGAACAAACAACGACGATGGCAGTGCGAAGGCTATGAGGTGGGTAAACGCCCCTCAGGCGTGTACTTGTCGATTGCCTGGGGAAGCTCGCGCGATAACCTTGCGAGGATCTCCTCGTGAGACAGCCCGGTTTCCCGCTCCAGCTTGTCCAGCACGTCGGGGCCGATTGCTTCCCGCAACTGCGAGGGCGAGATGTCCTTGTTGGGACCTGAACTGACCCAAGACCGAGCCGCGTCCCCGTGGCCGTTTTGGTCGAATTTCTCCAGCAGCTCGCCAATTCCGCCCTGCAGTAATCCTCCGACACCCGCCCCGCTCAGCATGCCCGTGAGATTGCCGAGCAGGCCGCCCAGCGGCTGGCGGGTGTTGGCGGGTTCAAGCGAGCCAGATCCCGGTCCTCTGAGCAACTCCGCCAGCTTGTCGCGGTTCTGATACCCGGCGATGGCTAGCAGTCCGAGCAGTGCGGTCATGGACGGCATTCCGCGGCTCATCTTGTAACTCCGTGATAAGGTTAGACAGCTCGAACTCGGCCAGTCCGGTTCTGTTCCTAGGCGTGCATTCGCAGCTCGCCGGAGCCGGTGCAGGCGAAACAGAAGCGGGCGTGATGAGCGGCCAATCGAGCTGGCGCCGCGTCAGTTCAATCCCAATATGGAATAGCCGGGCGGGCGATCATCAGCCAAAAGATAGCCAGCACGGCTGCGAACGCCGGAAATCCAAAGGCGAACCACCACCGGAAGAGACGGTCATACTCGGCAGGCAGCTTGGCGTCGGTCTCGACCGCACGCACGGCGAGATCGCGCATTCGCATCTGCATCCACACCACCGGCAGCCAGAAAGCGCCGGTCACCACATAGAGTGCGATGGACGCCGCAATCCACCCCTCGCGAAGAGAATACCCGCTCGACCAAGCGAGCCATGTGCCGGTGATCGGCTGCAGGACCACGGCGCTCGCCGTGAACAGGAAGTCGGCCAGCACGACCGTCCGCGCCACCCCCGCGATCTCGCGCAGGTCGCCGCGCAGATGCGCCACCAACATGAAGAAAGCGATGCCGGCACCCGTGCCGAGCAGGACCGCAGCACCGATGATGTGCACCATCTTGACCAGAAAATAGAGCATCAGCGATCCTCTCGGATCGCCATGGCGACCAGATTGAGCATCAGCACCGGCCAGATCTTCAGCATCGGTCCGAGCGGATCGGCCCACAGCCGCGGCACCAGCGCCGTACCGATCATGACATAGGTCAGCGAGATGATCAGTGCTGCCCGGAGCCCGTAAAGGCTAGCCGGCCGCCACAGAATGGCGAGACCGATGACGATGTCGGCGAGGGCTCCCGCAATGACGGTGAGGGCAGCGAACCTTTCTCCCAATCCGCCTTCCCGGACGTACGACATGCCGATCTCCCAGCCCGGTCCCAGGGAGATGATGCCGGTGACGATCCAGAACAGACCGAAAACGCCGAATATCAGCGGCTTCAGCGCATACAGCCGCGCAAACCAACGCTCCTGCACCGAGGCGGGCTCGCTTGCGAGCGCGGCTGCAAGGTCACGCGGCACGATGCCCGTGGCCTGACGCCAGGGCTCGGGATCGCCGGTCGCGCCGCGCCGCATCTCGGCCTGCGCCGTCGAGTTGACGGGCGTTGCCCAGCCCAGCATCTGGGCAACGTCCCCGGCGCGGTAAGCTGCCGAAGCCGCCCAGGAAGGCAGGTGCAGCCGGTAAGCCGGCCTCCAGCGCAGCCACGAGCGAAACAGCGCGACCGCGTCGCTGAAGGCCATCCGCTGCGGACCGGCCAGATCGAGTGCGAGACGAGAAGGCGCGCCGGGTTGCAGGAAGAACAGGACCGTGTCGACGACGTCGTCGAGATGCACAGGTTGAATAGCTGCCGTATCGGGCATGATCGGTAGGACCGGCAGGGAGGCCAGTCCTCGCAACAATGCGCTGCCACCATAGGCGGGCCGCCCTACAACGACTGAAGGCCGCAGCACGACCCAATCGAGGTCCCGCGCCATCAAGGCGGCTTCGCCGTCGCGTTTGGTGCGCGAAAAATCGGTCCGGGCATCGCGATTGCTGCCGATCGCCGAGAAGAGGATGACACGGCGGACGCCGGCGCTTTCACACGCAGCATAAAGTGCCGCGCTGCCGGCGACATGAACGCCTTGCATGTCCTGCCCCTGCAGGGCACCCGCCGCATTGATGACGGCATCGACGCCCGCAAGAATGCCCTTCCACTTCGAAGCGTCGGTGGTCCGGGCAACATCGAGGGTGATGTGGTGCGCATTGGGTGCCGCCGGATGACGCGACACCAATACGCATTCATGCCCGTCGGCGGAGAGCCTGGCGTGGATTGCCGATCCAATAAGCCCCGTCCCCCCAACGAGCAGGATGCGCATCGACTGGTCCCTCAATTGGTCGCCCCGGGGAACGCAAACCGCTGATCAATTCTGAAGGCGCAGACGAATAAAGCAGGGCTGATGTAATGGTTCCTCGCGGCGGAACAGGTGAGTTTGGTGCAGACAGCGCCTTGTCGCGACCGCCCTTGCCGCAGATGTTGCGTCGCCATCGATATGAGAGGGTCGCCGCGCCGACGCTAGATTACCGGACGCGGCGGCGGCGCAGGACCTGTACGGAGAAGCGGGAAGGTGGCGATTCTCGAGCTGAAATAAAAATGTGCATCGCCGGAATTGCGTTTCTTGACCCAAGCCTCCGTATGACCTGGGGCGCCGCCGAGCACCTGATCGTCTCGAGTCTCAGTCCTGCAACAAGCGAACTCCTGGAATGGCCATGGCAAAACATCGGATCTACACAACGAGCTTCGCAAGCGTTTACCCACTTTACGTCGCGAAAGCAGAGAAGAAAGGACGCAGCAAAGCCGAGATCGATCAGATCATCTCCTGGCTGACGGGCTATGGTCAGAAGGAGCTGGAAGCTGAACTGGAAAAACAGACGGACTTCGAGACCTTCTTTGCAAAGGCCCCCAAGATCAATCCTTCCCGATCCCTGATCAAAGGCGTGATTTGCGGCGTCCGAGTGGAGGATATCAAAGAACCAACGATGCGAGAGATCCGGTATCTCGATAAGCTGGTCGATGAGCTGGCCCGGGGAAAAACGATGGACAAGATTTTGCGAAAGGAGTGATTCTCGAGCGCCTGATTGAGCTCTTTGCGAACCCATCGGCCCAACGGGCGGATACCGCTCCATCTGATCGCGAGGATGAGGCAGCAGCTGCTGGTGCAATACCGGCCGTGTTCCGCTCTCCAACTTCCGGCGAAATCCCGTTCCTGCTATCCTCCAACAAAAGAACATCTTGCGGAGGAAAACGATGCGGTCTCAGCCGGTGCCCGCATATCCAGCGGCTGGCGATACAACGTCGGCGGTGCTCGCCATCGGACGCCCCGATTTCCCAAATGTCCTGATCGATACGCTGCGGCGGCAGGCCGATGTCGGCCATTGCATGGTGTTTGCGCTGACCCGTGCCGGCGCTGCGCGCTGCCTGCTCGATGCCGGCAACATCCCGATCGGCGGCGATCTCGGCGCGGCCTATGCCGGACAGTTCCACGAATCCGATCCCAACCGCGATGCGCTGTTCGAGCGCGAGGGCGGCGCGCCGATCATGCTGCCTGCGTTCGCGCCGCGCATGTATGGCGCGCGCTACCGGAAAATCTTCTTCCAGGATTCGGGCATCGTCGACAAATGCGCGACTGCGATCTGGACTGGCGACACCTGCTTCTACGTCAACTTCTACCGCATCGCCGCGCAAGGTCGCTTCAGCGCCCTGCAGCGAGAGCGCCTTGAGGCGATCGCGCCGGCGATCGCCGCGAGCGTTGCCCGCCATTTTCAGCACACTGCAACGCCAGACCGGACGCTCGCCGGGTTGTTCGCGAGCTGCGCGCCGCTTGCCGCCCTCACGCCGCGCGAGCAGGAGGTCTGCCGGCGCATCCTCGCCGGCTTCAGCTCCGAGGCGATCTCGAAAGACCTCGGCGTCAGCCTGCATTCGACCCTGACCTATCGCAAGCGTGCCTATGAGCGGCTCGGCATCTCCTCGCAGAGCGAGCTGTTTGCGATCGTCCTGCGCCTGCTAGCGTGCAGTCTGAACTAAGGCGCGGACTCGGGGTCCGCGATATCCACTTGCGAGGTAAAGCGGATACGCGGTCCCGCCTCCGGGACCGTCGCCTCGCGACCCGCAGCCGACAACACTCCTCCGGCCTCCGGCGAGCCGCATTGAACTCTCCAGCTCCGCTCGCCATGTGTGGGAGACAGCTTGGAGCAAACAATGAAGCAGCTTTTCACCTGTGTGGCGACCGTGGGCTGCCTGGTCACCTTCCACTCCGTCGCGCAAGCCCGCTCTGCATTCGACGGATCCTGGGACCTCATTTTCGTGACGCAAAGAGGACCTTGCGATGCGACCTATAATTTCACCGTCAACATCACCGACGGAATAGTTACACATCCGAATCTAGTCAGGTTCAGAGGCCACGTGGCGCGTTCCGGCGCGGTTCGGGCCTCGGTGACAGTTCAGGACAAATTCGCCTCCGGCTCAGGTAGACTCTCGAGCAATGTTGGCCGCGGGACGTGGAGCGGCCATTCAGGAAACGCGCGCTGTTCAGGCTACTGGACCGCACAGCGCAATTGGGCGCGCTGAGCCAATGTCGGAGTGGCCCGCAGGGAGCAGAGAACGCTCGCTGATTGCCTATGGCCCGAGTAGAATCAATCGACGGTATGGTTGACAGTTTGCGAGGCTCCCTGCGAAGCCAACGTGCGCGGACGTACCTGTGGAATAGAGGACTGACTCGCTCTCGCTATCAGTCTCAAGACGGCCAAAGCACTTGGTGCGATCATTCGGCCACCGCCGGACAGCCGCACGAAGTTATCGGCTGAGATCTGGTGTTGGCCCGAATGCGAATTCCGGACGCAACGTTCAAGGGTCCGCTCATCAGGGAAAACCGGAAATGACAAGCCATTCGCGTGACCTGCGCTGTTGACCCGAAGCGGGCGTAATCAGAGCAATGGCTTCTTCATCAGAAAAGTCGATCCGTCCGGACGTTCTTCGAAGTGAACAAGTTCGTATCCGAGCTTTGTATAGAACGGTTTTGCCGTAATCGAGGACGATAACCAGAGCTCAGACAAGCCCTTGCCGACAGCATGTCTCTCCAGATACTCGACTGAGCGTCTTCCGATGCCTCCACCTTGGTGTTCCGGAGCGACGAACAAAGAGTGCAGCTTTCCCTGGCCAAGGCTGACCGTCCCGACAACGACGCAATCACTCGCGGCTACGAATACGTCCCGCTGCTCCATTTTTTCGATGACCCTGTCGAGCGCGAAATTCGCACAAATCAATTCAATGATCGCCTGATTGTAGTCGCGCGAATTCGATACGCGCACCGCATCTTGAATGAGCGTGCTCAGTGCACTTGCATCGGCCGTCGAGGCCTTTCGTATCTCGTGATGGATCATCAATATCAGTCACACTATGCAGCCTCCAGAGCCTCTACCTCAGCGCGCAAAGAACAGATGTCGCAAGTTCCTTTCGCAAGCAGAACAGCGTCTCATGTTGGCCCGTAGCTGCCTCGCCCAACCATCCAACGACCGTCTGCTTTCAGGTGGAGAGCGGATTAGGGCCGTGAAGTCTCTTCGCTTCAGCATGTGACCCCAAACCCGAAGTCGGCCCCTGGGGGGTGGTGCGCTTGCGGAGGCGAAGATCGGTAACCTCGAGATAAACGATCTCTGAACTGCCCGTTCGGCCGGCGTTCATATCATCCCTTTAGGATCTCCACACAGTAGTGAACCCCAGCCGTAGTTTGCAGCCGTGGAACCGAATCACGCGCTCGATAATTTGCGCAGGGACATACTCACAATGGAGGAGACACAATGAAGAAGCTTCTCATTTCGGCTGCTGCCGCTGCAATCATGACCGGCGCTGCCTCCGCCCAGACGGAATTTTATGTAGTGCAAGACACCTCCACGAAGAAATGCACGATCATGGACAAGAAGCCGACCACCACAACCGCCGTCATTGTTGGCGACGGCAAGGTGTTCAAGACACGCACTGAAGCTGAGACCGGGATGAAGACCATCAAGGTCTGCGCGCACTAAGGGAGCGGTGGCGAGAAGCGATGACTCCCACTCCGTCCGCTCCCATCGACAAGAGAGAGGCCGCCGAAGTGGCCCCCTCTATTCATCGGAACATACCAACTGGAGGATCAGCCATGTTGAAAGGAATGCGCAAGTATGCATTCAGCGCCGCAGCGGCAACTGCGCTTTTTGTAATCCCGATCTCGGCCTTTTCCCAATCCTTTGAGATTGGACCGGGAGGCGTCCGAGGGTACGACCGTCGAGGGGGCGGGCAATGCGAGCAATTGCGGCTTGCCTGCGAAAACAAGGACGCGCTAGGGGAACGGGGCGAAGGAAATTGCCGCAGGTATCGGGAGACCTGCCAAAGACCAGTACGCAGGGATGTGTGCGCCGAATTGAGACAGGCCTGCCTCTACAAGAACGAGCTGGGCGAACAAGGCGCAGGAAATTGCCGCAGGTACCGCGAGACTTGTCGGGGGCGCCTGTAAAGGTCTCGCCAATTTTCAGGGTGGCGGAGTGGTCCGGCATCGCTTGGCACTGCCCCGCGCACTCGTCATCGCGAAGGCCGCCTCAGTTGGCGGCCTCGTTCATATCAGGCCACCCGCGCCATGTCGCCTACTGGCCCGAATGCGAAGTCTAAGCGCCAAACAGTCTGCTTGTCGGGGGTGACCGGAAATGGCGATGCGCCCGCGAGCGATAGCCTTTGCGCTCGCGGCCGGTTGTTCAAGGACGTCCGACAAGCAATGGCAGCACGTCTGCACCGCCCGCCATGAGCGGATTCGACGGCTCGAAATGTTCCCGCAATTCTCGCTTCCGGACGAGTGAGCGCGCATCGAGAAACGCATCCTTCAGGCTGACGGCTTTCCGGAGCGCGACGTTGAAAAAAGCGTCGCCAAAATAGGTCCACTTGGCCTTGTCCTGGCAGCCGAACGACGAATGCTTGTCATCGGCCGCGGTGATGACCAGCACATCGGGAGTCGCCAGGCGCGGGATAAAAACCCCGGAATAACAAGCCGAGATCACCACCACCTTGTGTCGCACACCTGTCTTCGCGAGCATGTCGCGGAGATGAGATGGTGTGAGCGTTTGTGTGAGCCGCCCCGCCTTGATTGCAAGGCCATCAGGAGAGCCATGCGAGGTGAGAATCAAAAAGAGAACATCTTTCTCGGCATCCAAGCGGTTGGCTGCCGTCTGCAACGACTTGGCCAGAGCTTCGATCGTTGCATTTCCCCCTTTCTTGGAATTGTACTCCACGTTGATCGGTCCCGTCTCGAAACGGCCGGCCACGACCTGAGCCGCGCCGGTCGCCTCGGATCTAAACACGCCTTGATCCCCGTACAGGCCAAAGGACACCACGCCAACCTTTCCAGCGTCCGCAATCGCATGGACCGGAGGAACCAACGACCAGATGGTCAGAAAAAAAACGACGAGCGGCGCGCCGAGCCGCCTGATCGAGGACCTGGAGGTCATCGCGAACCTCGTTTCGAGATCGCCGCTACAGAACTGCGGCTCAACACAAAATAGCGGAAATCCAGTGAATTTCCATCCTTCGGAATGGCACGTGCAAGGGTCCGGATACGGCCCATTGCATCCTTTGACGCGGTGTAGCTAGGAGTCCGTTCACAGGGACAGGCCGGGAGTTCGCGTCCGAGGGCCGGATCGTGGGTCGACCGCAAACTGCCCAGTTCAACAGCTAATTATCATTGCCAACGAAACCTGAGCCCCACGATGAGCCCTCGACGGATGGATGAAGGCTTTTACGGTCCCATCCTCGCCGAAGCGGGATGTCCGGGCACCTGGAAGCGCTTGCCTGTGTCCGTGATGTTACTGCCATCGACCTTCAGAATGGAGAAGTCCTGCGTCAGATAGTTGCCGATGAGAAGGTACTTGCCGTCGGGCGTGAAGACAGCAGCCTCGGGCAAGCCGCCGACCTCGATGTCTGCGGTCTTGCTCACTTTCTTGCCGTCGATCTTGAGAACCGAGATGCTACCGTTCTTTTCGTAGAAGTATGCGTTCTTCATGTTGGAACCGCGCAGAATGACCGCAACCGCGACGTCGCCCTTGGGGCTGATTGCAAGCCCCTCGGGGCCGTCGCCCACCACCACGCGATCGATGATGCGTGGCGGATTGGCCTCCAAATCGATGACGCTCGTGGTATCCACACTTCCATCGGAAGCACCTGCGTTGCCGTTATCCGAGGTCAGGGCGATTTTCCCGCCGGGTGCGGCCGCGACATTGTAGGGCCACTGGCCGGCCGGCAGATCGATCTTGTTGTACGTCACCTTATCGCCCGCGATGTCCAGCATGGAGACTTTGTGAGCAGGGAAGCGGGCGACCAGGGCTCGCTTGCCATCAGGGGTGAACGTCACGTGCGATGGACTGTCCGGCATCGCAACGGTGTCCGTGATCTTCACGTCAGTGCCGTTCACGGAGAGGACGCTGATCGAATTGTCTCCGCGATTGGCGACCAGTGCCATCTTGCCATCTGGACTGAAGCTGAGCCCGGAAGGTTGTTTCCCGCCAGTGAGCGTTGCAGCCAGCTTGGGCGGATTGGCCTGCAGGTCGACGACGTAAATCTTGTTGTCCAGCACCTGTTTCAGCGTGTCGCCCTCCTTGACGACGTCGACCGAGTCGGCGACCAGCGCCACGGTTCCGCTGGGATCGATCGCAACGTTCACGGGCGGTCCGACCACTGAGTTCTTCAGCGGCAGGGCACCGATGATCTTGGGGGTTTCAGGAGAGGCGAGATCAACGATGAGAACCTGATCCTTACCAGGTGCAGACAGAACGGGCTTGCCGCTTTCGTCCCACAGAAGCTTCTCATCGAGGCCGACGATCAAGAGCGGCTTCGCGTGCCCAGTGCTAAAGCTCGTACTGAGCAGCATGACGGCCGCAAATGATAATCCTATGGCACGGTTACGCCACATCTTGGCATCCTCCCGAAAATGACGCCCGCCTCTGCAGGGCTGGTCTTAGCAGTTTACGAGGTGAGGCTTTCGTTCGCTAGTGGTGCCTCGTCTGATCTCCTGGCTTCTCGCCTGTCGCCCTCAGATGGTCATCGAGGGCTTGGCGGGTCGCCTCGGTAAGCTCGAATTTGACGGGACGACCGGTCTTCTTCTGGCGGACACTGGCTCGATCGGCCGCATAGCCGCTGGGTGCGATATCATCGACTTTGAGGGCGACAACGTCGCAACCACGAAGTTTGCTATCGATAGCGACGTTGAACAGCGCCAGATCGCGAATCCGACCTTCGACCTGGAGCTTTGTTCGAATGGACCAGACGTGCTTGGGACGGAGTGGCGGCTTCGCGCCAACGATCTTTCCCTTATTCCACGGTCGCCGCTTGGCGACGTTCACGTTGGGGCTTGGGACATCAGTCATGATGACCTCCTCAGTTGATGAGGCCGGTCATTTTCGGGCGAGCAACCTTTTGAACCTACGTCGGCTTATAGACAATTGCAGGCGTACTTTGGTCCTATTGGTTGGCCGGGTGGGTGCAAATGTCCCATAAGCGACATCGGGGCATTTACTGGCGGAGGGCGCGCAAATGCAGAAAGTAGGGTATGCGCTGCCAACGTCGGGCAGCACTGGACAAGACGGCATGTTCGGGAAGGGATGGCTCTCGAAGCATCTCGACTAAGAATCCCGCGCTCTCTAGCGCTAAGAAATAAGCTTCGATAGGGCGATGCTCGCTATGGAACGTCATCGCCAAACCGTCACGCTCGACCGCGTCAGCATATCGAAATGCACTGAGATAGTCGCCCTGGATGATGAAACGCGCTTCGGCGCTTGCCTGTTCGAATCTCCCAGCGGAATTGATCGGATGAACAATTGCCACACAAAATCTGCCACCCGGTTGCAACACACGCGCCGCTTCTCGGACGGCCGCAGGCATATCGCTGATATCTTGAAGTGACATGAAGGCGATTGCTAAGTCCGCGCAGGCGTCGTCAAGGGGTAGCGCCGTGGCGTCCCCCAAACGCACGTCCGTCGCCGGGTCGAACTCTCGCGCAGCTTCGACCATAGACGGCGAACTGTCGATTGCGACGACCCTGTGCCCAAGTCCCTTCAGGTCACGGGTTAGCCGTCCTTCGCCGCAGCCGATATCTACCGTTTGTCGTCCGGGCGCAGGCAACAGATGAAGGAATTGATCTCGGTGAAAGCGCCAGTAGCTATCATGTCCGGGAGCGCGCGCCCATCGTATCCAGTGACTGGCCTCGGCTTCCCAGCTGACATTTAGAGGCACAGCATCTGCAATCGTTCGTGTGATGCTCATGATGGGCCCTCTGGACCATCCAGACCTTTTGCCTCCGCTCGCGCAAACGTCGTCAGAGCCTTGGTCATGGGATATCCGGAACTGGTCCCAAATCCGCCGAGCGGCGGCCCATTTTCGACATAGCCGTTGGACACGTAAAATCGGCGCGCGGTCTCAGTGCTCGTCAAGCTACACTGGTTATTGCCTCTTTCTGCGGCTCGCGTTTCTAGCGCCCGCAGTAGGGCGCGGCTAACTCCCCAAAATCGCGCGTCGGGCGATACGTAATTGAGGCCAATCGTTCCGGCATCGGTTACTGACCCGACCGCGAGGATGTCGTTATTTTCGACAGCCACAAGCACCGAGTTGTCCGTCTGTTCGACCCAAGCACAGAAATTCTCATGCGTCTTATTGCCCAACCATCGTGCCAAGATGGAGGGGTCGCTTCGGTGGTCAGCTCCGCAAAGCTCCGCTATCGATCGCTGCAACACAATGCAGGCAGAAGGCGCATCTTCTGGTATAGCTTCTCGTATTTGCATCCAGTGATTTTGGCATACGGCCGATACCCGTGGCAATGGGCAGCCTCGCTGCAATGTCGCCCACTGGCCTCGTGCCGACCTCAGCTGAGAGCGCCGCGAGATCCGCTTGCTAAAGGTGACCCGAACAAGGCGATCCGAGCGGGCCAAGGCAGCCTTTGACCCGACTCCGACATTGCAACGTGCGTCGTCGTGCAGCCGATCAACTCGACTTTACGCCATTGGAGCATCCAAGCTGACGTTCGCCGCCGTGCCGCTGGTCTCGAAGGCACGGCGGCGTCCACGTGCGTCACCGCGCGCTGCCCGTGGTTAGCTCTTGCGAGTGCACCGGGATCATCAGGTGCTCATTGGGTTTGCCGGGGAACATGACGTAAGGCTGGGTCGCGTCCTTGACGTCCAGATCGCGCGGATAGGGACTGAGCATCTCACGTGCTGCGCCCCCGACAATCATCACGTGCGGGCCGGTCTGGACCCAATGCTTGTGCGTGTGCCGTTCGGCATGATCATGATTGCTCGTGCCGGTGTCCCCGGCCAGCATGAAAATCAGGCCGATCTTGTTCGGCGGCTCCTGTTTGGCCTGTAGAGCTTTGCGCCATTCCATGGCGTTCTGATCATCACATTCGGGCGTTCCGTCATTTCCGATAAAGCACGTGAAACCGTTCGATCCGGTTTGGACGGTCTTAGAAGACCCATCCGGCTGCATCATGGTGATCGTCGCGTTATTCACGACCGACGGCGGGGCGGCGGTCTTCACCTTGGCGATGTACTCTGGTTCGGTCTTCGGGATTTCCTCCGTTGGAAGAGCCGATGCCGACGTGACGAGCGCTGCCGAAGCTACGCAGAACCCAACCGACGCGAGAGCATAGAACCTGTTCATGGCTTACCTCCTGCAAAGTGGGCAACCGCACGAACTGTACACCGAAACCAACTGGGCGTATCTTCCGAGGTATGGCAGGGATATTTCCTTTCTCTATGTGACTCACCCAATCTATTGCTGCTTTGCGGGCACTCGACTCCGCCTCGCCACGCGGCGTCATCAGCTGCGCAGCGAGGCCTGGAGCTTTTCAGCGCCGTTAAGCCGAGGCAGGGAATGCGACGCTGGAACCGCCTTCCCACTGGCGCCTGAAGTGCTATCCTGAACGCACGGGTAAGCCACGCGGAGCGATAACTATGCGCACAGTAGTCCGAGCCGCAAATGTCATGTCGTTCTTCATGATGTTCTCCGTTGTAGCTTTGCCGGCGTGGGCTGCCGGACCAGAGGCGGAAGTGAAGGCGCTCCATGCCGCCGATCAGACCTGGCTAAAAGGCTTCACGGCCGCCGACGGCGATACGATGGCGAAGTTGTACGACGAACGCGCAGTGTTGATGCCTCCTAACGCGCCGGCTGTGACGGGTCGCGACGCCATTCGCACCTTCCTGGCGAACATGTCGTCGGAAGCAGCCAAGGCCGGCCTTGTGTTCAGTTTCGCCGACAAACAGGATGGCGGCGCAAACGGCAACCTGGGCTGGTCTTCGGGCTCCTATACGATCAAGGACAAGGCAGGGAATGTGGTCGAGACCGGCAAGTTCCTGTCAGTATCGAAAAAGGTCGGCGGCAAATGGCTCTACTGGCGCGACACTTGGAACGCTGACAGTCCGCCACCAAAATAAGTCCGCTACATCGCGCTTCAAGTTGCACTTCTCTTGCTGGACAGCGAGATCACGTTTTCGCGCGGCGTTGCGATCTCTCTGGATCGATTGACACGCCGAATGCGTCCCTGCGGTGTCCAAGCAGAATCTTTAATGTCGCCTCTTGGCCCGTCGCTGACCTTTGCTCAGACGGCTGCGAAGTCCCGTTTCGGGAGCTGAGCCGAACGCTTAGCACTCCGATGCGAGTGACGTTTTTCTCTATCGCTTTAGGATTGTGGCAATTAATTCACGCTATTGGCTCGGCCTATGGCCTTCGAGATGCCCACGGTTGGCGTTAAGGATAGTGTCTGATGTACTTCCTCACTGCCTGTCTGATCGTCGTCGTCGTGAGTGCCGCGGTATCGCTTCGTCGATCCAGAAATCTATCCCAGCCTCAGTGGGCTACCCCGGCCCAGCGGCTCGCAGCACGGCGGCGAGCGCTTTGGCCGACAATCTGCGCGGGGTTTTGTCTGCTGGGGCTGCTCGGATTTCATCATTTTCAACACGAGCCAGAACTTGGTCCCACCGCGACGACCTATCTCATGATGCTTGTTACCTCTTTCTTCGGCGGTTCGTTTCTTGGCGTCATTGGCGGGATGGATTGAGGTAGCGGGGATCAATGCAAGGCTAAAACGCGCCGGACTATGACAACTGACAAGCTGTCATGTCTTTGGCATCGTCCTGTTGGTGTCCGGGCCCTTAGCTCAGAGCGCCGCGAGGTCTACTTCCTGAAGGTGACCCGAACAGGGTCATGCAAGCTGGCCAAGGCCGTCTTTGACCCTGACCGGACATTGGACTTCTTTTGTTGAATGCTCAGGTGCCAGTCTGGTACCTTTTTTATTCCGGTCGGCTACGGCCTGGAAACCGCATCCGGAATTTCGATGGAGTCATCCCTGCATGGTGACAAAAAAATTTCACGAAGTTCGTTGCCTCGCCGAATCCGACGGTCTCGGCAATGGCCTCGATAGGCCACGGTGTGTACGCAATAAGCCGCTTCGCCTCGAGGATCACGCGCTCCTCGATCATCATCTTGGGCGGAAGACCACGCACCGCAACGCAGGCGCGACGCAACGCTTTGGTTGAACAGCCGAGCCTGTCGGCATAGTCTTCGACACGGCGCGTCCGCATGAAGTGGGCTTCGACCTCCGTGAGAAAGTGCCGGACTGTCCGATGATAACTCGAGAGCAACGGAGCTTCGTGCCGGTCCGAGCAGCGAGCGATCTGCAAGAGCAGGACGTGAAGCTGGTGCTGCAAGATGTTTGCGCAGGTCGTCGAGCCATCGCTACATTTGTACTCATCAATTATCGCGGCACACCCGGCGCAAACTCGCCCGTATGAATCCGCATCGAGGTTGATCGCTCCACTTGCCGCCGCATGATCGAGCGCCGAGCCCCGGACCAGCGGATGGTTCGCCGCCTCATCGGGCAGGACAAACTCGGGCGTAAAGAGAACGACCGTTGCCTCCACCTCTGCGCCGGGCACGAACTGCTGCACCTGGCCTGGGCGAACATGCAGAAGCGTCCCCGCCGTGCAGCGCAAACGCTCGAAGTCGAGGAAATGCGTCGTCGCCCCCGATGAGAATAGCATCAAAAGATGAAAGGCAGGACGTTGCGGGTGGTCAAAATGATCGGGCGGCACGCGCCTGAACAATTCCGACAACGCGAGCGGCTCGATTCCCAATTTTGGGAAGCGCCTGTTGAAGTAGTGGACCCCTTCAATGGGCTTCATCAGGAATCTCGCGCCGCATGGCCGACTGTCCGATTTTGATCATCTGACGGTACCAGACTGACCTAGCTATGCGCAATGCGATACGGCACGCTCTCGTATGCACAAGGAGGGCTTCACCATGCCGAACAAGCTGATCCGTATGATTGCCGCAACACTCAGTTTCATCACCCTCGCGCTCAGCCCGCCCGCGCCAAGCGCCGCAGCCGGCACGGAGAGCGCGGCGATCACATCCGCCAATCACGCCTTCGATGAGGCATTGTCTGCGCGTGACATCGCGGCGATGGACATGATCTGGGCGCACGAACCACATGTGGTCGCGGTTCATCCTGCAAGCAAAACGCCGATCATCGGCTGGGCCGCTGTGAGGCAGAGTTGGGAAGCGACGTTTGACCGCTTTGCCGAAATCTCGGTGTCGATGCAGGACCCGCAAATTCGCATCAATGAAAACGTCGCCTGGGTCGTAGGTCTCGAGGAGATTCGAGGCAAACTGAAAACCGGCGAGGCCGCAACCTTCATGGCTTTGACCACGAACATATTCGAAATGAGCGGCGGCCGCTGGCTAATGGTCCTGCACACGACCTCGCGCGTTCCACACTGACCTATGCAAGCCCAAGTTCAGTTACAGGGAGCGGAACAATCTGAAAGCGAGGTAGGTTGGCGACTGTCCTTGGTCCGTAGCTGCCTCGCCCGACCATTCAACGACCGTCTCCTTTCAGGTGGAGAGCGGATTAGGGCTGTGAAGTCTCTACGCTTCAGCATGTGACCCCATGGCCGACATCGCTGTGTTGAGCTATATTGGCGCAGGAGCCAACGTCACTTCGCGATCATCAGGATGAGTCAGGTCGGCGCTAGTGCGCCCGAGGTGTACCAACCGTAATACTGACAGGACCTGTTCCTCGAAACCGGGCGACCGCGTGATCGGCGTTGCTTAGGAGGACGGAGGTAAGCCTCGTCTCCATCCTCTATTCTAGGGAGGCATCAACAGCAGGGAGCTAACATCATGCGCACATTTGGAGCTGTATGTTTCTCATTATTGCTGTCAGCAATTCCTGCTACTGCAGCAGATCAAAATCTCAAGGAGGAAATTGGGAAGATGGCTTCAGCATACGAGCAGCACTTCAACAAACAAGATGCTGCCGGGATTACGGCACTTTATACGAAGAACTACCTGCGTGTTACTCAGAATGGAATTGAGCCCGATAATACCAAGTTTTATGAGGACGGTTTCAAAGCTGGACTTAATCGCCTCGAGGTAAAGGTGACCGAAGTTCAGCCATTGTCAGAAAACATGGCTCTGTCAACTGGCGAAGCTCACATTACTGGAAAGAGTGAGAAAGGCGATCCCCTAGAAATAAACGCGATTTGGACTGCTCTTGATGTTCGTGAGAATGGGCAATGGAAAATTCGTATGCTGACGTCGGCTCCTAAGGCACCGCCGCCGCAGCCGCAACAAGCGGGGACCACGGCGACTACAACGGGGAACGCGCCGAGTGGAAAATAGCGCCTACCCGAGAGAAGTTCGTCGTGACCGGCTTTCGCGCCCAAACGGGCGGAGGCAGCAACTGAAACGTAGGTCTGTCGGCCACGGAAGCCGACTCGCGTCCGCTGCGTGAGACCAAGGGGCCTCCCCTCTCGAAAAATGACGGGATAGCGCGGCTCCTTGATCGGACCGAGGATCAGCTTTTAGTGAAGACCGGACTGCAGCAAGTACAGCCCTGCAGGACCGAGTCTGGCCCTACGCGACGAAATGCGCCTATCACCTCCATGCCACCGGAGCTGATAGAGATCGGGCGAAAACTGGCGCGGTTGACCCTAAACGGAAATCGGGCGTCGCCTGATCGGATTCACAAAATCGCGCTCAATGTCGTTGCGACAAGATGCATGGTTTGCTCCCTAAATCGTGCGGGCTGTTCGCCACACGGGGTCAAGCTGAAGAACCCGGTTTCGTCTTGGAAGGATGTGCAGAGGATTCACTCGTTCAGAGATGAGCACGCGGCAATAGCCATCCCATGATCTTCTGATACGGATCGCGACGACTGCGAATGAATGCGTTCTCGTTCTGCTGAGCGGCGGTCCTGGCGAATTCAGAAATCCCCTCCAAAGACTGGCGTTTATCCTTCGGAAGCTTCGCCCATTGGCGAATGATCTTCCGGCGGGCTTCGCGTTGCTTTTCCCTTATGTCAGGCATCTGGAAGCTCCTTGAAGAGGATTATTCCGATCGACCTAGTATTGTTTGGGCTCACTAGAACTTCAACGTCCAATCAAGAACTCTTAGCCCCTCTGATCGTGAAGCTCTATACACGGGAGCCAGTCTCATATTGGCTTTACAGGCCCGCCGCCCTAGAATTGCGGCGATCGCAGGACGGGCGAAATGCAGTATGTTTGCGACGCACCGAAGGGCAAGACCTGGTTCCGTATCGAGACGGAAGGTGAAGCGATGCATGAGTCGCGCCTGATGGACCACACAGTTGAGAAATATTTCCGCCGCGAGCGGGAGAAGGCAGTCGAGTCCTGGCGTCCCGAGCGGCCCAACGCGATCGAGCGCGACATCGGCCTCGAGGCCCATGTACAGCGAGAGATGCCGCTTTTCCTCACGCTGCGCGACAGGGAGGGCAATGCACTGACTACAGCGATGCTGCCACCCGGCGGCAAGGATCGCGGCGGGTTCCGGATCATCATCGTTGCCGCATCCAATGCCGATCCCTATCCTCAGCAAGACGCGGCCATCGCTGCACTGGGAGCACATTTCGGTCTCACACTCGATCGCAATCGCTGCTTCCCCTACGGCCGCTAAGGAGCCTGATAAGTACCGCCGCTTGATTGAGCGATGTCGGCTCATGGACCCATAGCTGTCTCGACCGAAAGCGCTCTCCAAGGCCGCCCACGAAATTTTGCGAAATGCGGGTGGACGGTCGCTGCAGGAGTGCAAGCCTTTAGCTGATAATCTCCCTGACCTTGATGCCGCGCAAGGTCTCGATGCAGTCAGCTACCAAATGCAAGAGCTCTTGCCGCTTTATGCTCTTCACCTGACGACCTTCCATATTGATTAGTATGTATCTCGCCATGTCGTAGGCGACTTCAAACTGCGATTTGCCGGTAACCTCGACATTGATTCTTTCAGCCATTTCGCTCCCCGCTAGTTATAATTGGAAAGGAGAAGCCTATTGGAAAGCGCGTGGCCAAGTCGAGTCTGTCTTCCTTTGCGGTTAGATCATATCGGCCTGAAGGTCCGCTGGCGCTGCAACTCGAAATGCAGAGCATTAAACTAGTCCCGCTTTTGGCCCTCAACGAACATTCGCTTATGTCCGATGTTGTGGACAATGCGGGCTTCGCCATCGCACCCGCGCGTACTCGACTCTTGAAGACACGTCCTGAGGCCGCCTGTCCCAATCGCTGGGGACAGACGGCGGCTCCTGAAGGCGCTAACCTTGGCAGGCACATAGCAAGGGAGCGAAGTTTGAGCACCGCGCCGCGCATCGACATCGACCCGGCCGCATTCTGGGCCGATCCCTATCCGATGCTCGCGACAATGCGCAAGGAGGCGCCGATTGCCTTCGTGCCGCAGCTCGGCTCGACGTTGCTGACGAGCCGCGACGACATCTCGATTTCCGAGAAGCAGATCGACGTGTTCTCCTCGCACCAGCCCGCAGGTCTGATGAACCGGCTGATGGGCCATAACATGATGCGAAAGGACGGCGAGGCGCACCAGGTCGAGCGCCGCGCCATGTTTCCGACGGTGTCGCCGAAGACGGTGAAGGCGCATTGGACCGCGCAGTTCCAGGCCCATGCCGACCGCATCATCGATCGCATCGAACCGGGACGGATCGACCTCATGCGCGATTTCGCGCTGCCCTTCTCCGGCGAGTGCCTGAAGTCGATCACCGGCCTCACCAATATCGGCTTTCAGGACATGGATGCGTGGTCGCAGGGCATGATCGAGGGCATCGCCAATTATGCCGGCGATCCCGCGATCGAGGCGCGCTGCCACGCCGCGACGTCGGGCATCGATGCCGCGATCGACGACATCCTGCCGGTGATGCGCAAGCATCCGGACCAGAGCATTCTCGGCGTGCTCCTCGCCTCCGGCATGCCGATGGAGAGCGTGCGCGCAAATGTGAAACTCGCGATCTCCGGCGGCCAGAACGAGCCGCGCAAGGCCATCGCCGGCACGGTATGGGCGCTGCTGACCCATCCCGAGCAGCTCAATCTCGTGCGCAAGGGCGAAGTGTCCTGGCTGCAAGCGTTCGAGGAATATGCCCGCTGGATTTCGCCGATCGGCATGTCGCCGCGGCGCATCGCAAAGCCGTGGAGCATCCGCGACGTGTCATTCGAGCTCGATGAGCGCGTGTTCCTGATGTTCGGCTCGGCCAATCGCGACGAGAAGCATTTTGAGCGCGCCGACCAGTTCGACGTGAGACGAGACACATCCAAGAGCGTCGCCTTCGGCGCCGGTCCGCATTTCTGCGCCGGCGCCTGGGCCTCGCGCGCCATGATCGCCGACGTCGCGCTGCCGACCGTGTTCGCGCGCGCGGGGCAGCTCGAGATCGCCGATGACGAGGAGGTGCGGATCGTCGGCTGGGCGTTCCGCGGCCTGCAGAATTTGCCGGTCAATTGGCTTCATTAGGTCGGCCGGGGCCCCTCCATCCCGAGCCCCGCCATGATGCCATCTTGCTCCTGTTTTGCCCGACGAGTCAAACGAACTTCGGATAATGCGTAAGTCATTGTTTTCGCACGCCCTGGCTACTGTGCATGGGGTTGTTTTTGCGGTTTTGGTTCCGGCCGCGAGTCTCGAGACCGAACCCGCGCGGCCTTCACATCCGCGTGCAGAAAAATTCCATCTTCATTCGCTCCGCCGCTTGAAAGATTAATCACGCGCTTCGCCGCACGCGCAGTGTTCGCATCGCTATTTTCCTGAGCGTCTCGACAGCTTTCGTAGCGCGCCCCATCATTCACGAGACCTGAATGAATGACGGCCGCACGCGGCCGGGAGCTTGGAATGCATCGTCGCGACTTCTTGAAACTCTCTGCCGGAACTGCAGCCGCTGCTGCCTTCGTCTCGCGCGCCAATGCGCAAGGCGCAGTGAAGGAAATTCGCATCGGTTACCAGAAGACCGGCGTGCTCGTCATCGCGCGCCAGCAGGCCGCCCTGGAGAAACATTTTTCTCCGCAAGGCATCGAGGTGAAATGGATCGAGTTCTCCTCGGGCCCGCCGATGATGGAGGCGATGAACGTCGGCAGCCTGGACTTTGGTTCGGTCGGGGACTCGCCGCCGGTGTTCGCCCAGGCAGCGGGCGCCGCGATCGTCTATGCCGCCGGCCAACCCATCACCAACGGCCAGGGCATCTTGGTGCCGAAGGAGTCCCCGATCCGCACGATCGCCGACTTGAAGGGCAAGCGCATCGGCTTCACCAAGGGGTCCAGCGCGCACAACGTCGTGGTGCAGACGCTCGAGAAGGCGGGGCTCACCTATGCTGACATCACCCCGGTCTATCTGACCCCGCCGGACGCGGGCCCCGCCTTTGCCAATGGCAGCATCGAGGCCTGGGCGATCTGGGATCCGTATTTCGCGATCGGTGAGACCAAGCAGAACGGCCGCATCCTGATCAATTCGCGCGAGGTTACCAAGACCAACTCCTTCTACATCGCGAACCGCGAGTTCGCGAAGAACCACGGAGTGGTCCTGCAACAGATCGTCGATGTGACGACCGCGGCCGGTAACTGGGCCGAGCAGCACCGCGACGAGGTCGCCAAATCGCTTGCCGCGATCACCGGCGTCCCGCTGGACATCCAGACCGTCGCCGCCAACCGCGCGAACTTCGTGGTCGGCCCCGTCACCGACGACATCGTCGCGACCCAGCAGGGCGTCGCCGACCGCTTTCATAAGCTCGGCCTGATCCCGAAGCCGATCGTCATCCGCGACATCGTCTGGCGCAACCCGGCAGCCTGATCGTGCCCACCACTCTCCCATTTCAAAAGGTTTGAACATGAGGCGTATCATTCAGCGTCTGATCGCGGCCATCGTGCTGTCGATCGGCATCGTCGCCGCCGCGGTCGGCACCTCCTACGGGCAGGACAAGGTGATCCGCATCGGCTATCAGAAATACGGCAAGCTGGTGCTGCTCAAGAGCAAGGGCACGCTGGAACCGAAGCTCGCCGCCGATGGCTACAAGGTGGTGTGGACCGAATTCCCCTCCGGTCCGCCGCTGCTCGAAGCGCTCAATGTCGGCGCAATCGACTTCGGCAACACCGGCGAAGCTCCGCCGATCTTCGCGCAGGCCGCCGGCGCCCCGATCCAGTATGTCGCCTATGAGCCGCCGGCGCCGAAGGGCGAAGCGATCTTGGTGCCGAGGAACAGCCCGCTGAAGTCGGTCGCCGACCTCAGGGGCAGGAAGGTCGCGCTGAACAAGGGCTCCAACGTCCACTATCTTCTGGTCAAGGCGCTGGAGAAGGCGGGTGTCAAATATTCGGAAGTCGAGCCGGTGTTCCTGGCGCCGGCCGATGCACGCGCCGCGTTCGAGCGCGGCGCGGTCGATGCCTGGGTGATCTGGGATCCATTCCAGGCCGCAGCGGAAGCGGCCACCGGTGCGCGCACCTTGGCCGACGGCACCGACATCGTCGCCAACTACCAGTTCTATTTCTCCTCCAAGAAATTCCTCGAAGCCAACCCGAAGATCGTCGACACCGTGCTCACGGAGCTGAGCGCGGTCGACGACTGGGCCAGGGGCGACATCCATGCGGTGGCCGAGCAGCTCGCGCCGTCGATCGGCTTGTCGGTCCCCGTGGTCGAAGTGGCGCTGAAGCGGCAGGCCTACGGCGTCAAGCCGATCACCGATGCCGTCATCGCCGACCAGCAGCAGGTTGCCGACGCGTTCTTCGCGCTGGGCCTGATCCCCAAATCCATCAAGATTTCCGACCTGGCTCGGAAACCAGGATCATGAGCAACACCATGAGTAAGCAAGCGAACGCCAACATCCTCTGGTTTCTGCCGACCCACGGCGACGGCCGCTATCTCGGCACCGGCATCGGCGGCCGTGAGGTCAATTTCAACTATCTGCGCCAGATCGCCCAGGCCGCCGATCAGCTCGGCTATTTCGGCGTGCTGCTGCCGACGGGGCGGTCTTGCGAGGATTCCTGGATCGTTGCCTCCTCAGTGGCGCCGTTCACCGAGCGGCTGCGCTATCTCGTGGCCGTTCGTCCGGGCCTGCAATCGCCGAGCGTGGCCGCACGCATGCCGGTGGTGGTGGGATTCCGCGGTGATCCGCCAGAAGCCACGATTGCGCGCCAACCTCTTGTTGTAATTAACGGTTTTCCCGGTTATAGACTCCGCCACGCACCACCGCCCAACCCCCGAAAGTGCCGCAGTCCAGCGCCAAAGGTGGGGAAAAAGGTGGGGAAGAAAGGCGTGACTGGCACATGGCCCGACGACAGTTGCACAAGCTCTCCGCGAAGGAAGCGGAAACCATCTCAACGCCCGGCTACCACAGCGACGGCGGCGGCCTCTACCTCGCGGTGGGGACCGGCGGCGCCCGCTCATGGCTCTTCATTTACAAGGAGCGGGGCACGGGGAAGCGCAAGGAGCTTGGCCTAGGCTCCGCAGCCCGGAAGGGTGGCGTGAGCCTAGGGGACGCCCGCAAGCGCGCTGAAGGCTTCCGTGGGTTGCTCCATGAGGGCAAGGACCCGGCGGCGATCCGGAAGGCCGGAGCGAACGCGGGAATCACCTTCGGCGAATACGCGGACGCCTTCTTGGAATCGATCAAGGCGGGCTTCAAGGGGCGGAACACACACCGCGATTGGAAGCGGGAGTTGGAGGTGCACGCCAAATCGCTCCGCGGAAAGGCGCTCGCCGACATCACCACTAACGACGTGTTGGCCGTCATCTCGCCGCTGTGGCTCACCACCAACCGCACGGCGCGAGAGACCCGAAGCCGCATTGAGCGCGTGCTAGACGCCGCCGATTCCAACGGCCTCCGCAGCGGCCGCAACCCGGCGGAGTGGAAGGCGCTAAAGCCGTTGCTGCCGAAGGCGAAGAAGTCGAAGCGGCACCACAAGGCCGCGCCCTATAAGGACGTGCCCGCCATTGTGGCCGCGCTCCGTACGAAGCACGACGGCGCCGACACCGCCGTGAACCGGGCCGCCGAATTCATCATCTTGACGGCGGTGCGGACCGGCGAAGCGCGCTTCATGCGAGCGCGCGAAATTAATTTCAAGGACGCGCTTTGGACCGTCCCGCCGGAGAGGATGAAGACGGAAGACCACCCGGAAGGCAAGCCGCACGAAGTGCCGTTGTGCGCTCGCGCCGTCGCGATCTTGCGCGCGGTGATGCCGAAGGACTTGGAGCCCGACGCCTATGTGTTTGCCGGGCGGGGCTCCCGCGATCACAAGAAGCCGCTGGGGCCGAACGCCGTGCTCCACGCGCTGCAAAAAGTCTACCCTGCAATGACTGCGCACGGGTGCCGGTCCAGTTTCCGTGATTGGGCGGGCGACGAAACCCACTTCCCGCGCGAAGTCGCGGAGATGGCCCTAGCCCACAAGGTGGGCGACGAAGTGGAGCGAGCCTATCGCCGTGGCACCGCGCTCAAGAAGCGGCGCGAGCTTATGGAGGCATGGGGCCGCTACGTCGAAGGCGAGTCCAACGTCTTGAAGCTCGCGGCGGCCGGGTGAGCTATGGGCAACAAGGTGGTGCGCATCATCCCGCATGAAGAGAGCATCGAAGTGCGGGTGTCTACGTTCATCTATTTTGACGACGACCCCGGGCGCCGTTCAATCAACGGGCGGGTATCGCGGGACGACGCCGTGGAAGAGGCGAAGCGGATCGCGAGCGCGGAGCGCGATGGCTAAAAATGTAACGGACGGGAGAAGGGGCGATTAGGCCGCGTGCGCTACGGTGCTCTTGCAACCTTTGGAGTTCATACCATGCGCGCCCTTGCTCTCGCCCTTCTGATCGCCTCCGGCTCTTCGGCTCTCGCGGATTCGACCATTACGACGACTTCGCGGAAAAATTGGCAGGGCGGCACCACGACCACTTCCACGTCAAGCGCTGGCACCTACACCATCACCACCGGCAAAGACTATCGCGGCAACGTCACGGTGCAATCGGAGTGGAAGTCAAACGCGCCGGGTCGGTGCACCTACCAGCAAGCCGCGATGGGTTGCCGCTAGGCCAGCAACACGATTTGGTCGGATTTGCGCAAGGCCGCCTTCTCTCGCGCAACCTTGCACGCCGCCGGGTACGTCATCGCCTCTTCGGTGGTGAACTCAAAATCCTTCGCCGTGATCCGGGGCGAGATGATGCGGAAGGTCCAGAACTGGCGGCCGGTGGGCTTGCGGCCGTGCTCGCGCTCCCACCGTCGCGTGTCTATTGGAATCATTTGCCTTGCTTCAGGGCGTCGGCTTCCCACTCTAGGGCGGTGCGCCTTTGCGCGGCGTCATCGGTGAGCTTCCCGCCATATGTGGTCCGGCCGCTCCACCGACGCCCGGCGGCCGGGTCCACGTCGCCGGGGTTCGCCATAAAGTGGCCGTCCAGCGCGTCGCGGGCGATCTTGCCGCCGTCGCGCGTCACGTCTAGCAAATAGGCCGCGTCCTTCGGCTGGTATTCGTCGGGGTCGCCCTTGATGTGTTGATTGGGGCCGTTGTAGCGCGTCGGGTCCGCGTAGAAGCGCAAGGCGCGCTCCAAGTCTGCAACCCGGTGGAGCAACACGCGCGCTTCAATTGCGGAGAAGTCGGCTTCGGTGATCTTGGAATCGTTGTCCGTTGTGGTCATCAGCCAATCCGCCCATGACTTGCGCGGCGCGCCCGGAAGGCTTCGTCCGCGTTGTTGTCGTGGAACTCCTTCCACACGCTCTTAGAACAATACTCCGCGTCGCCTTCGGCGACAAGTTGCGCGGCGTCGTGGTCGCGCATGCGGTGCGGGATTCCCTGCCCGACGACTTGAACGCATTTCATGGCTGAAGCTCCAAGGCTTCGTGGTCCCCGTCGGCAAGCCATCCCAATTCGTCGTCGCGCATCTCCCGCCCGTGTTGGTCAAGAACGGCGACAAAGATCAACTCCGGCTTGCCCCGGCGCATCGCGGCCTTGAAGATGATTTGGTGCGGGCAAGGCTCGCGGAGCCGTGGGTGCCCTTCGACCCGCACGCGATCATAGCATAGCCACCCGTTGCTTTGCTTCGTACGCTTCCACGTCTCGCGCCACACGCCTTCCGCGCTGGACACGAATCCGGTGACAAGCTCGCCGCGCCGCCGAATGGTGGACGCGGCCACGTCGAAGCGCAGCGCCAAGCCGACTTGCGAGAGGTTGCCCACGAAGGGGTCCGGCCCGGCGGCGCTCCGCAAAACGTCCAGCTTGCCCCGGCGCTCAACTTCGGCCCGCGTTTCAGACATGACTTCAGCGAGCCGCTTGCCGCACGCGGCGCGTGATTGAGGCTTCGGCATCACGCCACCTTGCTCTTGTTCGCGTGGTGCCGCTCAAAGACGCGTTGCGCTTCTTCGTGGGACATCCGATTGCCCAACACTTCGTTGTCCCGCAAGCCCTTGGCGATGTCAAAGAGCCACCCGCCGAAGGTGCGAAGCTCGCGGCCGGTGCATTCGAAGACACGCTTGCCGTTCCCTAACTTCATGTTCAAGACGCCTTCGCGGTAGAAGCGCTGCACGGCTGCGTCGCGCTCTTCCTCGCGCCGCTTCCTCTCTTCGGGTGTTGCGCGCTGGGGCGCCGTGCGGGGCGCGGCCGTAGCCGCCGGGGCCTTGGAGACCACAGCGACGACGGAGCCCGAACGGCGGTCAACCCTCACCGCGACCCGCGCGAAGTTGCGGTCAAACCAATCGTTGAAAAAGGCTTCGGCGTACGTGTCCGGTGCGATGTTGAACTCAACACGGGCGGCGGCCCGGATGGTCTTTGGCGTCTCACCGTGATTGCTCTTCGCAACGTTGGAGAGAATCACCATAGGGTCTTTAAGCGTCTTCATGGTATGGGCTCCTAGATTAAGTTACAGGCTCTGGCGATGTGGTAGGCGATCCGGCGGCGCCCCTCCCGGTCCACGGAGGCGCGCGGGAGCGAATGCGGCGCAATTGCTTTGACGATGCGAACTGCGGCGCTCACCCGCTCTTGCCGACGCCTACTTTGGGCCGCCACGCGCTCGCGGTTGTTCTCTTGCCAACGCCTACTGTGGGCCGCCTTGCGCTCGCGGTTGTTCTCATACCAACGCTTATCGTTGGCCGCCGCGCGCTCGCGGTTGTTCTCATACCAACGCTTATTATTGGCCGCCTTGCGCTCGCGGTTGTTCTCACACCAACGCTTGACGGCGGCCCTCGCGCGCTCGCGGTTGTTCTCCCGCCAGCGCTTTTTTCTAGCGTCCCTTAACGTAGTGCGGCAAGAGGGGCGCGAGCACGTCTTCGCGGCCCCTCGCACTGTGAAGGGCCGGCTACACACAACACAAAGCTTCGTTGCCATTGCGCTGCCTCCTTCAGACCAGCTTGCAGGTTTTGGCGATGTGGTAGGCAATGCGGCGACGCGCGTTCCGGTCAACGGCGGATACCGGAAGCGCTCCCGGCGCAATTTTCGATACGATGGCAATGGCGTCTCCCACGCGCTTGTTAGCCCGTTTGATGCAGCCCATGTAACGCTCGCGGTTCGCCTCGCGCCAACGTTTGGTGCGGGCCTCGTTTCGCTCATAGTTCTTTTGGCGGCTCCGTTTAGCGTTGGCTGCGTCGCGCTCGCGATTCTCTTCCCGCCACCGTCGAATCCGGGCCGCGTGTCTTTTGGGATTGTTCTCGCGCCACCGCTTACATTTGAGCGCGTCCCGCTTGCGCTTAATCTTTGAGCGGCACTCGCCGGGGCACGCCTTCGCGCCGTTAAATGCTTCGAAGGGTTGGCTGCACACAACACAAAGCTTCGTTGCCATTACGCGGCCTCCTCGCACTTGCTGCGGTAGGCGTTGATTGCGCGGCCGGTGATCTTGCGCGAGCGCCCCGACTTGTAGGTGTCGATTTCCCCGGCGGCGATCAGTTCGAAATAGAACGACTCCTTAATGTCTAGCAGTTTGCAGGCCGCCTTGACTCCGAAGCTCCGCTCTTCGAACGGCACCCCGGACAAATCCACGTTGTGATCTAACATAGTTGGTAGCTCCAATTCCTTCCGTCGAAATAGTCGCGGCACCATCGCCAGTTCTTGCCGATGGCCCACCTAACGATGGGCGCCGCTGCGGTAACGCGGCCGTCACGCACGACGACGCCCGCGCAAAAGTGCGGCGCGTGGATTTGATAAAGCCACTCCACGCGCAAGCGGATCATGGGCGCAAGCCCTTCAGCCGGTGCTTCTTGTCGGCGCGGTGTTCGGGATTCGCGCGGCGCGTCTCCCGGTTGCCCCGTGGGTGCTGCCCGCCGTCCAAGTACGACTTGCGCTTTGACACCGGGCGCGAGCGCCGGACGATTTCGTGCGAAGGGCCGCCAAGGCCCAACGCAGCGACGGCGGCAAGGCCCGCCAAGAATCCAAAACGACTACGCATGTTTGACTCCTAGATGGTTTGCGCCCAGCGCATCGCGTCCACAATGGCGCGGTGCAAGCTGGCGGCTGTGGGGTGTGCGAGCGGCGCCGGAAGCGTCTTGATGATGCGAGCGGCGCGGGCGTCCATGGCCTCGCGCTCTTCGCGTTCGGCCCGCGCGAAGGCGGACCGGACTTCAAGACGCCGCGCACGGGCTTCAGCTTTGAGTTCGGCCGGGTCGCGCATCAACCGCCGCAAAATGGCGTCGTCAATCGCGTCGTGGACCGTGAAGGAGTCCTTGCCCGGCCGAATGCGGTAGGGCAGTTCGTGCCCGGACGCGTCCTTGAGGCGGTAGACGCCATGCGAAGAGCGGCACACGCTGCCCCAGCGCACGGCGCCGCGCATAATGTCCTTGTCGCCCTTGCTCCCCGGAATCGCCACTAATTCGATGTTCATCCCAAAGTCTCCCCTAGTTGCCGCTACGTCGCGGGCTCCATGTCTTCGGAGCACTCACCGCAAATGAGATGCACGCCCGGCTTGGCCCACGCGTTCGCCTCGCAGCCCGCGCACGTGTACTTGGTCTTGCTGGCGTTCTTCTTCTCGCGCTTCTTCTTCTCCGCCTCGCCCTCGCGCCACGCTTCGACGTAAAGCGCCGTGCCGTGCTTGGCCAAGAATTCGTCGCACGCCTTGTCATATGCGCCGCCGGGAATGATGTAGTGGGAGCACTGCCGCCCCGTCTCCTTGCCGCCGGGCTTGCCGGTGGTGGAGGGGTGGAGTCCAATCTCCTTCATCTTCGCGGCCCACTCCTTGTTGTGGTAGACGCCGCTAGGAGGCTTGCCAAAGTGCTGTTGCCACACGTGGGCTTGTTCGTGCGCGAGAGTCGAAAGCGTGTCCTTGTCGGTGCGCTCGCCGAAGTGCTGCGGGTTCAAAGCCACTTCGTCGGTGCTGTGCTTGCCGTCGCGCGATGCGAAGCGGCCCGCCGCGAAGTAGCCGTATGAGCCCTTGTGCCGCTGAAGGGTGAGAAGGCAATACGGGAGCTTGTCTTCAAAGAGTCGTGCGTTGAAGAATTCATAGGCCGCTTGCAAAAGCGGGTACGTGCTCGCGGTCGGGTCCGGGCGCTTCGCTTGCTGCGGATTGGCGCCGGTCTTCGCGGCGCGCACTTGAGTGGACTTCAGGGCCGTGACGCGAGCCATGGCTTAGCCCTCCACCGCTTCTTGCGCGAGGCTGATTGCGTTGTCCAAGTCGTTGATTGCGTCTTCAAGCTTCGACACGGCGTCGGAAGCCTTCTCGCCCTTCTCGCCATTCTGGAAGGCTTCGGGCATGTTGTCGTAATACTCTTGTTCTTCGTCGCGCGCCGTCTCTAGTTCGGCCTTCGCTTCTTCAAGCTTCGATATGGCGTCGTTGATGGCCTTGCGCCGCGCGTCGTTCATAGTTGGACTCTCCAATGTCTTTGAAGGCTTGGCCTTCGTTGCGAGCCGCGAGCTTCGCGGCGATCCGTTGGAGACATTCCCGCTCAAAGCGGGCCATCTCCAACACGATGTCGTCGGCGCTCACGGCGCCAGCAAAGCCAACCGGAGCTTGGCGCCGGGGCAGACTTTCGCCAGCACCAAGAGGCGGGCGCGCTGCACGTTCTCCGCGCGAGGCTTGGAAATCGTGCTCCACACAAGACCGTTGAAAGCTTGAATGACGTACATGGGGCGGGGTCCCTGTTTCTGAAAAGGACGATACCCGATTTGAAAAACGGGAGTCAATTCCAAAAAGGAGGCTCCCGTTTTAAAAAATGAGTCCGTTAACGGGTAGTTAACGGGGTGCAGTAGGTCCGGAGCTTGGACTCGAACTCCCCCACCGCGGCCTTGCGGACCTTGTGGCGAATGACGCGGTTGCGTTCGGCGTTGCCGGTGTCGTTGGCTTCGATCAACCGGCGCACGGCGAGCGCGCACGCGGCGAAAAGGACGCCCGCTTGCTGTTCGGCGTTGAGCCCGGACTCGGACACGGCGTTGTCCACGCTCATTAGAAGCATAGCGCGCGGGTTGTCGGTGACGGCCTTAACGGCCGCGATGTTCTCCGCCGACATTGACGGCGGTGGGAGTTCGCCGCCCATCAGAGCGGGGTTGATGTCGCGGGGGTCTTGCATGGTCTTCAGTCCTTCTTGTGGGTGGAGGTTGCTTCGGTGGGAAAGTGCTTCGGGTTGCGTGCGTAGAACTCGCGGTCGGTCATGCCCTCGCGGGCGACTTGCTCCGCAGTGACGGCGTTCGTGGCCCGGAGGTGCCGGGCGTACTCGGTGCGGTGATCGAACCACACGCACGCGAGAATGACGGCCGCGAAGACAGCGCCGGACAAAAAGCTTTTCATTTGCGGCCCTCCGGGAATTCCCAGCGGTCGCAAACGTCGTGCTCGTCCTCCATGGGAATGTACGTGTAGAGCGGAACGGAGCATCCATTGCCGCACGGTGTGGAGCCCACTTGAATGGGCATCAACCACGTGTAGCGCTCGCGGTGCGATTGAAGGCACCGGCCGCGATCAAGGCCGCACGATGCGAGCGCGAGGGCGAACGCGAGCGCAGCGCCCGCGAGTAGGAGTCTAGCTGACATGGGGCTTGCTCTTGCGGTGAGGGCGCTTCTGCGGAAGCTGGAACACTTGGAAACCGTCTAGCCCGTTGCGGGCGCGAAGCGCGGCGATCCGCAGCGCGCCCAACGTGGTCTTGCACCCGGGGTGCTTCTCCCTCACGCGCGCCAAGCATTCGACGTAGGGGAGCCCGACGGAAAGCAAGGTCTTGCGGTCGCGGTTCTTGGCTTCGCTGAAGGAGACCACCTTGCCGGTGTCGCGCTCCACGTAATGCGTGATGACCATCAGCGCTTCCACAAGCGCGGCGCGAATGGGCGTACCGCGCGAGCGACGTTGCAGCGGCGCGGGCGGGGGTGGCACTTCGGCGCCGGGGCGCACGGTGCGGAGAATGGAGACAAGTTCAAAGAGCTTGACGCGCGAACCCTTCCACCCCTTGAGCGGCGGAACGTTCCGGATTTTGGCGAGTCGGTTGTACTCTTGCACTAGCTCCGGGGCGTTCAATTTTGAGAGGGGTTTCGGCGGCATGTCGTAACGGCTTTCAAAATGTCTCTGCGTGAAAATGGATGCTTAAAAATGCCCGTGTTGACGCACTCCACGGCGAGCGCCGCTTCAAGTATTCCGGCCTTCAGCTTGTCGCCGACGTTGCCGGGCGCGAGGTACAGCACACGGTCGGAAGCCTCGCCGACTTGGAGGAGGAAGAACGCGTTGGCGCCAAGCTCCCACCGCGTGCGCAAGAACTTGATTTGTGCGTCTCGCTTTTGGAGCGCGAAGCGAACGGGCGTGGTTGGGCGCGCCGGGCGTGTGGTCGATTTCAATTCGAGTTGGAAGGCACCGTGCGGGCGCAAGTAGCCGTCCACGTCCGGGAAGCCCGCGCCTAGCATGTTCTCGACCCGCTCCATGTGGAGCACGTCGGGGAATTCAAGCCGGGCTTTGGAAAGCCAAGTCCACAAGGAGGATTCGCGGGCCATCACGCTTCCCCGAACACGTCGGCCACCGTGCAGTTGCGCGGCAAGCGAGGGGTGATGACGTTGCCCGCGAGGGTGTAGCCGATGCCGTGCTCGCGGTGGATGAAGTACCAATAGGAGAAAACGGCGGAGCGGGTGAGGTTGAGTTGCTGGACGGCCTCTCCGACTTTCACGCCGTCGGGGTGCTGAAGGAACCACCGTAGAATTGCGGCCCGCTTCTTGGAGCGCACGGGCTTCAAGAGCTTTGCGGTTGCGGCTTTGCCGCCGTCGCGCTGGTAGCGGGAAATAGGGCCGTCCGGCTCTTGCAATACTTGGACGCTAAAACGCGCCCCGGTGAGCCGGACGGCCCCACTAAATGCTTTGGTCATGAAAATGTCCGTCTGCAATATGCAAAACGGATATGGTGTTTTTAAAAACAGGTCAAGCGAATCTTAAAACAGAATCAGCTTGACTTTCGCTTCGCCTCCCGGTCCGTCGGGACCTTCGCGCCTTCGCTGCGCAACCGATTGCGATACCAGTTTACAGTAGGCAAGGACATGGTTGTGCGGGGGTGCGCGCGTCTAGCCGCCGCGAGCGCTTCGGCGTTCGTCTTGCCGCGCTTCAGCGCAGCAACCACCACTTCCGCAGCGCTCCGCATGGATCAGGTCGCCACGTTGGTGTTGACGCTGAAGCACTCATAGGACGCCGACAAGCGGTCCCACTTCAGCAACCGCACCACGCCACCCGTGCGCTTGCCTGCGATCATGACGGCCGCCGCGATGGCCACCGGATCGCCGACGGCCAAAAGGCAATCGCGCATGGAGTAGTCGGACATCACCCGCGCAATTTGCTTGGTGGCTTGGTCCATGCGGTCCTTGAAGATGTTGCCCGGCCCCAGCAAGTAGACAAGGCGCCCGTGCGCCGCTGCGGGGGTCAAGTCGTACTTCGGCACGAAGGTCTTCAACACGCGGTCAAAAACGGCGGGTTGCTGGACGACAAAAACGCGGCTCATAATTCAAGGCTCTTTAAAAAATCACGCAATCCCGTTCCTGCGATTGCTTCTGCAATGTCGATACGCTCTAAAATCTTGGACCTAATGTATTCGTCCGGACCGGGTGCTTCGAAGTCCAACACTTCGATGTTATGGCCTCCGATCTTCGTTGCCCGTTCCTCCGCTTGCGCCCGCAACCGGGCCTTGAAGGTGTGCGAATAGTTGATGACCTTATAGGCAACGGACATATCTAGGCCGCGCCCGCCGGATTGGATGTGCCCGATGATGGCTTTAACCTCCTTGTCATCTCGGAACGCTGTGAGGTTTCGTGGCTTAACATCATCGGGCACGCGGCCATGATAGCCAACGACCCGGTGCCCGTCCTGTAACAATTGCGCCTCTACCAAATCGATGTCCTTTTGGTACTGGCACCAAATAATCACCTTGCCGGGGCACAAATAGACTTCTTCCGAGATGGCCTCCAAGCGCGGGTTGCGGCCGGGGATTAGGTGCGTGCGCTTCTGTTCATCAATCACGAAGCCGGAGCAAATTTGCTGCAACTTGGTCAAGCGTTGCATGCGCTCGCCCAACGACACTTCTTCGTCCTCAATCTGCACAAGGAAGCTCTTGTGCACTTGGGCGTATAGCTCGCGTTGCTCCGGCGACAATTCGATGGGGCGCACGCTGCGGAACAACGCGGGCATGCCCTTCACGTCGTCGCGCGTGACCACCGAAGAGTATTGCGCGATCCGCTCGCGAAGCTCTTCTTGATTCCGGAAACCCAATAGCTTGCGGTACTGGCGCCCGGCGCGCGTGCTGGCCAACTCATATTCGGCATAGCGGGAATCGAAGTCGGAAAACTTGGTGTAGCCAAGCGCGCCTTCCTTCAGCAATTCGAACTGCGACCACGCCGCGAGCGGCGAGCCCGTGAGCAAGGTGCCGGTAAGGTCGCGCTTGTAGATCGCGCGGCGCGAGAGCGCGCGGGCCATCTTCGTGCGGATGGAGCCCGGGGACCCGAAGTCGTCGGACTCGTCGTACACGATCAGGCACCACCGCCACTTCAGGAAGCGAGCCACCGCGCGGCGCACGTCGTCACGCGTCATGCTCTCCGTGTTCACGGACATCCAAAAAAGCTTCTTGCTCTTGCGGATGGTCTTCAGCTTCTCCCACCACGCTTCTTGCTCCGCGGCCCACTTCGCAGCGGCGGCCTTGCTTAGCCGGTTGCCGCCCTTCTTCCCGGCCACGCGCGAGCGCCACACGATGGTTTCGCACTCCACGCCCGGCCAACAATGCTTCGGCAACTCGCGCTCTAACCAATTCGCGTGGACGCCGTTAGGAGCGAAGACCAACACGCCGTCAATCTTGCCAAGGTCCCCGCCGTTGACGAAGAGTTGGCACGCGGTGTCAATCGTCATTTTGGATTTGCCGGTGCGCATGGTCCACAACAGCGCGCGGGCCTCCTTGCCAACGTGCCGTTCGAACTCTTCGATTTGGTGGTCAAACGGCGGTTCGCGGAAAGGCGCCACGATCAAGTCCGCCGCGTAAGGGTACTCGGTCATTGCGCGAAGTCCTGCCATACGTTGTCAATCGGGAGCCCAAGCGCCGACGCGTATTCAATGCAATTCCACGTCCCGCCCGTCGTGCCGTCCCACAGCGCGCAAAGGCGGTTCGCGTTGTCACACATCCATGCATTACGGGCTTGCATCTTGTGGGCGCTATAGCCGGGCGGGCTAACCACGTGGATGTCCGCGGCGCGCGAGAGCAACACGCCGTAGTGCGCACGCGACGCGGCGGGCCACATAGCGTCCTGCCCTTCGAACGGCACGGCGGCGGTGAAGGGGATTCCTAGTTGGATTGCCGCTTCAGCGAAGGCTTGGTCCCACCCCAACGCCATGCCGCTGATGACTTCCGACGCGAGCGAAAGGCCAAGGTAGTTGCGCGCCACGGTGCGGAGCTTCTTCCGCACGTCGTCGCCGTAGCCGCCTAGCTTGTTCGGGCGGTGCCCGGTGGCTGCGATAATCATGTGCGGGCCGTCCTTCGGTTCATGGACGGCGTGGCCCAAGAGAGATTCCAACGCTCATTGCACAGCGACTCGCCGTTGCCGTGGTCGCCGATGGTGTGTAGTTCGGACGGTGGCAAGATGCCCATGCGCTCCGACAAGATCGCCTTGTGAAGCCACACGTGGATTTGCCGCCCGGCAATGCGGGTGTTGCGGCGTGCGTAGAACTTGCGCCCGTGCTTGTCGCGGACGAAGTGCCAGCGCCATTGCAACGCCCATTGGTAGTCTTCCGGGCTCACCGTGCAGAAGAGCCCGGCGCGGTCGTCCAGCCAAATGCGGCACGGCTCCGCCTTGATGATGGTTGCGAAGGTCCCGTGCATGGCTCACTTCCGGAACCGTTTGTAAAGCTCGCCTTCCGCCGTGATGGGGCATCCGTCGTACTCCGGCGGAAGATCAGCCATCACCGCTTCAAACGACTTCACGTCGCCCGCGCCTTCGTCGCACTCGGACAGAATTTGGTCGTGGATCGAAATCAATAGGTCGTAGATGTGGCCGTGTTTCTCCGTTAGCGAAATCTTCGCGTGGGCCATGATGTCCCGCGCGATGGCCTGCGTGATGTTCTCCGTGAGCTTGCCGCCGTAGGTCGCTTGCCGCACCCACTTGTTTGTCTTCTGATCGCGGCCCATGAAGCGGATTTGAGGGCGCGTCTCTCCCCACGAAGTCTTGGTGGGTTTAATCTCCGGGTCGCAATAGTTGAGCGTGCGGCCGGAGGGCAGGCGGCACTTCAGGAAGCGGCCTTCGATGTACCACACGACCACGCCGCACTGTACGCGGCGGCCCGGATGCTGAATCGCTTCGACGGCGGCGGCCTCTTGGGCCTTCCACATCTCCGGCACTTCGGAGTAGCGCGTGCGGTACGTGTCCACGGTGTACTTGCACAACGCGAGTTCGTGGAGCACGCCTTCCGGGTCTTCGCGTTCGTCGCGGAGCGCCCGGCGGCTCTTGGCGGCCTCGCGTTCGGCGAGCCTGTACTTGCGCCCATCATCGAAGTCTTCCGGCTTCGGAAAGAGCTTCTTCCGCACAATGCCTTCGTACTTCTCCAAGCGCTTGCGGCCCATCATCGCGAGCACTTCGGTGCGGGTGAGCACGATGTTGTAGGTGCGCAGCGTGATTAGGAACTTGAGGAAGCCCATTCCATAGCCAAGGCCCAACACGGCCACCTTGCCGAAGTCGCGCTCCGTGGCGCCCATTGCGTTGATGGGCTTCGCCGTCTCCTTCGTAATTTCCCGGCCGTAGATGCCGGACGCCATGTCGCAATAAATGTCTTTCTTTTCGCGGAAGACGTTCAACGCCGTGTCGGCGCCCGCCTCCCACAGCACGCACCGTGCCTCAATGGCGGCATAGTCGGCCGACACAAGGTCGCGGCCCTTGGGGGCAATGAGCGCGCCGCGAAGGCACGACGCAATCAAGTTCATGATGTCGCCGTGTACGGCTTCGCACCATTCAAGATCGCCCGACTTGATGTCTTCCACCGCAAGGTCTAGCGCGGTCTTCTTCGGCAGATGCTTCGCGAAGCGGCCCTTGGGCAAGTTCTGGACTTGGATTCCCTTACCCGCATAACGGCCCGTGCGCTCCGCGCCGCAGAAGGAGAGAAGGTCGCGGGCACGGTCGTCATCGTCCACGCATTCAAGCATGCGCTTAAACTTGTTGGTGGACGTGCGGTTCACCTCCTTAATGATGGTGAGCACGCGGCGAGCGCGCTGGGACAAGTCGGTGCGCCGGTCGAGATACCATTCAAGGGTCTTCGCGGTGGAGTCGGCAAGCTCCAACCCTTCATGCTCCGCAAGCCACTTCTTCAGGGCCTCGCGCTGCGATCCGGACTTAATGCCGGTGATGCTCTCCAACTCCGCGTTGATTTTGCGCTTGGCTTTATCAGCCATCCGCAGCGCCGCGCGTGCAAGCTCCGTATCAATGAGCACGCCGCGCCGGTTCATGCCCTGCGTGATATGCCAAAGCTTCTGTTCATTCGGGATAAGGTCGGGCAGGGCGTCCGAAAGGCACATCTCCGCGCGCACGTCTTGCTTGCAATATTCCCACCCGGTGGTGATGCCTTCGATGTCTTCGGCGAACTCAACGTAGTCTTCGCCCAAGGAGTCCCGCTCGCGCTTGGAGAGGCGGGCGGGCTGGCAATACTTCTTCACGAAGTTTTCGCCGCGCGGGTCCTTCTTCTGTGGGAGCCCCAACGCTTCGATTGCTCCTTCCAGCGAACGGGGCAGGGCGAGCGCGGCGCACTTCGCGGCGGAGCACATCCATTGGTCGTCCGGGATTTCGGGCCAATCGTGCTGCGGCAGCATCACGTTTTGCCAGAAGTTCTGTTCGAAGCCCGCGTTGTGCGCTTCGACCATGCCGCCTTCGGCGATCCATTGGAACAGGTCTTCCGGCGGCGCCGACTCTTCGATGCCAAGGGCGGGATAGGCGCGGTGCCACAACTTCACTTCGTCGGAGCCGGGCAGATGGTACGCCAAGCAATGGGCTTGCGTCGTACGATGCCGCGAATAGAGCCACGAACCGATGCGCTTCAGATTGCCAGCGGAACGGCCTTCGAAGTCGATAGTGGCGCGCGGCCGGACAATCTCCGGCCGGATCGCGCGTAGGATAGTGCGGGGGCTAACGTGCAACATCAGAAGTGCGGGTCCATCAACCCAACGAATGGCACGGTGCACACGTCACCGAATGACGACGTTAAAAGGGTCGATGTTTGCGCAGTGGGCAAGCCGCTAAGCGTTGCGGGCGCGGCGGTTAAATCACCGGGGAAGTACAGATAATCGACCGCTTGGAACGAAGCGCCGGGGAGGGCCAAGTAATTGCCGTCGGCCCAAAAGCCCGAAAGGGCGTTCAACACGGGCGCGCCCGTGAGCGCCGCGACGGCCATCACGAACCAATAGTAGCCGGGTGCGAGCACGGTTGCGGCGAGTGTGCCGCTCTTGCCGCCCGTGGAGCCGAAGGCGTTGGAAAGCGCCGAAGACGATGTGACCAGATCGCCGGAGTCGCTAAGCCCGTCGGCCGTGCGCTGCCCCAACTTATAAATCATGAAGCGCGCGTTGCCCGCGGTCCCGGCGGTGTTCACCGACATCCGGAAGCCGGTGATGCGCGTGGGGCGCGTGATGCGCACCGGGACCACATAGGCACGGTTAGACGCGAGCGATAGCGTCTTGGAGCGCATCGGGATAAATCCCGGCACGCTGTAGATGCTGGAGTCGCTCACGTTCAAGCCGAACGGTGGCGGGTCCATGTAGCGCGACACCGGATCAAACTGAAAGGTGATGTTGTCGCCGGACGCAAAGGACGCGGTGGCGCTATCGTCGCGGTAGAGCACGTCAAGTGTGATCTTGCGATAAGCGCCGGACGCGACAACGGCCGTAACGCGGCCGGTCACGCGCTTGGTGAACACCGTGGGCGTGGAGAAGTACAGCGTAACCAACTGCGTTGCGAAGGCGTCGCCCGCGCGCAAGCCGTCAAGCACGCTTGCCACGTTGTTGCCGTCCTTGTCCGTCGTGCTCACGTAAAGGACGACGCTATATTTTTCGATGGTGAAGGTGCTGTTGAGCCGGAACTTGCCCGCGCCCGGATCGCTATCCGTCGTTACGGCGTCGAAGGTCCACGTGTTGCGCGCCATTCCGCCGCCGCCAGCGCCTCCGCCACCGCCCGTTCCAGCGGGGCCTTTGATGTTGCCAACCTTCGACCACGCGCCCGCGGAGCGCGCGTAAACGTCGCCCGTCGCCGCGTCCAAGTATTCGTCGCCGTCGGCCTGCCCAGCGATGGTGCCGGGCGCGCCCGTACCGTTGTACCAAAGAGAGCCCCGCGCGCCCGTGTCGCCCTTGGGGCCGGTATCACCGGGCGCGCCGTCGGCGCCCGCTGGGCCTTGCGGCCCCCTGATGTTGCCGACAAGAGTCCACGCGCTCGCGCCGCGGCGGTAAACGTCGCCGGTGGTCGTGTTCAAGTAAACATCGTTTTGCGCTTGGCCGGTGATGACGCCCGGCGCGCCCGTGTTTTCATACCAAAGCGAACCGCGCGCACCGTCGGCGCCGTCCGTGCCGTTAAGGCCGTCGGCACCCGACGGGCCTTGCGGCCCTTTGATGCTGCCGACAAGAGTCCACACGGTCGCGTCGCGGCGGTAAACTTCGCCGTTGGTCGTGTTCAAGTAAACGTCGTTCGGCGCTTGCCCGCTGATGTTGCCGGGCGGACCCGCGTTTTCATACCAGAGCGAGCCGCGCGCACCGTCGGCGCCCGCCGGGCCGATGTCGCCCGCCGGACCCGCCGCGCCTGTATCGCCCTTGTCGCCCTTGTCCCCCTTCGGACCCATGGCGCCTTGCGCGCCCGCCGGGCCGATGTCGCCCGCCGGACCCGCCGCGCCTGTATCGCCCTTGTCCCCCTTCGGACCCGTGGCGCCTTGCGCGCCCGCGGGGCCAACGCTTCCCGTGTCGCCCTTGTCGCCCTTCGGGCCTTTGAGGTTGCCGCCCGTCGCGGTCCACACGCCCGCCGACTTCGCGAACGCGGCGCCGGTTACGGTGTTGATGAAAGAGTCGCCGTCGTTGCCAAGCTCCGGGGCCGGGTCGCTTGTGCCGGTGAGAACGTTCGCGCCGTTCTGGCCGCGGATGTTGGTTTGAAGCTCCCAATGCCCGGCGGTCTTTTTGTAAACGTCGCTTGTGGTTTCATCCACGTAGACTTGTGAGTCCACGCCGTCGGCGTCATCGGGCGGCCCCTCGCCGAAAAGAAGATCAGCGGTAATGACGACGGCTCCCGGGGCCCCCGGCAAGCCTTGCGGTCCTTGCACACCTTGCGCGCCCGTCGCCCCTTGCGGTCCGCGCAAGTTGCCTTGGAACACCCAAGCTCCTTCAACCTTGGCGTAATAATCGCCGTTGTCGCGGTCAATATACAGGTCGCCGTTGCTGCCCAAACTCATGATGGGACTCCACTTCCAACTAGAATCGATTGCCCGACCACGCCGCCTTCCGGGGGCGGGCCGAAGCCGGTGATGACCGAAGAGCCTTCGTCGCCCGTGATGATGGTGGTGCCGTTGCCGGTGCCCTTACCGGCCGGGCCGGTGAAGCCGCGCGGGCCGCGGATGTTGATGACGAAGCGCCACGTGCCGCCCTTCTGGAAAATGTCGGCGGTCTTGGTGTTGAGCCAAAGGTCGCCGTCCTTGCCGTCGTCGCTCTTCGGATCGCGCGGGCCGGTGAGCACGGCGGAGCCGTCCTTGCCGTCCTTGCCGTTGGCGCCGTCTTTGCCGTCCTTGCCACGCGGGCCACGCGGGCCGGGCTCGCCGTCCTTGCCGTCGGCGCCGTCGGCACCGTCGGCCCCGTCCTTGCCGTCGGCTCCGTCCTTGCCCGGAGGGCCGGGCGGGCCGCGCTCGCCGTCGAAGCCGTCCCAACCTTCCAAGCCTTCAGGTCCGCGTTCACCGGGCGCCCCGGGCTCGCCGTCCTTGCCATCGCGGCCCGGCTTGCCCGGGGCGCCGTCCTTCGGCTTTGGGATGGCAGCAAGCACGGCTTCAATAATCGACGCCTTCAGGTCGTCCGTGTTTGCCGCTGCGGCCTCTTGGCCGCGCGCCTTCTTCGCCGCGCGCTTGGCGCGGATCGCGCGTGCTTCCGCCGGGGTCGCGGGCCGGACAAATTTGAAATGGGTTGCCATAGCGCGCCCCGCTTAGATCGCGATGCCCTTCGGCACGCGCTCGCACTTGATTTCGAATTGGTAGCTCCGGCCGCGCTCGCCCTTGCCGTAGTGCCGGGAGAGCAACGCGCCCGCCTTCTTGTCGAAGGCGGGAATAGCGGCCTTGCATTCACGCGCCGTGTTGAACGCCTCTCCGGTGGAGAGCTTCACGACAGCGCCGGACGATAGGGCAATGATCAAAACGGGGATGAACATGGGACGCGCTTTCGAATTGGATGGGGCGTGGAAAAGCCCGCGCGGGTGGTGTGCCCGCGCGGGTTTGTTCGTGCTTATTCGAAATCGTCGCCGTCGTCGGAGCCGTTGTCGAAGTCGTTGTCGTCTTGGTCCAGCCAAGCCGAGTCAATGTCTTCGTCAAAGTCATCCGCCGCGGCAATGCGGTTATCAAGGCGCGGGCCGTCCTTGATCTTCTGGACGTTGAAGAGCCCCAGCGCCACGCCCTTGCCCTTCGAACCCTTCTTGAGCCCGTAGGAATAGACGTTGACGCTCGCGCGGCAGTAGCAACCCGGATAGATCAAATCGGCGTTGCCGTGCTCCGGCCCGATGTCTTCGCGGTCCTTGGTGATGACGCCCGGCCGCGAATGCGTGGTGATGTTGGCAAAGCGCGTGCCCTTGCCGTAACCCTCCATGCCCGCTTTGGCCGCGCCGTCGCGCACGCCGCGCTTCACGTTGTCCGGAAGCTCCTTCCACGGCGCGCCGAAGTCTTTCCGCGAAATCGCGTCAAGCTCCTTCATGATGTTGAGCCAAAGTTCTTTCTCGCGCGGCGTGAAGTTCGCCGGGGTCCAGATCGCGGACAGACCGAACTTGGCCTTTGCGTCCGGGTCGTCTTCGTTGCGCCGGGCAACGAACAGGTTGGGGAAGGAGAGGCGGAAGACGGGGGTGAAAAACTTCACCGTTTTCTTGTCACTATCAGCCATATCGGAATATCCTCAAATATCTATTTATCAATGTGGAAACTGCAAAAGCAGAAACGGCACCATCTTTTCAAAATGGCGCCGTTTCAAGTAACGAATGGGGATGTAATGAGGATTAGCCGAAGTCGTTTTCGTCGTCGTTGTCCGCGATCTTCGGCGCCCACTCCACGCGGGTGCCGTAGTCGCCGCGCTCGCGCGCCGCGCGATCAGGCCAGCAATACCAAGCATGGTTGAAGTATTGCGACTTGATCGGCTTGCCCTTCGGGCCTTCGAAGAAATAGACGCGATAGGGTAGGACGATGATTAGCTCCGGCGGCGTCACCAAGTGCAGCGAGTCGCAACGCCCGGAGCCCCACATAAAGCCCGACTGCAACAACATCGCCACCTTGCCGTCCGCAAGCTCAAGGGACTTCGTGGTGAAGAAGTCCGCCAAGCCGTCGCGGTAAGGCGGATTGGTGATGATGTCGCCCGCCCACGTCTTCGTGCGCTTGGTGTAGTCGTGGCCGGTCTTGATGTCGGTGCCGGTGATCCGGACGCCCGGAAAGGCTTCCTTCAACGCGCCGACAAGACGGCCGCTCCCGCACGCGGGCTCCAAGATGTTGCCCGACGGCTTGAAGAAGCGCGCGAGTTGCAGCCCCTCATGCGGCGGCGTTTCGTAGTCGTCCAGCTTGCGGCGCTTGCCTTGCTCCGGCGGCTTCTCCGCGCGAGCGGTGGACATGAGCTTCCAACGGTTGCGGGTCCCGGTCATCACGCGCACTCCGGAAAGAAGCACGGGCCGCCGTCGCGCGCTGCGCATGCCGTCGGGCAATCGTCCTGCGTGCGGTCGTGCTCAATCGCTTTGCCGGGCTCCGTGGTGCGCCAATCGGGCCATACGCGGCCTTCGTTCTTGGTTTGCTTGGCCTCCCACGCGCGGGCGATGGCTTCGGGCGAGTGGCCTTGCGAGAGCGCGCCTTCGCAACCCAAAATGATCAGGTCCACCCACTCTTCCAAGTCGGACGGCTTCGCTTCAATCTCGCGTACCTCCTTCTTGATGTGGTCAAGGACGCCTTCGGTGCGCAGCGGGCGCGAGTACGGGCCGAAGGTCCGCTCACTCCAATCCCGTTGCCGGTGCAAATGGTGGTGGACAATCAAATCACTCACGGGTTTCAATCCTTTCAATGCCGTACGTGCTTGCAATCTTCTTGGGTGAAATGTCCTTGCCGCGTGCCTTGAAATTGGCGCCCACCGTGTTGGTGAGCGCGTGAGCGACGCGGCGCCGGAGAGTCGCCGCAACGTCAAGCGGCTTGTCTCCGTCGTCTAGTTCGGCCTTCATCGAAACGAAGAAGTCCGTGCTTTGGTAGTCGCCTAAGTTCACGCGAACCGATTGCGACACCGTAACTTCGCTGATCTTCACGACACGCACTCCTTGCGGTTGCGGGTCTCAAAGAATCCGTTTAGTTCGGGGTGCGTCTCCATCGCCCACCGGGCGAGGGTCGAAGTCCAATTGTTGTTGCACTTGAATTCCCGGTCTTCCCGCTCAATTTGGAAATGCCAGCGGATGCGGTGCAAGATCGCGTCGGCGGAGTAGTGTTCGAATCCCCGCCGCTTGACCTTCAATGCGAGTTCGCAGAACTTCGCGCACACTGCCGAAGGGATGTGTCCAACCTCCGTCATCACCGCCGCTCCGCAGCGCGCCGCATGTCCTGAAGGACGGCGTAGTGCGTGCCGCTCAAGGTCCATTCGGGGTGGTAGCGTTCGTCGGCCGCGCGCCGCTTGAACACGAACGACATCACGTCTTCGCGTCCTAGGCGGCTCTCCGTGTCGTTCTCTTCGACGCAATCGAAGCCCAACGTGTCAAAGACGCCCTTGAGTCCGTAGGATGTGAAGTACCAACAATGTTCATCGGGCCGGAAGTGCTTGGACCGCCGCGCGTGAGTGGCGTCGCGGAAGATCGGGATGGAGACGAACACGAAGCGCTTGACGCGGTTAATGAGCGTTTCGAAGTTCGGGATGTGCTCCAACACGTCCCAACACGTGATCGCGTCCACGCTCTCGCATTCGTAGGGGTTCAGGAACAGCGTGTACTTCTTGAGCCACCGGACGCCCGCCGGATTCACGTCGTAGCCATATGTGGGCTGCAACCGCCCGCCGTAACGCCGTTCAATGAACGCGCCCGCGCCGATTCCGATGTCCACCACGGCGCCCTTGGTGTGGCGCTCCACGAAGTCGCACCGCGCCTTGTTGAGCGCGCGGCCCATGGGCGTGTCGGCCATCTCGCGGTAGCGCTCAAAATACGCTGCGTCGTACGGCGCAATGCCTGCCGTCACCGGGTAGAACCCGAAGCCAAGCTCCGGCCACCACGTAAATGCGGTCGCGGCGCTATGCGCTAGAATGGCCGGAAGCGCTTGTGGCGGAACGTATCCCACTTCAAGAGAAGGTCGGGAATCTCCTTGGTGCAATTGTGCTTCATGTCCGTGCATCTGCAATACTCCGTCGGGTGGGCAAAATAAATTTTGGACAAATCCATGCGCGGGTCGGTGATAAGTGCCGGGGCGTTGTGGCCACCGTGCCCGCCCAAGACGATGAAGGCGGAGCGACGCAGCGCGAGCGACGCGGGCACAATCCACCCGACGCCGCCAACGACGACTTCCGCAGCCGCCAAGAGGGCCAAAAGGGAGCGGACGGGCAGTTCACCGCGCAAGAATGCTTGGTGATGGGGCGGCAATTGCCCCTCTGCCCACTCCACTCCGTCTTCCAAGTCGGCCACCACAACGACGTGGTGGGTAGTCATCAACTCCGCTGCAATCGCTGCGATGTACTCGGGCTTGGGGTTGCGTGCGGAGTTGAACCATTCCCGGCGCACTGTTGCCGGGCGAACGAAGGCAACGGGTTTGCGCGCCGTGATTGGTGCGTCACCCGTCGGCGGAAGATCAAAGACGAACGGCGCGCCACGTAGCGGCAACGCGCTCTCAATTGACCGCGCGATGTTGATGCCGTTGCGGAACTGCACGGCGCCGTAGCTCACACGCACGGAGCGCGCTTGCGCTGGCGGGCGCACCCACCGGCCGCGCTGTTGCAGCGCCACGTTCTTGGCCTGCGTGCGGAGCCGCGTTCCGGGCTCCACGAACTGCACGGGCAGGTCTTCGAACAGTTCGGGCCACGGTGTCGCGAGATAGACCGGACCGCGAGCGCTCGCCGCGCGCACGAAGGGGCGCGAATAGATGTTGTCTCCTAAGCCGTGCTGGCAATTGATTAGGAGGGGCGCGGCCATCACCCAAAATCCATTTCGTCGTCTTCGTAGTCATCGAAATCATCGGCGGCGCCGCGGGAGACGGCCGGGCGTGGGTCGTCGGCAGGTGCCATCGTGAGCGCGCCTTCGGGCTTGTGGAGAAGGGCTTCGTTGAATTCCTTGCGGCGCTTCGCTGGCACCATCTTCTCAATCTGCGGGCCGCTCTTCAGCGCGGGCTTGTCGTACAGCTTGGACTTGTCGGCGACGTACGCGCCCTTGAGAATGGCGGCGACGATTTCGGCTTCGGTCATGCCGGGCTTGAAGACGCGGTTAGTCTTGCTGCGGACAAGCTTTTGGCCTTCGATTTCGAAGCCCGCTTCCATCTCGCGTTGGGCGTAGGCGGCCACGGATTTGAAGAAGGCGGCGAAGTGGGGCGCCCACTTCATGAGGTGCGCAACTTCGCGGCGGCGCCGCGAGTCGAAGTTGAGGGCGCGCGGTTCGTCGTCAAAATCGATCTTGGCTTGGGCCTGATGAAGCGAGCGCTTCGCCGGGCAAATGGCCGCCGCTTCGCAGAACGTGCAGTGGGTGCCCGCCTTCAGGTACTTGGCGGCCCAATCGTCATAGGCTTGTTCTTGGTAGGGCTCCTCCACCTTCTCCACTTCGGCGAAGGCGGCGTCGGCTTCGTCGCAGCGCTCCACGGCCTTGCGGTACATCGCTTGCCATTCAAGAAGTTCTTCGCGCGTGTATTCGATGGAGCGCGGCGCCCGCAACTCCGGGTCGCTGGCGTTCGGCTGAATCACCGTTGCCATGTAGCGTTCGTGGGAGAAGTCGTCTTCAAGCGCCTTTCCCAGCAAGTACGCAATAAGCTGATCGGACTCCGTTTCAACGACAATCCAGCCGTTCTTGAAGTCGGCGAGTTCAAGGAGCACGGGCCATGCGTCAATGGTCACGTCGGCCGTGCCGGAGGTGTCGTCGCGGTCCGGCAACGGGTTGGTGCGCGTTTCCAGTTGGAGCGCGCTTTCCGGAACGCCAAGCTCCTTGCACCGGCCGCGCACGTAGTCTGTTGCGACGGTGGCGCCTTCGATCATTTCAGCGTTGACGATGTAGAAGATGCGTCCGGGGCCGGGCGTCTTGGCGTTGGGCCGCAACATCGTGAAGGCTTCTTCCTCGCCGACAAGCTCCACGATGCGGTCTAGGAAGTCGGAAGGCTCCTTGCCCTCTTTCAAGCACTTCTCAATGAGCCCGTGCACACACGTGCCGATGCGGGCCGCTTCGCCGGAGACGTTCACTTGGTGGTCGGGCAGGGTGCCGATTAGGGCGAGGTTGCCGCTGCAACGAATCGTGCGCTTTGCTTTAGACGGAGAGCGTTTGCTGTGGGCAGACATTGCAGCGGCTTTCGATGTTAGCGGGACTTCCACGCGTCGCGAGCGTCGCGCCACGTTTCGGAAAGGGCTTCGACAGCGGTCACGACGCCCGCGGCGATGGCTACCGCGACGGCAAGCGGCATCACGCAGACGATGGCAACGCGGCGCCACGTGTTGGATTTGATTCTGTAGATCATGGGGCGGGTCCGGGTGAGGGAGAGAAGGTGCGGCGGGCACGGGCATGCGCCCGCCGCGAGTGAGCGCCTTGGAGGTGCGCTTACTTCTTCGCCTTCTTCGCCTTCGCGGTGGCTTCGTTCGCGGCCTTGACGACGGCGGCGAAGTTCTTCTCTTCAAGAGCCGACAGGCCCTTGCACTTGCCCGCCCTCTCAAGAACCTTCATCGCTTCGGCCTTGGAGGTGACGGCGGCGTAGTCGCGAAGAGCGGCCTGCACGTCGTTCTTGGTCACGGTGGTGGTCTCTTCCTCGCCGCCTTCGAAGTCGTCGTCGTCGGCCGCTTCGTCGCCGTCGGCGCTCGCGTCGGCCTCGCCGTCGGTGTCTTCGAATCCGTCATCGCCGGACTCGTCCGCGGCGGGCTCTTCGTTCTTCTTGGTGGCGGTGGCGTTCTTGCCCTTGCCGGTGGTGGCGCCCTTGCCCGCATTCTTCACAGCGGCTTCGGCAACGCCTTTGAGGCGGGCTTCAACTTCCGAGATGATCGCGTTGCGGTCTTCGTCCGAAAGCTTCAGTTCGATTGCAATTTTGGTGGACACTTGGAAACCTCTTAAATGGATGGGTACGTGTTGAACAATTCAACGACGTGGAGTCGTACCCATCCGTTTTTAGAATTCCAAGTAACAAATCGAAAAACGCGGATCGCGTTTTCGGAAACGCCTTATTCGGCGTGACGGCTCACCGGGGCCTTGCTGCAAAATGCGCCGTTAACCCGGACGGCGTAGCGCCTTGCTTCCACCTTCTGAGACTTCGTGCGGAAGGGCTTCCGGTTAGTGGCGTCCCGGCTCGCTTCCACTTCCGCGGTGGTCCGCGGATCGAAAAAGCGCGGTTTGTTAACGGATTTGGGCGTCTTCACCTTGTCAACTCCTTGAATTAAAATCTTAAATTCACCAAAATACGAATAGCCGCTGGACCCTTTCCGGAAACAGCGGTATCTTTTCAAAACTGCAACAACGAATTTGGAAATGCAAGGAACGATTTCAAAAAGAGCGCGTTAGCCGGAGCCTGCGTAATGCCGCGGCGCACCGGGAACGCCCGGAATTGAAAAACAGGTGGGTTCTAACCTAGGGTCGGAATTTCGACTTAGACTTTTGTTTAGTGTCGTGATTAGTGTCCAGCGCGCCCGGACAATAATCCTAACCAAATCGAATCAAGGAAGCCGGGCGCTTAGGAGCAAAGACAGTGAGAGGGGCGAGTCCGATGGACGACGCGCAAAAGGCCGCACTAGCGTGGGCGGCTATTTATGAGCGCATCAGCAAACACAAAAGCCTTAAGGGGCTTGAAAACGAATTAGCCGAAGCGATGAAGTTCGTGTCGTCGCGCGGCCCGCAGTCTGCAATTGACCTTTTCGAAGTGGCGCAGATGTTCAAGGGAAGGGGCGTCGGTCCGCTTCCCGTGCTACCGGCGAGTCCTCCTAAGAAGTACCCGACGCCCGTTTGGGCGATCCACAAGAACAAGGCGGGTAAGAAGGTGAAGTGGACTTCCACGTGGGAAGGCATGAAGCTTCGCGTGGAGCACACCACGGACAACGCTGGCCTAGTGGTGTTCTGCGGCTATATCGATGAAGAGCAAGTGGCCGCCGAAAAGACGTTGAAGGGCGCTCAAACGGAAGTCGCTTCGACGGCACTAGATCGGGCGAGGGCGCGCGACGCGTCCTAGCCCGCGAAGACACGATAGACGCAACCCACCATCAAGGCGGTTGCGCATAGCGGCGCGACAATCTGAAGCGTGAAGGGCCACAGGCCCGTCCGCAAGTTCTCTAGCATATCACTCCCCCTTTTCGAGAATGCGGCCGGGGCCGCGTTGGCCGTTCGCGAGGTAGCGCGCGACGGGTTGCGGAAACTTGTCGGCAAGCCGCACCATCTCCGCGCTGATCTTCTGAAGCCAACCCGGCGGCGACGGCGGCGGCCGGTCGTCCGTCCAATTGCCTTGGATCATGGAGTCGCGAAGCACGGTAAGCGACGCGATGGCCTTCGTGATGTGCGACAGTTGCGCGCCGCTCTCCGGGTCGATGTCCTCACCTTCCCAAAATTGCGCGAGGTGGCGGAACGTCGCGTCAACATAGACGGACGCGCGGACGCCCACGGCGCGGTAGTTATGCGCGCCATACTTGAAGCCGCCTTCAGCCATCCCGATTGCCGTTTCCAGCAAGACCGGGAGTGACACAAAGGAGATTCCGGCCTTCAGCACGCCGAACGCGTCCTTTGGATTGGACGGCTTGGCGTTGGTGCTCGCGTCGTGCTCCGGCTTCGGTGCGGGGGCCTCGCCTTGGTCCAGCGGCCACGACGGCTTCGTGTTGAGCCCGCACGTGCACGCCGCGCCACAGTAGGTCACGCAGTCCTTCGCGCGGGTCTCGCCGGTAGCGCGTCCTTCGGCGTCCCTAACGGCTTCGTGGCCGGGCGGGACGGTGAAGGTGTCGCGCCGCGCGTCGCGCTCGCGTGAAGCGCGGTCGTGCGCGTGGTAGCCCTCCGCGTGTTCGTCGCCCGGATCGCGCTGAAGCACGAAGGGCGCATCGGCCGGAGCGGCACGCAGAGGGTAGCCCGCTGCAAGTTCGCAGTTCGGGCAAGCCGTCGATTCATAATCGCAATGGTCCACAGTGGTCACAATACGGCGCGTCCCGCCGCAGCGTTCGCACCTAAAGGTGGGCGTGTAGTCGCTGCGCTTCGGGGCCTTAGACATTGCGGCCCCCAGCATACCCGCCGAAAATCCCGACGATCAGGCGCAAGGCGTCGTCCAGCGTGGAGAGCACGGGCCAAGACGGCTGTTGCGAGATAAAGGGGTGCTTCGTCAAGAACGGGTCTTGGGTGACGATGGCAACGGGCTTGCGCAGCGCGAAGGCCCACGACACTTCCCCGATGGTGCCGACGGAGGGGACCTTGCCGGGCTCCGTGTTCGGGAAATAAGCCAACGTCATGTCGCAGCGCTGAAGGTCCACGAAGTTCTTCGCGAGAATAGACTTTGGTTGCCCGAAGCACGGGTCGTCATATGCTACATCGTAGCGCTCGCCCACGATGGGTTCGCAACGAAGCGGAGAGATGCCGGTGATGCCGTGCTCTTCAAGCTTGTCCGCGAAGTCGGCGCGCCAGTTCTTCGCCTCGCCCTCGGTGCATCCGAAGATCGGACCCGCGAGGTAGATATAGGGACGTTGGAAATTCATAGGGACACCTAGACGCAATGTGGGGTTTGCAATGCGCCTAGGTAGTCAAATCGCCCGCGCGGATTCTAGTAACGAATGGAATCGCGCGTGCGTCGTACGACGTTCATGCCTCACCCCCACGGTTTGGGCGCGAGAGTGAAAGTGAGCGGATTTCTTGCGCGATCTCTTCCGCCATCGCGACCCGTGATGCGTTGTCGGGGCTTTCCTTCCCAAGACGCTCCGCGATTAGGGCGCACGCTTCATAGGCAATGTGCTGCTGCGCGCGAGTGAAGGCGGACAAGCGAGCGATTTCTCGCCAGAGAGCATCGGCTGATTGCTGCTGCCAGCCTCCAAGGCTGCGCAATTGCTCGATCATGTGCCACAGGTCGCCGTCCTGCGTCTCATAGGGCTTGCGCGCTTCCTGCGGTTGAGCGCGAGCCTCAATCAGCGCCTCGTTGGCATCAACGTATTTTTGGAAAGCCTCCCGCTCGGCAATGCGCAGTCGCTCAATCTCGTCTGCGGCTTCGTTTCTCGTCGCCATTGAGATTGCCCAGCCGCCAAGGCGCAGCCGTTCCACGATGTCGGCAGAACACCGGGTACTAGCCCCAGCAACAGGAACGTCATTCTGTTTAGTCATCGTAACCTCTCTATTGTATCATTGCTGCGAATTTTCGCGGAGTCGGCAATTGCGGCCTCACGGGATCGCGTGCGCGTTATCGCACGCGAAGCAAGTCACGTCTTCGGCGTCGGCGGGCACAAGTCGCTTCAAGTTGGCAAAGCATCGTGAGCAAATCGCAAGCTTCTTATCGTGGTGCACCACACGTTGAGCCACGAAGCTACAGCGGCGCACGGTGCGGCCCTTGTGCACTTCCTCCACCCAACAATGCGTCACGTCGGGCCACCGCCCAATGTGGTGATCGCGCTCCGCCGCCGCGCCGTCTTCGGTGGCGCTCTCGCTCCGGGGCCGCGTGTGCACGCGCCCCGGGCTGTTGCTTGTCATGTATCGTACGACGAAGTAGCTCATGGCCTGATCGCCCGCGCATGCGGTGATTTGCGCGCTTGCGCCGCTTCGTGTTCGGCCTCCGTGCACCAATCGGACGACCATGTTAGGACGACGCGGGAGCCGTGATAGAAGAAGCCGCGTTGGCCGCACGCGCATTCCACCTTGTGCACGGGGCGCGGCACGTGACGCGAGTTCGGGACCGGCGGAAAGTGCGTTCCGCTCCCGACAACCTTGAAGGCGTGGACATGCCCCGGCGCGCTCATAACTGCGATACCTCCGCGGAGTCGGCAATCGCGGCTTCAAGGAGCTTCGCGGCTTTGCGGTGTGCGTAGCTATCGCCCAACGCAAGGTGCATCACCCGCATTTGCACGATTTGGTTTTCGAGAATGCGGCGCGTGCGGATCGCTCCGGCTTCGCGGCGCGAGGCTCCGGCGCTCTTGACGCCGCTGCCCGTGGTTGGCGGAGTGGGGTAGCCAATTGTATTGCGGGGCATTACGAAAGCTCCCGGAGGTGCTGCCAAAGGTAATGGACTTGCGACACGCAGTCCGACACCGGATCATGCGCCACAAGGCCCGCTTCCTTTTGGGGCTTCATCGCCCGTTCTTCGATGACTGGGCACGTGCGCACGATGGTGCGGCAATCGCGGGCCGCGTCGTATTTCCACGGAGTGGAGAGCTTGACGGCTTGGAAGAGTGATTGGACGTTGGCAAGGTCAAACGTGATGCCGTGCGCCCACACCGTTACGGCGGGTTCCGGTGTGTTGACGAAGGCCCAAAGCTCACCCATCGCATCGGTGAGCTTCTTCACCTCGCCGTGCAGCCACGCGGACCGGGCGGCGTCCGTCTGAGTCTGCCACCACGTCATGGTGTCCTTGGAGACTTCGCGGCCAAGCGCCAATTGCTGGCGCGGATCAAGCACGGCGCACCACCGCTTGCTAATCACGGGACCGTCGTTGGTGAAGCCGAAGCGAACGGCCCCGATGGAGAGCACCAACGCGTTACCGGGGTTGGTGCTCATAGATTCGATGTCAAGCATAACGTGGTTCATTTCAAAATCTCCTAGCCAAAATCCATATCGTCGTCGGTGCTCACCGGGTCGGGCTCCGGTGTCGGTTTCATGGACGGCCCGCGCGGAGCACGGGTCATCTTGGCGCCCTTAAGTGCGGCGCAAAGTGCTTCAACCGGGTCTTTGCCGTGTGCGCTCGCGTGGCCGGAGCCGCTGGCGACACGGAAGACGGCATGGAAGCCGCGTTCGGTGGCGATCACGGAGAGGTGGTTAAGCTCCCCGCGCCGCACGGCGTCGGCGATTAGTTCTTCAAGGGACATGACTCGACTCCGACAAGGAAGAAGCCCTCCGGCACGAACGACGCGAAGAAGTTAGCGGCGTCACGACAACCGGGCGGCGGTGGCCTCATGCGCGCAAGCTCCAACGCGGTGATGTCGCGCCATTCGCCCTCCGCGTTGGGCTCCGCGAGCGGCACAAGCTTGATGCGGTATCCGGTCACGGGGACTCCTTGACGGGCAGGCACAGCGTGGACGCCCAAAACGTCGCCTTGATCTTCGCGGCGGCGGCCTCACATTCGGCCGCCGCGGTGTAGGTGTGCACGGTGTTGATTGCGGAAGACGAAGGGCCGGTGCCTTGGGTGAGCAAAAGCCAAACCGTTGCGAGCGTGATCATTGCGCGGCGGCCTTCCATGTTTCGCAAAAGGTGGCCGTGTCCAAGCGGATGAAGAGCGACTCCACTTCGTCGGCCGTGAAGTGCTCCGGCGCAATCGCGAGGTAAACGAGTAGTTCGGCGTAGCGGGAGCCGTTGTTCACGAAGTCCAATTCAGCGTCGAAGCGTGCGCCCGCTTCCGGATGCGAGTGAACAAAGGCCATGACGAATTCGAGGGCGCGGGCCTGATCAAGCACGGCTTCAAGAAGCGCGGGCTTGTGGTGCTGATGCGCGCGAAGGAAGATGTAGAAGCCATGGAGCTTGCACGCCGCAAAGGCGAATTGCCCGTCCATCAACGACACTTGCACCGACGGGAGCCACATCGATGCGATTAAGGAGAAGCGCTCAAACGTGGTTGGCTCCGCGTTCTTCAGGATTTGCGCGGTGCTCTTGCCCCGACGGTCAATTGTTGCTTCGAAGTCGCGCCAGAAGGGCAATGTGATTGCAAAGTCCATATTCCAATTCCCTGCCAAAGAATTTTAGTTGTGATGCTTCCGTGCGCGCTAGTCGGCGCGGTGGTCGTTGTCGGTGAAGAAGCAATGGGCGTGGCGCTTGCACACGTCGGGCGATGGGCAACCGCTGCACAGTGACGCCGCAATGGCTTGATAGGCGTCAACCGCTTTGAAGAGCTTGACCCCGTGTGCAATGCGCGAGGGTTGCTTTGCGAAGTCGATTGCCGCCGCAATGACGGCATCGCGCCGCGCGTCGCTGATCTTGTCGGCGTGGGCCATTTTCAGTTTGTCGGACATGCTGTTTCCTCTGTTGCATGGTCGGTGTGGGAGCGGGCGAGTTCGTCAAGGGCTTCTTCGGTATGGATGCGCGCGGCCTCCGCCAGTACGTTGGCCACATAGCGGTTGATGCGGGCCTTGTTTGCGCCGGGAAGACGTGCCTTCACGCGCTCATAAAGCGCGAGCCGCACAAGGTGGCCGGTCACGTTGTCGTCGTTGTGGACCGCGTTGAGCGCGCGGCTTGCATTCAAGATCAAGCGCGCGTCTTCGTGAATCTTCAGCGGGTCTCTAACCATTGCACTGTCTTCCTTGCTTAGTTGAAGTCGAAGTCGTCTTCGTAAACTTCATTCCAATCAGTCGGCGCCTTGATCATGTCATCGAAGCGGGAGCGGCAGTCTTGAAGGCTAGGAAGTTCGATGGCTTGGGCGCGGCCATCGCTGGCGGCCGGGTTCACCGTGGAGTCGTCGGGGACCTTCAGCCGCAAGCGCGTGCTCGCGTCCTTGAAGACTTCGGTGAATTCTTGGATGAAGAAGGCGGTGTTGTTGCGGTTCATGTTGCCCGCGGACACGCCGCTTTCCCGGCAGAACGCCCCAAACGCATTGCGCAAGTCTTCGTAGAAGAAGCGGATGGGGCCGCGCTCCCACTTCGCTTCGTTCAACACGGGCGTGGGCCAAATGCCCGAATAGCACGCATTGAACAAGAAGGTTTGCATAGCGGAGAGATTGCGGAGCTTCTGCCCCGTGAGTCCGGCGCTGTTGACGATGTGGCGCGGGTGCCAACCGTCGGGAAGCTTGTGGCTTAACAGGTCGTGCAGCATGCGACCGAAGCCGCCCTCGCGCATCTCCTTTTGCAGCGCTTCCCATTTGTCGTGCTTGCCCGCCCACTTGTCGTTGGCCTCGCTCACGACGTAGCGGCGTTCGTCGTCGCTCGCGCTGATGGCCCACTTTTCGTTGGTGGCCATCATCACGTGCAGCATGTTCTTGGCGTGGTGCGCGTTGACGCCCTTGGGCTCAATCTGAATCAGCGGCTCGCTGATAAGGTGCTTGATCTTGGATTCGGCGGCCTTGTCGAAGGGGCGCACCGCTTCGTCCGCGAACAAGAAGAGACAGTCTTCAAGGTGAGCGTTGAAGCGGCCGGTGAGCATATCGGGCGAGCCGATGCTAATTGCGTGGCGGCCAATGAGCTTCACCAACGTGTTGCCCAACGTGCCCTTGCCGATGCCCTTCTTGCCTTTGAACACAACAGCCGCTTCGGCGTGATGGCCCGGATGCTGGAAAAGGTAGGCCATCCAATTCATCACGTACTTATAGACAGCATCGTCACCGTTGCAGAGGCAAACGCGCGTCAACTCTTTGAGCCGGTCCCATGTGCCGCGCACGCTCGCTTCGGTGGCAAAGCCCGTCCACAAATTCAGCCATCCCGCGTGCTCGCGCTCCGGATCAAACACGATGCCCTTTACGGTGCGGCGGCCTTCCCACTCAATCCACGCTTTGCCTAACTGCACGGTGGGGGATGCGCCCTTCGCCAGATTAGACACGTCGCGTTCAATGCGACGGTTGGCGAAGAACTTCTCAAAGTCTTGCGAGCTATAGCGCTCCCATGTCGGGCGGTTCATCACCGGGTCCGGCTTGCACTCAAGGACGCGGAATTTTCCGCCTTCGAAGGTCGCGGTGTAGGTCTCGTTTAGGTCTTGGAGCACGCCCAACGATTTTGCGTCGTACTCGCCTTCCGGCTTTACACCGTCGTCTTCGTCATCACGGCGGGGCTTGGCCTTCTTCTTTGGCTTTGCGGGCTCTTCGCTCACGTCGTCTTCGCCGTTCTCTTCATCGAAGGCGGCGAACTCCGCCACCGCGGCGTCCTGATCGGGCGGCAGCGCATCAAGTGCGCCCTCTTCGGAGAGCATGTGGCGGACCGTGCCGATGGTCACGACGCCTTCCGCGCGCTGGCGGTGGAGGCTATCCCAGCGGCGGCCGATTTCTTCGGCGTTGTCTTTGTAGTCCGGGTCGCTGATGCACCAATCAACCCACTCTTGCCGCGCGTCGCCGCTGGAAGCGTGGTGCAAGCCCATCATGAGCTTTAACCAGCGGTCGTGATCGCGGAAGTGCTTCGGGTCAACCTTCGCCAAGAGCTTTTCGACTTGCTCTTGATCAAGCTGGCCACCGGCCTGCGACGGCGCGGCGCGCTGCGGGCGGCGGATGTGCACAAGGAGTTCGCTGGGGATGTCGGGCAACACTGAGGGGTCGTCGCCCTCGCGCCATTCGTAATATTTGCCGTTGGGGTGGATCGATCCTGCGGCGACGACTTGGCGGCCCTTGCTCTTGAACTCCACGCCCGGGAAGTCCTTGAGCGTGTCCACCACCGGCACGTCCGCGGGCTTGGCCAGATAGTAATGACGGCCGCCGCTCCCGGTGATGACGCAAGGCCACGTCTTGTCCACGTCGCCTAGTCCGAACTCCAAGCACAGGTTTTCCCACCCTTCATCGCCACCATTGCGCGGGTCAATGTCCACGACGACGACGGAGGCGGGCAGGCGAACGCCCACGTTGTGGTTGGTCTCCCGGCACCACGCCAGCACCTCGCGGGAGTTGTACTCGCGCTTGGTCCAATTGGAGTCGATGGGGCGCTTTCCGTCCTTGCGGATGGTGCCGTGTTTGGCGCTCTCTGCGTCGTAGCGGTGGAGGGGAATTAGGGTTCCGTGCGTAGCAGAGTAGCAGGCGAGGGCGGCTGAATTGATGTGTTTCATGATCTGGACTCCTATTTCGAAAAACGGGTTGAGTCAAATCTAAAAACGAATCCGCTGCTACGCTGCTACGCGAGGTTGACAAAAAGTCCAATGATTTCAGGGGTGCAGCGCCCCGCGTAGCGTAGCAGGACGCTAACTCCTTTATAACATCATCACCCCTTTTGAAAAATAGAAGGAGAGGGAAGGGGGATATATAGGGAGTTTGGGCCTTGCTACTTGCTACGCTCCGGAGGGCTAGGCGTTAGAAATTAATTTGAGAGCCCAACGTTCTAGGCGCCGTTATGTTCGGGGTGCATACCTCAGCACAACGCTATTGCCACCTTATCCCGAATTAATTTGAGGGTTTCATCCTCCAATGGTTTCGGGTGCGTAACCAAATTAATTTAGAGGCAACAAGCTTGCATGGGTCGAGTCCATACAATGCATCGCATCAAATTAATTTGGATGTTAGCGAGTGCATGGTCGGCAACTCAGCAATGCACATGCCGAATTAATTTGAATTTGAAGGAGCGGGTCCCTCTGCGTCGCGCGGCAATGCGGGCAGAACGGAGGCGCCGACGTTTCGCAGCTATAAATTAATTTGAAACGGCTTAGGGTATGCCTCACCGGGGCGCCCATGTTGGCGCGCTCGCGCATCAGGCCGCAAACGTTACTGGATCGCGCGCCGCTCCGTCGGCTACGAGTCGCGAATGCCTGACTACCGCCACGCGGTGGGTGGATCGAAACCACCCGGTAGTGACAAACACCGCGCGGAAACGGCCGATGGCATCGTGAGAGGCGGCCCGGTGGTTCGGATCACGAACACACCGGGCCGCTTGCCCTACCGGACACGGAGTCGTCGTGATGCGAGCTTGGGTCATTGACACCGCGTGCGTGCTCTTCCTCGCCGCCTTCCTGATCGCGGCGGGCTTCGTCATCCGCGAGGTGATGGACATGCCGTCGCTTCCCGCGCACGGCTTCTCCGGGATGCACATGGGTTAGTGCATCGTACGACGCACAATCCTTTCGTTACTGGAATCGACTCCGAGTCCGCGCGTATGACTCGCGGCCATGAGTGACACCGCCGACGAATTCGAATTTGAACCCGACGACGCCGCGCCGATTGCGCAGCCGTCGCGTGGTATGCTTGTCAACAAGTCGGAGCTTGCGAAGTTCTGCGGCCTCGCGCCCATGACGCTGGACAAGCTCTTCGCCGACGGCGCCCCCTTCGTGTCGAAGGGCTCGCGCAAGATCGGCTGGAAGATCAACACCGCCGAATTCTTCGGATGGTACGTCGCGCGCAAGGTCCATGAGGCGACGGGCGACGAAGACTCCGGCTCCTTCGACATCGCGAAGACGCGCGACAAGGAAGCGCAAGCCCGGCTCCGCGAGCTTCAGATTGCGGAGAAGGAAAGCACGCTCATTCCGGTGGACGAAGTGGTGGCCTACGTTGGCGACATGCTGGGGGTGGTGCGCTCGCGCTTCCTCGCGGTGGAGTCCCAAGTGATCGGCCTCACCCCGGAACAGAAGGACGCAATGAAGGTCGCGATTGCGGACGCGTTCGCGGACGTGTCCGGCGACAAGCGGGAAGATTGGACCGATGACGAACCTAGCAGCGATGACGATTCCGAAGCCGAAGCCCCGGATGACTTCGAGTCTCTTGCCGCGCCCGATGGTGCTGAAGGGTCTTCGGAAGATTGACGCAGCAGCGCGGCAAACGCTGAAGCCGCCGCCCATTCTCACCATCCCGCAGTGGGCCGACAAATACCGGCGCCTGTCCACGTCGTCCGGAGCCATCGGCGGCCCGTGGCGCACGTCGCGCGTAGAGGTGGCGCGCGGCCCCATGATGGCCGTGAAGGAACACGGCGTGCGCACGATCACGGTCATGTCGTGCACGCAGTTGATGAAGACTTCGCTTCTTGAAAACGTCATCGGGTATTACTCGCATCTTGACCCGTGCCCCATGCTGTTGACGCAGCCGAAGGAAGGCGCCGTGAAGGCGTTCTCCAAGGAGCGCTTGGTGCCGATGGCAAAAGCGACTCCGGTGCTGCAACCGATTCTAGGCGACACGAAGTCGCGCTCTTCCGACGATACGTTGCAGTACAAGGAATTCGCGGGCGGCTTCCTCGCGCTTGAGTCGGCGGGCTCGCCCACCAACCTAGCCATGCGCGCGATTCGTATCACGCTCTTGGACGAAATCGACAAATACGAAACGACGAAGGAAGGCGATCCGGTCTTATTGGCCGAAGAGCGCACGTCAACCTTCAACCTCACCAACAACAGTTTGCACATTCGCACGTGCTCGCCGACGATGGTTGAAACGTCGCGCATCTATAAATCCTATCTGGAGTCGGACCAACGGCGCCCGTTCGTGGAGTGCCCGCACTGCCGCTATTCGCAGGTGTTGGACTTCTTCAGGCACGTGCAATGGAACAAATCCGAAGACGGCGAGCACTACCCGTTCACGGCCGCCGTGTACTGCGAAAACTGCGGGTCGGAGTGGACCGAAGCGCAGCGCATGAAAATCATCACGACGCCCGGCGCGATCCGCTGGCGGCAAACACGGCCGTTCATTTGCTGCGACGAAAAGCAAGAGCCGCTGAAGACCCGCAAGTGGAAGTGGGACTCGCGCTTCCAAGTCGGCTACGCGTGTTGCCAGCGCTGCGGCAACAAGGCCGTGCCGAACGCGCACGCGGGCTTCAACGCGGGCAAGCTCCATTCGCCGTTCATCACCGTCCCGGAGCTTGCGGAAAAGTGGGTGTTGAGCAAGGACGACCCGGAGACGAAACAGACGTTCTACAACACGCAGCTAGGACTCCCGTACGAAACCACGGCGTTGAAGAAGCTTGAAGCTAACGCGTTGCTCTCGCGGCGCGAGGTGTTCGGCGCTCAAGTCCCGGCGGGCGGCGTCGTCTTGACCGCGGGCATTGACGTGCAAACCGGCGGCTCCGTGAACGAAGGCCGCTTGGAATGCGAAGTCGTCGCGTGGGGCGCGGGCGAAGAGTCGTGGTCGGTGGACTACAAGGTGTTTCACGGGGACCCGGCGCGCCCGGAACTGTGGGACGAACTGGACGCCTACTTGCTCACGCCGTTCCAACATGAGAGCGGCGGACAAATGGTGATCCGCGCGGCGTGCATCGACTCGGGCGGCAACAACCCGGAAGAAGTCTACAAGTTCGCTCGCGCGCGCATCGGCCGCAACGTGTGGGCCATCAAGGGCGCGGCGGATCGCTCCGGGCAGTGGTCGCCGGTTTGGCCGATTCCGAAGCTGGACCCGAAGAAGACTCGGCAGACCGGATACAAGCCCGTGATGCTTGGCGTTAACGCGGCGAAGGAATCGATTCGGCAAAAGCTCCTTGTCGAAGAACACGGCCCCGGCTTCTGCCACTTCCCGGCGGACCGGACGGAAGGCTACTTCGATCAACTCATGTCGGAAAACTTGGTGTTGGAGAAGAAGGCCGGTGTGACCATTCGCAAGTGGGTTGCGAAGAAGGGCCACGCCAACGAAGCGTTGGACACTCGCGTGTATGCTTACGGCGCGCTCGCCGGGCTCCGCGCCGTGCGCAAGTTCAACCTTGAACGCGCGGCGCAAATGGTCGCGGCCTACCGACACGAAGAGCGCCCGGAGAACGTGGACGGCGACAGCACAGCGGAAACCGCAATGCGGCTCAACGAAGCCTTGAAGCCGCAGCGCCCGGCACCGCCTCCGCCTCGCCAGCGCGGGCCGCGCCGGTCGTCGTTCGTGGGGTAGGGTCATTCGTTACTGGAATCGGGTTTTGCGGCTGCGGTACGGTTCGCGCTGATCAGGGGCGAACCGATGGCCGAAACGGCGGAACAGATTCAAGCGAAGCTAACGGCCCTCCGCGGCGCCCGCGACACGGGCGCGCTAACCGTCCGGCACGGCGACACCCAAACGACGTTCCGGAGTCTTCCGGAAATGAACGCTATCATTGCGGACCTAGAGTCCCAACTCGCGACAGTCCAAGGCACGGCGCCGCGCAAGCGCGTCAACTACATTCGGCAGAAGTGCAAAGGACTCTAGTTCATGTCGCGACCCACCGCGAAGAAGCGCGCTCCCGCTAAGAGCGCGGCGAAGCCGAAGGTTGCCGTTGCCCGGCGCGCCGTGTCGCGCATCCAACGCAAGGCCGCCCCGGCGAAGCCGAAGCGCGCCGCGACGAAGAGCGTCGTGGGCGCCCCGGCGCGCCGGACCTTCACGCGCGGCATGGACGCGGGCAAGACCGGGCGCCGCCTCACAGCCATCCCGACGAACGCCGCCGCGATCAACACGCAGATTCGGAAGTACGGGAAGAACGTGGTGGCGCGCTCGCGTTACCTCGCGCTCAACAACCCTTACGCCGCGATGGCCAAAGAAGCGTATGTGTCTGCGCTTGTCGGCTCCGGCATCAAGCCGTCGCCGCTGATCAAGGACTCTGCGATCCGGGAAGAGCTTAACCGCGTGTGGCGGTTGAGCACCGACGAAATGGACGCCGACAACTTGTCGGACTTCTACGGCATGCAAGCCACCATCGCTTCGGAGATGTTCGAAGCGGGGGAATGCTTCGTGCGCTTCCGCTCGCGCCGTCGCGAAGATGGACTCATTGTACCGATGCAACTGCAATTGTTGCCGTCGGAGATGTTGGACACCGGCCACAACGAAGTCTTACCGACCGGCGGGCGCATCGAATGCGGAATCGAGTTCTCGCCCATCGGCGCGCGTGTCGCCTATTGGTTCTATCGCCAGCACCCCGGCGAGTACGACGCGGCCGTGATGGGCAATCGCGAGAAGACGCGCGTGCCCGCCGAAGAAGTCATGCACCTTTTTCGCCCGGTGCGCGCTGGCCAAATTCGCGGCATTCCGCACACGCTCGCGGGCATGGTCACGCTTGCAATGCTGGACCTGTACGACGACGCGGAGTTGGAGCGCAAGCGCGTGGCCGCGCTCTTCGGCGCGTTCGTCACCCGCGACGGCGTGTCTGACGAAGAGAACCCCTTCGCTGGAACCGCCGAGTCCGACGTGGACGGCGGCGACTTCAGCTTGGAGCCCGGCGCGGTCGTGGACTTGAGCCCGGGGCAGGACATCAAATTTGCGGAGCCCGCCGACGTGGGCGCCACCTATGAGCCGTTCCAGTACCGCGCGCTTCTCCGCGCTGCGGCGGGCTTCGGCACCACCTACGCCGACATGACCGGCGATCTACGCATGACTTCCTACGGTTCGATTCGCGCGGGCCTTGTCGGCTTCCGGCGCCGGATCGAAGCGCAGCAACACCACGTGATGATTTTCCAATTCTGCCGCGTGGTGTGGAAACTGTGGTTTGAAACCGCCGTGCTCAATGCCGTCTTCAAAACCTTCACGGCCACGCTCTACGTCGCGGACCCGCTGAAGTACCGGGACGTGAAGTGGATTACGCCGAAGTGGGAGTGGATTGACCCGCTCAAGGACCGGCAAGCCGAAAAGCTCGCGGTGGACTCTGGCTTCAAGTCGCGAAGCGATGTCATCGAAGCCGAAGGGTACGACCCGGAGGAAGTGGACGCGCGGATTAAGGCGGATCAGGACCGCGCGGCCGGACTCGGCATCACCTTCATTCAACTGTCTTCGTCAATCGTCGTGGCGCCCGACGACGGAGATTCCTTCGGCACCGATCAAGCGGACATCGCACCGGCCGCGCCGGGCGTCACCGTAGACGAATAAGCAAGGGGGCCACTATGGCAAAGACTTGGTTCAGGGCGAAGGCCAACGGCGAGTCGTCGGCGGAAATCGCAATCTATAACGACATCGGCGCGTGGGGCGTTTCTGCGCAGAGCTTCTACGACGCGTTGAAGGGCGTCGGGCCGGTGGACAATCTGGACATCCTGATTTCGTCCGACGGCGGCGACGTAACGACGGGCTTTGCCATTTACGACATGCTGGCGCGTCACTCCGCCTACAAAGTCGCTCGCGTGCAAGGGCTCGCGGCGTCCATGGCTTCCGTCATTCCGATGGCCGCCGACGAAATCGTGATGCCCTCCAACTCGTTCATGATGATCCACAACCCGTGGGGCGGCGTCGTCGGCGAGAGCGAGCAAATCAAGAGCTTCGCCGAAGTGCTGGACATGATGCGCGACAACATCCGCGGCGCCTATCAACAGCGCACCGGACTCGACACGGCAAAAATCGCGAAGATGATGGACGCCGAAACGTGGCTTACCGCTGACGAAGCGGTCAAGCTTGGCTTCGCGGATCGCGTGGACAACCCGATGGAGGTTGCCGCCCGCTTCGATGTGGCCAAGTTCACCAAAGTCCCGAAATCGTTCGGGGCTCATTCGAAGGAAAAGACCATGACGACCAAGACGAATGACGCCGCGAACGGCGGCGGCGACAACGGCGGCGATTCCGCCACGAAGACCCGTGAAGAGATTGTCGCGGAGGCGAAGGAGATTCGCTCTCTGTGCAAGCTCGCGGGCAAGGCGGAACTTGCTGATAAGTTCATCGAAGACGGCAAGACCGTTTCCGATGTCATCGGCGAGCTTGCCAAGCTCCGCGACGCGGACACTGCGAAGGGCGAGTCGGAGTCGACCAACGCGCACCACACCACGACCAACGGACGCCAGTCTCAGGCCAAGACCGTGGACCCGGTGGACATCTTCGACCGCTTCAACAAGGCGTCGGGCAAGCGCTAAGGCGCTCGCCCACAGACTGCAACCCGGTTCAACAGAAAAGGAATCTTGAGCCATGACCACCGTTGTTAAGACCGAACCCCAGCACCGTGGGGAGTTTCTCGTTTCGGAGGCGAACGGCACCCGCTCGCGCGAAGTCGGCACGCTTTCGTCCGGCAACGTCGCGAAGGACGGCCGCGTGGTGAAGCTTGTCGGCGGGGAGCTTGTGCCCGCCACCGGCTCCAACGCTGCGGGCGTCTCCGATGAAGCCATTGTCGGCATCGTCTTGGGCGATCACGACGCCACCGCCGCCGATGTGAAGGGCGTGGTCTACCTCGCCCGCGACATCGAAGCGAAGGCGTCGGCCGTCACGCTGCACGATGTGACCGGCGGCGGTGCCGCAGCGGCCACCACGGCCGTGAAGGACGCGCTGGCCAAGCTCGGCATCATCCTGCGCTAAGCGGGGTATTCGTTACTTGATCCGGGGCCAAGGCCCCGGATAGGCTTCGGCCACCATGACAGTGAAATCAGCACAACGATTTTTCGCGCTAGGAGGCGCACACTGTCATGAATTTCGCGGATATTTTCGGCGACGACGCGTTCTCGCTGACCAGCATGATTGCTGCCATCAACGAAGTGGACCACGTTCCGTCCCGTGCGGGTGAGCTTGCTTTCGCGGGCACGGCCGAAGGCGTCAACACCACGTCCATCGTGATCGAACGCAAGGGCGAAGCGCTCACGCTTGTCCCGACTTCGCCGCGCGGCGGTCCGGCTCCGAAGGAGAAGGCCGACAAGGGGAATCTGCGGTCCACCGTCATCCCGCACATTCAGATCGAAGACACCGTGCGCGCCGATGAAGTGATCGGGGTCCGCGAGTTCGGCACCACCGATCAGATGCGCACCGTGCAGTCCGTCGTCAACGGCCGTCTGCGCAAGATGGCCTCGCGTCTGGACCTGACCTTGGAGCATCACCGCCTTGGTGCGCTGATGGGCCAGATTCTCGACTCGGACGGCTCCGTGCTTACGGACTTGTTCGAACTGTTCGGCGTCAAGAACTCCGCCGATGTCGTCGGCCCCGAAGTCTTCGATGTGGACTTTGACGGCCTCGCGTCGGAGAAGACGGACCTTCGCGTGAAGTGTCAGGTCATCAAGCGCTTCCTTCAGCGGAACGCCAAGACCGTGCTTCCGGCGGGCTGGACCCCGTGGGTGTTCTGCGGCGACAACTTCTTCGACGCGCTGGTTTCGCAGCCCGACGTGAAGGAAGTCTATAAGCAGACTTCGGAACAGGAACGGCGCCTTGGCGACAACTACGCCTTCGGCGTTTTCGAGTTCGGCGGCATCGTGTGGGAGAACTACCGCGGCACCGACGACAACACCACCGTGGGCATCAACACCGACGAAGCACGCGGCTTCATCGTCGGCGCGCCGGGGCTCTATTCGGAGTTCTACGCACCGGCCGACTACATGGAGACCGTGAACACGCTTGGCCTTCCGCGTTACGCCAAGCTCGCACCGGACACGAAGTTCAACAAGTTCGTGGACGTGGAAGCGCAGACCAACCCGCTTCCGCTGTGCATGCGGCCCAAGACGCTGATCAAGCTCGTTAAGTAACGGGCGCGAAGAGCTAACGCAGAGCGGGGGCGCTGCGTTGGGTGGGGAGGGGCCGGGCTGCGGGACACGCGCCCGGCCCCTTTTGTTTTGGGGCGTTCATCATGTCGCAATTCTACACGGTCCGGCCGGAATGGCTTGGGGCCACCGCATACATCATTGCGGGCGGCCCCAGCGTTCGGCGGCAGAACTTGAACATGCTCAAGGGCCGCCACGTGATCGTGGTCAATTCGTCGTACGAAGCATTCCCCGACGCGGACTTTTGCTTCTTCGCGGACTCGCGATGGTGGGAAGACCACAAGACGCGAGCGGGCATGCGGTCCTTCAAGGGCCGGGTGGTCGCAGCATCGCAATCCGTGGCCGGTGAGGGCTTGTTGCGCGTAAAGCGCATCTATCCACCGCCCGGCCTCGCGGACGCACCGGACACCGTGGCAACGCAGCGGACAAGCCTTCAAGGCGCGATGAATCTAGCGGTGCATTTGGGCGTGGCTCGGATCGTGCTGTTAGGCGCCGACATGGGGCGAGCGCCGGACGGTTCGTCGCACCATCACTCCCCGCACAAGTGGCCGAACAAGCCCGGCAATCAAACGTGGGACGTGCAGATGGCCCAATTTCGCACCATCGTGGAGCCGCTGAAGGCACGCAACGTGGACGTGGTTAACACGTCCCCGGATAGCCGGTTGCCGTGGTGGCCGAAGCGGCTGTTAAGCGAAGTGGTCTAGGGGCGCATTCGTTACTGGAATCCCCAGCCCGGGGCCGCTTCAATCCCGGCGCAATTCGGGACGGAGCCCATGGACTATCAAGCCGCCTTACTTGACCCGATCTACATCACCGTGGGCGTGCCGTGCACGCTCACCATTGGCGCCGTGGACCGCCCCGTGATCGCGCTGGACAAGACGGCGGGTTTTGCCCTGCCCGTCGGCAACGGCGAGGTGCAAACGGTTGCCCCCGCGGCCGTCGTGCGCATGCGCGAGCTTGCCGCGCTTGGCGTGGCGCCGGACGACGTGGACGACGCCGCCTTGTCGATTAACGGCGGCGTGTGGGTGGTCGTAAGCCATCAGATGAAACCCTCTCCGAAGGGCGAGGCGGACGGCGAAGTGATTCTCTTGCTGAAGAAGAAGCGCGCATGACGGACCCCCGGGAGAAGATTCTAGCGCGGCTCTTCGACGTGCTGACAACGGCGGCGGAAGCGGCGGGCGGACACGCGTTCCGCAACGTCGCCAAGGTGCCGGAACACAAGATGCCCGCTATTCGGCTCTTCGACGGCGACGAAGCGACGGATGAAGCCGCCTTCGGCCGGGGCCGTCCGGCGAGCGGCCCGCTGATCGTGGCCGCTACGCCCGAAATCTTCGTGACGCTCGCGAACGACACCGAAGCGCTGGGCACCGAAATCAACACGTGGCGCGCCAAGGTCATCAAAGCCGTGTTGACGGACGCAACGTTACTGGAATTGTGCCATAACGGTGATGTACGCTACCTAGGATGCTCTACCGCACTCGGTGAGGGGCGCGAGATGACCGGCGATCTAGGACTCGCCTTCGCGCTCAACTACGCGCTGCGGCCAGCGCAATTGCCATGACAGTGAAAATCAATCGCGATTTTTAAGCGCTAAGGAGGCGCAACTGTCATGGAGCCCACTTCACCGTCCATTCTCAATTACACCATCGGCAAGGGTATCGCTTCGCTGAAGCGGCTTGACCTTGCCGAAGCGGACTTCACGCCCATGGGCAACTGTCCCGCTTTCGAGTTTACCCCGGACCTTGAGACGCTGGACCATTTTTCGTCCATGGCTGGCGTCAAGTCGAAGGACCGCACGGTGGTCATTTCGAAGTCGGGTACGCTGAAGATCACGGCGGAAGAGTGGACCACGCGCAACATGGCAATTGCGCTCCTTGGCTCCACGTCCACCAATTCGGCCGGTCAGACTGTTATCGACATCTTCAGCGAGAACAGCATTCCGTGCGAAGTCAAGTTCACCGGCACCAACGACGTGGGCCAGAAGTACGAGTGGCACTTCCTGCGTGTCGAGTTCGTGCCGTCGTCGGCCATCTCGCCGATTTCGGACGAATGGGGCCAGCTTGAAGTCTCCGGCAACGTGGTTGCGGTCAACAGCAAGTTCGGCACCGTGACGCACATCGGCGGTGAGGGCGACAACCCGTCGGCCTAACGCCAACGACCGCCGCGCCCGAATTGCCGGGCGCGGCTTCCGCCCACCCTAGAATTTAGAACAAGGAATTTTGACAATGCCCGGCCTTCTTGACGTAGCCCCCTCTTTCGCCTCCCACTCCATCAACGGCACCGAAGTCACCGTGACGGGCGTTTCCGCCGCGGGCTTCGCCGTGCTCTTGGACCGCTTTCCGGAAGTTCGCGCGCTTCTCACCGGCAAGCCGGTGGATATGAGCCCCGAAGACATCATGGCCAAAGTTCCGGCCGCAATCGACGCGATCTTGGCTGCGGGCACCGGCAACCCCGGCGACCCGCGCGCCGAAGCCATCGCGCACAACCTCCCCGCGGGCGATCAGTTGGAGCTTCTGAAGAAGATCGTGGACGTGACGATGCCCAAAGGTGTTGGCCCTTTCGCGGACGCGCTCATGGCAATCATGGGCGGACTCGGCGTCGAATCTATCAGCATTCCGGGTATGAACTCGCCGCAGCCATCGAACGGTTGATTGCCTACGGGCATCGGCCGGACGACGCGTGGAGCTACACGCCCCGACAGTTGACCGCATGGCTATTCATTGCGGAGCAACGCAGGAAGGTGGAGCGCGCGGAGTTCATCAACAGTTCTTTGATGGCCTCGCGCGGCGATCCGAAGGAAGTGCAGAAGTACCTTAAGGCGGAGTTGGACCAATGAGCATGCGTTTCCGCGTGAACGACGTCGCCGAAGAGGTGCGTATGGCGTTCATCGCGGCACGCGTGCACGCGGACCCCTCCATGTTCTCACAGATCACGCGAGCCGCTACGGGTGCCGTGCGGCAAGCGGGTTTGCAGCTAAAAGCCGTCGGCCGCAGCAACATTGCAAACGCGGGCTTCTCCAAGCGGTGGCAAAACGCGTGGCGTGTCAACGTGTATCCGAAGAGCGGGTACTCACTGAAGGCGGCGGCGTTCGGCTTCCATAAGATTCCGTACGCCGACATTTTCGAGAGCGGCGGAACCATCAACGGCAAGGGCGGCTTGCTGTGGATCGCGCTTCCCACGGTGCCGAAGCTCGGGCGCGAGCGCGCGACGCCGCGCAAGCTCGCGCAACGGGGCGTGAAGCTTTTCACGCTGAAGCGGCCGGGCAGGACTCCGTTGCTCGCCACGAAGGTGCGTGGCGGCGTCACGGGCAAGGCGTCATTGGCGAAGCTCCGCCGCGGCTTGTCCGGCAAGCGTGGCTCCGTGCAGTCCGTGCCGCTTTTCTACGGCGTGCGCACCGTCACCATGCCCCGAAAGTTCAACCTCTCCGGCGCCGCCGACACCGTACGGGCGCGGCTCCCGGAACTCTACTTGGCACAGTTGGAGGCGTAAGCGATGGCCGGGAAGACAATCACGCAGCGCATCCAGCTTGTCGGCGGCGACGAAATCAAGCTCCAACTTCAGGGCATCGGCCGGGCCGGTGAGCTTGCCTTCACGCGTCTAACCGCTGCGGCGCAAGGCGCCAATCTCGCGAACGCCACGAAGGGTTCGGAGAATCTAACCGCCGCGGCGGCGCGGGCGGGCGAGCTTTCCGGCCGCCTCAAAGACTTGCAAGATTCAATCGGCAACCTCACGTCGAAGTTTCCCCAGCTTACGCAGGCCGTGGGCCGCTTTGCGCAGCGTATGGCTATCGCGACAGCGGGAGCCGCCGCGGCTGGCATCGGGCTCGCGAAGGCGGCGAGCAACATTGCAAAGCAAGTCGGCGGGCAGAACGACGCGTTGGAGAAACAGACGCAAGCGCAGATTGACGCGAACAACGAAGCGTTGGCTGCGGAGACGGCGCAAATCAACTTGGAGTCTGCCATCCGCAAGCTGAACCAACAGCTTGCAACCGGCAAGATCACATATTTGGAGTATGCGCAGCAAGTCCGCCAACTCAAGACTGACTTCCTCGAACAACAGCGCGTCGCTAACCAAGTGGCGGACGCGCAAAAGCGCGTGAAGGAAGAGAACGAACGGCTGCAAAAGCAACTGAAGGACCGGCAAGCGTATCAGCAACTCGCCGATACATTCGGCGGCCCGTTGTTGTCGTCGCTAATCCAGTTCGGAAATCAGGTGGACGCTATCCGCCAGAAGTTCGTTACGAACTTCAGCCCGGCGGCGGCGAAGCTCATTGACACCATTGCGGGCGTGGTCGCGGCGAACTCCGGCGCAATCAACAAATTCTTTCAAGACGCGTCCACGAAACTGGAAGCGTTGATTGGCCAGAACGGCCCGCAACTGAGGAAGTTTTTCGAGAACATCGGCGCCGCCGCCGCTGCGACGTTTAACGGCCTGATCGCGGCCGCCCCGGCGGTTATCGACTTCTTCAATAACCAAATCGTTCCGGCGGTAACGAAGGTTGTGGGCTTCTTCAACGGGCTGGCGAGCGTCATCAACTCTGTATTCGGCACGCGCATCACGGGCGGGTCTATTGTTATCGTCGCAATTCTTGCGCAGATGACCGGATCAATCCGCTTGCTGATGGCCGCGACGCGCACCCTTGGCGCGACGTGGGGCGCCCTTGGTGGCATCATCACTTCAGTGGGGCAGTTGCTTAACACGCTCTTCGGAGGCGGCGCCGCCACCGGGGCCATCATCCGCATGGGAACGGCCGTGGCAACGTCGGGCGGGCTCTTCAAGCTTATGTTCAACGTGCTGCGTGCTGGCATCCCCGTCTTTGCCGCGCTCGCAACGGCCGTTGCGTCCACCTTCGGCATCACGTTCGGCGCGGCCGTGGTCGTGGTTGGTGCGCTCGCCGCGGCGCTCGCGATCCTGCTAACGAAGGTTGACTGGGGCGCCTTCATGACCGCTGCGGGCAACGCAGTCACGGGCGTGCTTGCTTTCCTCGCGCAACTTATGCAAGGAGCGCAGAACATCGCGGCGGCCTTGATCGCTGTGCTAACCGCCGCGTGGGAAGGCATCACGGGGGCGGCTACCGCCGCCGGGCAAGCCGTCTCCGACGCGTGGGCCGCGGTCGTCCAGTTCTTCACGGACGCGTGGAACGGCATCACGCAGGGCGCGGCCGACATGATGACCGCGATTGTGGACGCGGTGACGACGGGTTTTCAAACCGCGCTTGCGCAAGTCAAAAGCTGGTTTGACGCCGTGGTGAACTTCTTCTCCGACATCATCGCGAAAGCTAAGGCGGTGGCCAGCGCGATTGCAAGCGCTGTGGGCGGCGGCTCCGACGGGGGCGGCGACGTGCAGTCCCACGCAGGCGGCGGCTACATTCGCGGGCCGGGCTCCGGCACAAGCGACTCCATCTTGTCGTGGCTCTCCAATGGTGAATTCGTCGTCCGCGCGGCGGCCGTCCGGAAGTTCGGCGTGGGCTTCTTCCAAGCGCTCAACGCGCTTCGCAACCCCGGCGGCTTCGCCAGCGGCGGCCTTGTGCGTGGCGTCGCCAGCGCCGTCCTTCCGCCCATCCCGCGCTTTGCTGCGGGCGGCCCGGTGATGGTGGGCGCGGGCGCGAGCGGCGGCCGTCCGTTCACGCTTCAGATTGGTGGCGAAGAGTTCACCGGACTCACCGCGGCGGACGACACCGTGAACAAGCTGGAACGCTTCGCGACGCGCAAGCAAGTGCGCAGCGCCGGGCGCAAGCCGAATTGGTATAGGGGCTAAGACAATGAGCAACGAAACCTTGTTGACCATCAGCGGGCCGGGCATGAACCCGTACGCAGCGCGCGGGCTCACGCAGACGCTGGACCCCATCAACGCGGCGGCGTCGCTGCGCCGTACGATTAACGGCAAGCTTCGCGATTTGTCGCAACCGCAATTTCGCAAGTACACGTCCACCATCACAAGCCGCGATCAGATCGCGCCGCCGCTGGACGGCGTGTGGCCCGGCGACTTGTTGACCGTCGGATGTGTCGCGGAGCTTTCCTACCCCACCGCTGGCGGCGCGCCGCAACGCACGCCCGTGGCGGGCTCTTCGCGCACAGACGGGAGCTATACGTTCTATCGCCCGTCGCTGTTGATGCGCGTCATGTCCTACACGACGCAGGAAGACGAATACGGCCGCGTGGTGTCGTGGTCGTTGGTGCTTGAAGAGGATTGATCCAATGGCGGACGGGCCTTTCTATTTCGCGTGGGTGGCGGCGGACGAAACCACCTTCGCCGCCGAACACATGCGCGTTGACGAAGAAATCTTCGACTTCGCGCTTAGCCACAGCGAAGGTGACTTCGCAACGCTCACGATCACGGTGGAGAACCCCAAGGTTGGCTTCCTCGCGCCCGGCCGCAATGTGTGGGCGTGGTTCGCTTTCAACCCCGTTTATGACCCGGACGCGGCGCCGTTGTTGGCTGATGTGGCGCCGCTGTTCTTCGGCCGCGTCGTCGGCATGCCTAACGACTTGGACAAGGAGACGGTTTCGATTCAGTTCGTCGCGCGCCCCGAAGACTTCGGCGCACAAAAAGCCGCGCTCGCGGAAGCGATGAAGGTTGCGCCGTATTGGGACCCCGTGTGGCTCTCCGAAGACGCACGGCAAGACCCCGACAGCGTGTTGGAGTCGCGCCCGCAGTTGTGGGCTATCGACCGCAAAACCTTGGCGGTGTCCGCGTCCGACATCATCAACGGCGAAGACGGAACCGTGACCTTTGACGAAGGCAACGTGTTCTACGACTCCGTGCAAGTCACTTATGAGGGCTCGCCGCTGCGCACCGTCAACGTGACCGGGACCGTTACGTGGACGCAGGCCGCGGCGGGCGAGGTGGACTTGTCGAGATACTGCAACCACGGCGCCGCCTACTCAATCGTGACCTACACGGGTGACGGACTTGAGAAGGCGTGGCCCAAGGCGGGCGCGAGCTTCGGCGGCGGCTGGAAAGTGGGGTCAAGCTCAATTCAGCAAATCGACGGTGCCAAGTCGATTTGGTCTTGGGGCAACAATGAGGCTACCGGCCTTCTCTTTCTCCCATGGGAAGGCAAGAACGTGCTGTGCCCGTCGTGGGCCTTTCCGCAAACCGTGCTCGCCACGCGCTTTCCCGGAAAGTATCTCCGCGTCGCGAAGCAAACGTGGTTGGGCAAGCTCACGGCCGCGTACGACGCGAAGCGCGACAAGGGGGAAACGGTGTCGTTCTCACTTACCGCCGACGTGCAAAAGGTCATCACGGAGCCCGACGACGGCGAGCACTTGGAACTGTCCTTCGCGTCATCAGACGTTGCGGCGGCTATCGATCCGGGAGGCGCGCTCCCCATCGGGTCCGTTGTCAAGCGCTCTTACTTCACGACGGAACGCGGAGCGCAGAGTCTCGAATATCTGTTGGCGTTAGCGCGCTCGCGGTTGATCGCAGCCGCCCGTTGCGTGCGCGTGGCCTTTGAGGTGCCCTTCGCCGACGCCGTAGCCGCGGACTTGTCGTTGCGCAAGAGTGCTGTACTCCATGACATCCGGCTTCCGGGCGCCGTCGCGGGCGGCAAAATCACAGCTTACGAACTCACCGGCAACGGCGATAGCGGCGAATTCAAGGGCGCCGTGACGCTGGCGTGCTCCGTCGGCCGGGGCGGCACCGTGGAGTCGGCGGCGGGCTCGCCCACCTACGTGGAAGAAGGCTATGTGGAAGCGCCGTGGCAACGCTACGAAGGGCAATACGTCATCCCCGGCCCGGGCGATGTAGCGTACGAATCAATTTTGGGCGGGCCGTACAGTGATGACGGCGGCTTCGATTTCGAAAACCTCACGCCGTCTTCCATCGTTAAGAAGGTGACGAAGACGAACACGTGGGACACGCAAGAGGCGGCCATTCCGGTGTCGGCCGATGAACCGGCCGCCGTCTTCGACAAGTTGAACGAATTCCCGTGCACGTTCCAAATCGACTTGAAGCCGATCACGTCCGGGCCGTTCGCCACAACCTTCAACGTTCAAACCACGGCCCTGAAGATTCCGAAGACAATCGACCTTGAAGCCGAAGTGGTGTCGTCATGAGTCTTGAAAAAGTTGTCCGCCCCTTCCAAGCCGGAGATGTGTTTGCGCCGCGGGTGATGCCCCCGACGCAACCCGCCGTCGTCATCACGGATGACGACCCCTCCACGCTGACGTGGGAAGCGAAGAACTCCGGGGACTACGACTTGGGCGAAGACCCGTGGCTTAGCGGCTTCAACGCTTCGTGGATTGAAGACAAGTCGCGGAGGCAAACGGAAACCGTGCGCGTGCAGAACCCGGACGACGACACGCAATATGTGGACATCGAACGCATCAACAAGGCGGTGTTCAAGCGTCGCGCGACCGGCGAAGAACTCGCAATTGGAATCGATTGGTGACGAGTCATGGCTCAGACGATTTACAAAGGGACGAAGGACGACCCCGGCCGCTTGGACCTTTGGCAAAATGTCAAGTTGGTGAATTGGGGTGACGGTACTTACATTTTGATTTCTGCGACCGTCACTACGTCGTTTTTGGTGAGCCCATCGGATTCTTCGTATGCGTTGGTATCCGACGCGCACGCTAATTGCTCCTTGCTTGATCTATCGGAGGGCTTCGACGTTACGTTGTCAATCAAAGGAGGGATTGACGTTACTGGCGACGTGCCGAACTTCACGGCTGGCGGCGAACCCTACACGCTCACCAAGACGGACGTGAAGGACCACGTGTCGTTGACGAACTACCGGCAAGGCGTCCCGCCCTTCACGCCGCTTGCACCGCCCGGTCTCGGATACGTGCAGCGGGTGACTCCCGTCGGCCCGTCGTTTTCCGTATCGGCGAGCGTGAACGCCGAACACAAAGTAGGTGCGGGCGTGGAGAGCTTTAGCGCTGCGGGCGTCACGGTTGCGCTAGTCAAACTGGAAAACTTCAAAACGGGCGCGAGCGTTGGCGGGTCCGGGGTGGCCATCAAAACAGTTTTGGCCAGCGGCGGCGTGAGCGCGGATGGTTTGAACGGGCCTTCATCGGCTTCCGGAATTATCACCTTCGACGCGACCACGCAGGAAATCACAGTGACCTAAAGGGCATTCGTTACTGGATTTGCAGCACGATAGGCGGTTGGAATCGGGCTTTCCCTCCTAGCAGGAATGTAGAGCCCATGCCGCCGTTTTCACCTACTATTGTTTATCGTACGACGGACCCGGCCCAATGGGGCACGGGCAAAGGCTCGCCGCTTCTTGCCGAAGAAGCGGACTCGAATTTCTACCAGCTTGTGCAAGCCATCGAGAGCGTGGCGGCATTAGAGCCGCACGAAATCACATCGATTGATGTCACGCCCGAAGGGGTGATGACCATTCACCTTGACGGTGGCGCGACGTTCGGCCCCTACACCTTGCCGGTTGCGTCGCTCACGTACCGCGACCAATGGGCGCCCGACACCACGTATTTTAAGAACGACTATTTCACCGAAGGGTCCGGCCTCTATCTGGTCTTGCAGAATCACACGTCCGAAGGCGTGTTCTCGCCCACGTCTGGAAACGGCCTCGGGCTGTTCTACAAGCTGATTCTCGCGGGCGCGTCGGGCGGCGGCATCGGCTCACGTTGGTATACCGGGAGCGGCGCGCCCAGCACGATCACGGGCCAAGCCGAAGGCGACTTGTACTTGGACGACACGACGGGCGACGTGTACGAATTCGCTTCGGAATGGTCCTTGGTGATGAACATCAAGGGGCCTTCGGGTCCGGCCGGCGCGGACGGCGCCGACGGTGCGCGCGGATCGCTGTGGTACGAAGGCACGGGCGCGCCGGGCACGATCACGGGGCAGGCCGACGGCGACGTGTATTTGGACACCGCGAGCGGCGACGTTTACAAGCGCGCGTCGGGCGCGTGGTCTCTCACGGGCAACATCAAGGGGCCGCAAGGCGACCCCGGCGGCCCTGAAGGTCCGGCCGGTGCCGACGGTGCGCGCGGATCGCTGTGGTACAACGGAAGCGGCGCGCCGGGCGCTATCGCCGGGCAGGCTGACCGCGACATGTATTTGGACGACGCATCGGGCGACGTGTACGCGCTTGCGTCGGGCGTGTGGGGCCTAGTCGGCAATCTCAAGGGTCCAGAGGGCGCGCCGGGCGGCGGCGGCGGTGGCAGCGGCACCGCGGATATTCTCTCGCCGGACAAGAAGACCGGGACGATTGCCTCGCAGAAGAAGGAATACGCATCTGTTGCCGGTTCGGCGACGGTGACGCTTGTTGACTACGCGGGGTTCGGCTACGTCGATACGTTGCTGTTCGCTGCGCAGTACAGCAATGGGGCGAGCTTAACCGGCGGCACGATCAACATCTACATTGACGGCAATAGCACCCCGGACATCTCCGTGGGCTTGGATGTGTTCTTCCAATCGCTCTACATGACCGGCGCGACGGCTCCCAACCGCTACTTCCAAAGCAAGTTCTTCAGCGTGAACACCGACGGCGGAAACGTGATGTCCTACATGTCACGGCTTCCGATTCCGTTCGCATCTCACGTCAAAATCGAAATCGTCAACGGCTCTTCTTCAGCAATGACCGTGTGGAGCACAGCGACAATCCAAACGGGCGTGGCCAACGATTGGCCGCGCACGCGTCGCCTACACGTGGACACCATTTTGGTGAACCCGGCGGCGAACGCCACGCTGATGCCGGTCAACGTGATCGGTAAGGGCCGCCTTGTCGGCATTTGGTGTTTGCAAGACGACTTCCCCAATTCTTTGGCTCCGAAGGGCGCCGCGTGGGAAGGCAATTGGCGGTTCTACATCGATAGCGCCACGAAGAAGTGGAAGGCGTCCACGGCGTTTTCGGCGGGAGACAAGATCATTGACGCCAACGGCAATTTGCAGACGGTTGCGACCGGCGGCACTACCGGCGGCACCACGCCCACTTGGAATCAAGCCGCGGGCGGCACGACGACCGACGGCGGCGTGACGTGGACGCAGAAGCCCGGCGCGCCCAATCAAGTGTGGCGAGCGTCCGCGGCGTTCGCGGCCAACATGTCCATTCTGGACCCCAACGGCAACGTGCAGCGCGTGACGACGGCGGGCACGTCCGGAGCCTCCGCGCCGACGTGGGCGACATCGGCCGGAGCGACGACCACAGACGGCGGCGTGACGTGGACGAACCAAGGAAGCGCCTACGAAGTCGCGAAGTATCAGTCCAGCGGCGGCGAAGACTACTTCGGCTTTGGCTTCTACGGCGCGGGCCTTGATGCCATGTCTTCGTCCAACGGCGAGATTGGCACCGGCTTCTGTCTTGCGAGTCCCATGGTTGCGACATCGCAGACGCGCGCCTTCTATCGCTACCATCTCGCGGACCCTATCACCTTCGACACGTCCTTGGTGATCACGTGGCAAGTGGGCGACACGTCGCAAGTGGCGTGGACCGCGGGCGGCCCGCGGATTTGGGTGACGGTCTATTACTACACCGAGACGTAGCGCTAAGGGCCGGGGCAATCGTTACTGGATTAGCCCCGGCGCGGTGCTCATAGTCGGGCCTCATTTTGAAAACGCAGGCGCGTTTAGCAAAAGAGGATTTCCCCATGGATGAGCCCGCTTCGATCCGCTACAAGAACCCCGGCGCAATGTGGGGCGGCAATGCCGTCTCCAAGAAATGGGGTGAGACGGGGAACGTCAAGCTCAACGACGGGAAGGGGCAGAACAACCACATCGCCGTCTTCCCCACTTACATTCAGGGCATTTGCGCGCAAATCGATTTGTGGCGCGGCCCGCGTTATCGGAACAAGCCGTTCGCCGCTGCCATTGCTGTTTGGTCCGGCGGCAATTCGGTTGAGTCCTACATCAAGTTCGTGCTCGACCGCGTGCCCGGCATGAAGCGCGATACCATCATCAGCGACGCGTTTCTGAATTCGCCGATGGGCCTTGCGTTCTTGAAAGCGCAGGCTTGGCATGAAGCGGGCAAGAAATACCCGGCGCCGGACTCCGACTTCGCGGAAGCGCAACGGCGGGTCTTCGGCGGCGTGAAGCCCGTGGCGTCCGCGGCCAAGAAGCTCGGTGGTGCAATCGCCGTCGGCACCACGTCGGGCGGCACTGCGGCCGGTTCGGGCATGTCGCCCGGTGTCGCGCTCGCGATCGGCCTTGCCGTCGCGTTCGTCGTCTTCATCGGTTGGAAGTGGTGGCAGTCCAAACACGCGGACAAGGCGGCGTCTCCCGCCGCGCCGGAGCCCGCACCCGAAGTGGACCCCGGCCATACCAGTGACCCGCAAGGCGCGGCGCGGGCCGCGTTGGGAGTCTGAAGCCATGTTGTCGGCCCAAACCCTGATGCTGTTGACCATCCCCACCATCATTGTGGTGTACGTCCTTGCCGTGCGCCCGGTGCTGCGTGAGCTTCCGCAGTTCAAAGCGCTGTACGCGGAGGCGGATGGCTTTTGGCAAAAGGTTTGGGCCGCGTGCGGCAAGAGCGCGCTTCTTGCCGGGTCGTATGTCGCGCAAGTCGTCGGCTGGATTTTTCAAGCGCTGGACCCCATGGCCGAACTCCTTGGCGATCCGGACCTAAAGCAGCGCATCGCCGACGCGTTGCAAACGAACCCGAAGGCGCTGGGCTTGGTCATGTCGATTATTTCGGCGGTCATCATCGCGGCGCGTTTGCGTTCGCTGTTCAAGGGGGCGTGACATGCTCACCGCTATTCTTGCATTCTTTCAGGCGGTCCCCGCGATCTTCAGCGGCGTAACCGCGTTCACGCAAGCTTACTACGACGCGAAGGTGCGGCTTGTCGCGATCCGAGTCGGCGGTGACGTTGACGTGGCGAAGCAAATCGTTTCGGGCGTCGTGGCCGAAGGGCAGACACGCATTCAGTTTTTGAACGCGGTGGCAAACAGCAAATTCCTGATGTTCATCGTGGGCGGCTTCGCGGCTCCTTGGATGTTCTATCAAGCCAAGGTGGTGATGTGGGACAAGATCATTTGCATGTGGGTGCTAGGCACCTACGGCTTCACGCCGCCGGTTGAAGGGACCGTGGGGACGTGGGCCGGATGGATCATTGGCGGCATCTTTGGAACGGGTGGCGCAATGGCCGTCGGCCAAATGTTTTTCAACAGGCGCGAACGATGACGGCGCGCAAGAAGGTGGCTACTCCCAAGATTGACCCGGCGATTCTGCGGGCGATTGAGGCAACGGCGGAGAAGGCGGCGAAACGCGCCGTTACCCGGGCCATGAAGCAATTCATGCTTCAGCTAGGCACCAATGCAATCACACCCGAAGGCATCAAGGAGAGCCAACAAGACGCGGCGTTCTTGCACCGTATGCGGGTGAGCGCGGAGTCGGCGCCGGGCAAGCTGGGGCTTGCGGCGCTTGGTGCGCTCCTTTCGTTGGTGGGCGGCGTCATTCTCTTCTTCTTCAAAAAGTATTTCGATCAGCATTTTAATTGAGTGTAGCGCCATGACCGAAGTTGCCGCCGACGAACTGAAGAAGGACGTGGAAGCCTACGTGGCGACCGGCGGCAATCGGTCCGCCGCCGCGCGCTTGCGGAAGCTCCCCCGCAAAACATACAACTACCGGCTTGAAGTCGCGCAAAAGAAGCTGGGGATTCAGCTAGGCAAGATCGTGGACGGCCGCGTGGACTACGTGCGCGCCGTCAAGCGCCCGCTTCCGAAGGGAAGGAGCGTCGCGCGCTACATCCTATCGTCGGTGCAGAACAACACGCACCCGCACCCGGGCTTCGCGAACTTGGAAGCATACGCGGAATGGCTGCGGAGCTTCGGCACGTGCGAAATCATCTTGGGTTCGTACAGCTACGCAATGGACGCCTACGGCGCGAAGGCCGTGAAGCGCGGCACCTATGAGAAGGCGGCGGACCGCGGCGCGCTTGGCAAGATGTGGTACGCGCCGGAGCTTGAACCGTATATCCGGGACGAGTCCTTGGAGCTTGCGCCCGGCTTGGTGTGGTGCGGCGAGATGAACATTTTGCCGACGGCGGCAAACCCGCTCACCGGACTCGAAGACTACAACGGCCGCAAGTCCAACATCATCCCGCACGCCAAGCACGCTTTGGAATCCGTGGCGTCGCTCGCCGACGAACCGACGAAATTCAACTATTCAACTGGCACCGTCACGCAGCGCAACTACATTCAAAAGCGGGTCGGCATCATGGCCGAACGCAAGCACAGTTACGGCGCCTTGCTTGTGGAAGTGGACGCGGGAGGCAATTGGTACGTGCGCCAACTGCAAATCGGCGACAAGGGCGAGGTGTACGACATCGGCCCGTCGGGCTATCGCGGCGTGCGCATCGAAGGCGGCAAGGTGGACGCGATCAAGATCACGGAGGCGCCAGCGCGCACGTTCCTTGAAGCGATCACGTGGGGCGACATCCACGCGGCGGAGATGGAACTTTGGGTCCGGCAACTCGCTTGGGCCGTCGGCGGCATGCTGGACCAACTGGCGCCGCGCAAGCAATTTTGGCACGACGTGTTTTCGATGCGCTCGCGCTCGCATCACGAAATGAAGAACTTCCACCGCACCTATGAGAAGTGGGTGAACGACGAAGGCAACGTGGAAGGCGAGATGCAAGTTACGGCGGATTTCATGACCGAAGGCCATCGCCCTTGGCTCGAAACGCTTGTGGTGCGTTCGAACCACGACCAACACTTGGACGTGTGGTTGAACACCGCGAAGATTGAGCGCGACCCGGAAAACGCCCGGTACTACGCGCTCCTTCAACACAAGATGCTGGAAGCTATCGACAACGGGGAGCGGGACTTCAACGTGCTGGAATGGGCGCTCCGGCGCTGCGGCATCCCGAAGGCCATCCGCTTCCTTGGTGAAGATGAATCCTATGTCATCTGCCGCACGCGCGACTTCGTAGGCATCGAATGCGGCTTGCACGGCCACCTTGGCCCGAACGGGGCGCGTGGCTCCACGCGGGCGCTGAAGAAGCTGGGGCGCCCTGCGAACAAGGCCCACGACCACAAGGCCACGTGGATGGACGCCACGTTGTCGGCCGGTGCGTGCTCGACCAAATTCCCGTACATGCGGGGACCGGGCGCGCATTCAATTTCGCACATCGGCACTTTCGAAAACGGCGCCCGGCAAATCCTCACCATGTGGGCCGGAAAGTTTCGCGCGTGATCTACCGGCGGCCACGCAGGCGGCCCCGGTGGATTGGCCTAACGAACCCGCTAACGGCGCTCGCGCTGTGGTTTCTGATCTTGGCGGAGTGCCGACGCAATAAGAGCCCCATACAGTGGGGCTCCATGCTTCGGGCTCTTGGGTCCCGGCCAGTCCGGAATAACGCACGGGCGGGGCGCGCTGCGAACGCTACCGCACCGAATCCGGGTTGACCTTCAGGCGATCCATAAGGCGCAAGAGCCGGGCGACGGGCTCCGGGATGGTCCCGCCGTTCGCGTAGCCGTTCACGGTCCGGAGCGTGACGCCGATGGACTCGGCGACGTGCTCTTGGTTCCGGAACTTCAGCCGCTCCACCACGGCGTTGAACTCGCGGGCGTCCATTATGTCACGGCCTCCTTCGCCTTGATGCGCTGGACGACGGTTTGCGCTTCGTCGTCATATTGGCTGTGCTCTTTCACGGTCGCGGAGATGCTGAAGCGCTCGCCCGCCTCCGCACGGAATGACGAAGACTTGGACACGATGCAATGCCCGGCGGCGTCGTACATCGTGACAATCCACACCGTATCCGTGGTCCACGGGGCGTTGAAGGCCGGGCGCTGGAAACTGGCAACGCGGGCCACCGTCACGTCCAAGCCCTTCAGGCGCTCGCCTACCTTGCCGACGTGGCGCGACGCGGCGCGCTGTGCCGCCCGCTCTTCGATCCGGGCCACGGCGTCCACAACCGCGGCGGCTTGCTTGAAGGTGATCGAAGCGCGCTCCGTGGCGCGGCCCATCACGTCGGCGATGAACTCAACGTCCATGTGCGGGGCGGCGATTTCATACAACTGCGCATAGTCGGCGCGGAAGGCGTCGCGGCGGCCCGCGCGTTCGGCTTCGATAGCGTCGGCGCGCTCCTTGGCCTTCGCCGCGCGGCGCGCGTCGGCCTTGTCCTTTGTCGCGTTGAGCTTCGCGAGGCGTTCGGCCGTGTAGAGCTTGACGACTTCCACACCGCCGTCACCGCTACCGCCGCAATCAAAACAGGTGTAGCCGGTGTGCGCCCACTTCTGCGCACGGCCCGCACCGCCGCAGCGGTTGCACTTGCGGCGGCGAGTGGTGTAGGCGGCGCCCTTGTCGTTGTAGCCAACGGCTCCGGTGTGGGGCTCGCCGTAGCGGGTAAAGAGTTGGTCGGCCATGGTCCCGCTCCTTACTGCACGCGGTCGTCGGCGGAGAGAACGGGCGACATGGAAAAGCGGCCCATGGGGTCGATTGCTTCCATGCCGTTGGAGATGCGGACCTTGCGGCGGGTCTCGCGGCCATCGCGCGAGCGAATGGTAACGGTCTTGTCGGTGCGGCCGACGACTTCGAAACGGAAGATGCAATCATGATCGCAAATGGAGCGGGTGGCATAAAAGCCGGTGGTGAACTTCAGAACGTTGTCGTTGGCGGCGGTGGTCATGTGACTGTCTCCCGTGTTGCTGGGAAGACCTTATTGCGCAACGGATGCGTACGCAATGGTTGCGTAGTGAGATGGTTAACGGCCGGTTAAACCGGCCGCCACTCCTTGTTGGCGTTGTCCCATTCGTGGGTTTTCTTCCACCCATCGAACCGCGCTTGCTGCGCTTCAATCTCTGCGGTCACGTTCTTAATGTCGGCGGCGCGGTCTTTAAGGTCCCGCTTCTTGATGGAGTCGAAGTCGTGCGCCCACGAATAGAGGCGGAGGGACACTTCGTTCTCCGCGCGGATCGCGGCGAAGGTCTCGCGCGTCACGTCGGCGGCCTTCTCCGGGCGGCGGCCCCACGCGTCGGCCTTCTCCGCGTAGTCCGTGAAGGTGATCCGCACCGGAGCTTCTTCCGCTTCGACGCTCGCGCGGGCCTTCACCGCGTCGGCCTTCCACTTCTTCAGGCCCTTAATCAAACCGCCCAAGCGGTCGCGGCTCACTTCGAACGGGGCGAACTTGGCGCCGCTGCACGATGCCGTTTGCCACCCGCCGCCCGGGCGCTGGTAGCCGTGATGGGCAATAGTGCCGGTGTTGGCCAAGAACTTCTTGCCGCAGCACTGGCAAGTCATCGTGGCGGCGTCGCGGGCCATCTGCGCTTCGCTCTTCACAACCGGAAGCTTCGCCGAACCGCGCTTGGCAACAAGGGGCTTCGCCTTCTGAATCAACTCATGGGCGGGGAGCCACGCGGCGATGAACGCGGTGTAGTCCTTCAGCGCCGGGACCTTGGACGCGCGCTTGTGCGCCGTCGGGAGCCCGGCCGCGCCGCGCACGAAGGCGTCCCCGTGGTAGGCGGCGAGCCACCAATCGGATTGGTGGTGCTTGTGTTCGTGCGGGCCGGTGGCCAAGAAGGCTTCGGCGCTCTCTTCGACGGCGCGGTTAAGCGTGTCCTTGGCGTCGGTGAAGTCAACGTTGCGGATCACGCCCGCCTTGATGCCGTCTTCAAGCTTGGTGATTGCGGCGTCCACCATCGCGGCGCGGCGTTCGGTGAGGTGGGTCTTAATGGTGGTGAAGTCCATGTCACTGTCTCCGGGTGATGCGAAGACTCTACTGCGCAACCGATGCGTACGCAACGGTTGCGTAGTACGATGGTTAACAGCCGATTAATCCCCGTAGGCGTCCCGGCAGAACTTGCGGTGGGCCTTCGCGTCGGCCTCCGCCTCATAGGCCACTTGCGAAAGGTAGCCGTCCAGTAACAAGGCGGCGTCGTACCGGCCCGTGGAGTCGCAGCCCCAAAAGCGCTTGGTGTCGCCGTCGAAGCCTTCGCACACCGTGCCGTGGTATTCGTCGGCTTGCTTCGCGTTGCCCGTCACGGTGCGTTCGTCCGGGCGGAAGTCGTACTTGGCGGCGATCCGGGCGACCGTCTCCGGGGTGAGGTGCTTATAGGCCATTGCGGGGGCTCCCTGTCGTTGCTATGTTCCGGATAACGGAGGGGCGTTCTGCCCCTCCGCCACCGGACTTTAGAAGTTCCAGAGGGTCAGGCTTATGGTGAGGCTGACCCTCTTTCCTTTCCAAGTCACGGAAAGCACCCACAGCATGGGGGCCTCCGTTTCCCCGGCGGGATTGCCGGGTGAGCGCATCGTACGGCGCATTTTTAAAAACACAAAGCTCTTTTCAAAAACGAAGGCGGGAGGGTTAACAGAACCCTACGGCCCGCGAGCGCTCGCGCCCGGCTGGACCCGCTAAGGTGGGGAAGAAGCGGAGGTGGGGAAGAAGGTGGGGAAGAGCCAGAAAGGCTGCGTATTTCCGCAGAAAAAAGCCTTTCGTGGCCGCACGCATGACGGCGACGCTCGATCGCATCTCGAACGGTCGGCTTCTCGTCAACGTCGTCACGGGCGGCGATCCCGTCGAGAACAAGGGCGACGGCATTTTCCTCGGCCATGACGAGCGCTACGAGGTCACCCGCGAGTTCCTCAACGTCTATGGCGATCTGCTCGCCGGCAAGACCGTCAATGCCGAGGGCAAGCATATCCATATCGAGGGCGGCAAGCTCTTGTTTCCGCCGGTGCAGTCGCCGCGCCCGCCGCTCTATTTCGGCGGTTCGTCGGATGCCGGCATCGATGTCGCGGTGGACACCGTGGACAAATATCTCACCTGGGGCGAGCCGCCGGCTCTTGTTGCCGAGAAGATCGCGAAGGTGAGGGACGTCGCCGCCGCGCGCGGCAGAAAATTGTCCTTCGGGATCCGGCTTCACGTGATCGTCCGCGAGACCAATGAAGCGGCCTGGCGTGCCGCGAACGAGCTGATCAAGCATGTCAGCGACGAGACCATCGCGCTGGCGCAGAAGAATTTTGCCCGTATGGACTCCGTCGGCCAGCAGCGCATGGCGCAGCTCCACGGCGGCAGGCGCGACAAGCTGGAGATCGCTCCGAACCTGTGGGCCGGCGTCGGCCTCGTGCGCGGCGGCGCCGGCACGGCGCTGGTCGGCGATGCCCAGACCGTCGCAACGCGCATCAGGGAGTATCAGGACCTCGGCATCGATACCTTCATCATGTCGGGCTACCCGCATCTGGAGGAAGCCTATCGCTTTGCCGAGCTGGTCTTCCCGCTGCTCTCGCTGGAGCAGCCCAGCAACGTGACGAAGCTGCACTTCAACGGCGGTCCCTTCGGCGAAACGGTCGGCAGCGATTTCCGTCCGCAGCATCGGGTGTCGCAATCATGAGCGTGATCGACAGCATTGCCCTTCCGCGCAGCGTACGCCTGCCGCGGGCAGACGGCCTCATTCAGTGGATCGTGCCGCTCGCCATCATCGCGATCTGGCAGGTCGCGAGCGTCACTGGCTTCGTGCCGACGCGGGTTCTGCCGGCGCCCAGCGACGTCATGCTCGCAGGCTGGAAGCTGCTGCTCTCCGGCGAGCTCGTCCGCAACATCTGGGTCTCGTTCTGGCGCGCCTCGATCGGCTTCTTGATCGGCGGCAGCATCGGCTTCGCGTTCGGGCTCGCCAACGGCCTGTCGCAGCTCTCGGCCAAGCTCACCGACACCACGCTGCAGATGGTGCGCAACGTGCCGCATCTGGCGCTGATCCCGCTGGTCATCCTGTGGTTCGGCATCGACGAGAGCGCAAAGCTGTTCCTGGTGGTACTCGGAGTCTTCTTCCCGATCTACCTCAACACGCTGCACGGCATACGCACGGTCGATCCGCAGCTGATCGAGATGGGCCGCATCTACGGCATGACCGATGGCGAATTGTTTCGCCGGGTGATCTTCCCGGGCGCGCTGCCCTCGATCTTCGTCGGCATCCGCTTCGCGCTCGGAATCATGTGGCTGACCCTGATCGTCGCCGAGACCATCGCGGCGTCCTCGGGCCTCGGCTACATGGCGATGCAGGCGCGCGAGTTCATGCTGATCGACGTCGTCGTGCTTTCGATCCTGATCTATGCCCTGCTTGGCAAGCTCGCCGACAGTGCCTCCCGCGTGCTGGAGCGCCTGACGCTCTCTTGGCACCCCGCCTTCCAGAAACGTTGAGAGTGACATGCAGACAGCGCTTCGTAGCTCCCTTCCGGAAACCGACCTCGCCAGCCGCGCCAATTTCGCGCCACATGCCCGTATGGTGCGCGAGGAGCGCCCGGCGACTGCCGCGGGTTTGCCGCTCAGCATCCGGGGCTTGCGCAAATCCTTCGGCGACAACGAGGTGCTGCGCGGCATCGATTTGCACATTCCCGCCGGCCAGTTCGTCGCCATCGTCGGCAAGAGCGGCTGCGGCAAGAGCACGCTGCTGCGCCTCATCGCCGGCCTGGAGAAGATCGACGCCGGCAGCATCAGCTTCGGCCAGGATATCCAGCCCGAGGACATCCGCGTCATGTTCCAGGAGCCGCGGCTGTTGCCCTGGGCGCGTGTGCTCGCCAATGTCGAGGTCGGGCTCGGCCGCGATCGCGCGTCGGAGGATGCGCATGCGCGCGCCGAGAAAGCCCTGAGCGAGGTCGGGCTGGCCGAGAAGCGCGACCAATGGCCCTCGGTGCTGTCGGGCGGCCAGAAGCAGCGCGTCGCACTCGGTCGCGCGCTGGTCTCCCGGCCGCGCGTGCTCGCCTTCGACGAGCCGCTCGGTGCGCTGGACGCGCTGACCCGGATTTCGATGCAGCGCCTTTTGGAACGCGTCTGGCGCGACCAGGGCTTTACCGCGATCCTTGTCACCCACGACGTCTCCGAGGCCGTCGCGCTCGCAGACCGGGTGCTGGTGATCGAGGAGGGCCGGATCGCTCATGACGTCACGGTTAACGCGGCCCGGCCGCGCCAGCGTGGCTCAGCTGAGCTTGCGGGCCTCGAAGGCTCGATCCTGAACCACCTGTTATCGGCGGACGATCGTACCTAAATACAGGGAACCCCGCTTGGGGGAGCAACGCCATGAATGTAGTGCCCCGCGATCTCATGACCGAAATCCCCGTCTCGTCCGCCGATTTCCGCGGCGCCTTGCGCCATCTCACCGGCGGCGTCAGCGTCATCACCGCCGGGCGGGGCAGCGACATCAGCGGCATGACGGTGACCTCGGTGACCTCGCTGTCGGTCGAGCCGCCGACGCTGCTGGTCAGCATCAATCGCGATGCCTCGTCCTTTCCGCTGATCCGCCGCCATGGTGCCTTCGGCGTGAATATCCTCAATGCCGATCAGCTCGATGTCGCCGAACGTTTTGCCGGCAAGGGCGGGTTGAAGGGCGCCGACCGTTTCGCGGGCGCCCAATGGGTGAGGGCGGTGTCGGGCGTTCCGCTCCTGGTCGGCGCCTTGTCGGCGTTCGATTGCGAGGTCGAGGAGATCATCGAGCGGCATTCGCACGGCATAGTCATCGGCCGTGTCAGGGATATCAAGAGCTCGAGGCGGACTGCGGCGCTGGCTTATTGGCACGGCCAGTACGTGGCCGTCGACCAGGACGAAGACGCGGTCAAGCTTGCAGACGTCAGCGTCCCTGCGCGCGCCCGGCGCGGCATTTGATCGCCGCCATCGCTCGCGCAAGGCTGGCGTTTTCCCCGCCACCGCTTTAGAAGCGCCTGAGCCTTCCGGATCGGGGGCGGCAATGGAGCGGATGGATGAAGCGCGTCGCGACCTGGGCCTTCTACGCCATCGGCGCGCTCGCGATTGCCTATCTCGTGCTCTACGCCTACGCGATGTTCAGCGGCGAACCGATCGTGCCGGGCGACCCCATCCACATCTTCCGCAGGCCCGACGCGCCGAGTTATTCGTAGAGTTTGGCGGGTCTCGTAGGGTGGGCAAAGCGAAGCGTGCCCACCACTTCTACCCAGCGAAGCCAAATGGTGGGCACGGCGCAGGCGCGCCTTTGCCCACCCTACGGCGCCTCCCTCACCCTCTTAGAATCGCCAGCGCGAGCGCCTGCGCGCGCGGCACGATGCTGTCGAGCTCGAGATATTCCTCCGGCGTGTGCGCGAGCCCGCCGACCGGGCCAAGGCCGCAGATGGTCGGCGTGCCCACCGCGGCGGTGAAGCCGGAATCGGCGCAGCCGCCCGAGAACTCGCCCTGGAGCGTGGCAAGGCCAACCTCTCTGGCGGCGGCCCGATAGCCGTCAAACAGCGCTTTCGACTCCGCGCTCTGCACCACCGGCACGAACTCGCCCTTGATGGTCAGCGTCGCGCTGGTGCCTGGCACATAGGGCGTCGCGATGATCTGCTCGATCGCGGTCATCACCGTCGCGCGGTCTGCGGGATCGACATAGCGCAGATCGATCTGGCCTTCCGCGTAAGGCGCCGTGGTGTTGACGGATTGTCCGCCCGAGACCAAGCCGACGTTGAGCGTGATACCCTTGTCGAGATTGGTCAGCGCGTGGATCTGCACGATCTTGTGCGCGAGCTCGCCGATCGCGCTGACGCCGGCGGCGAAATTGGCGCCGGAATGGGCGGCTTTGCCGGTGATGGCGAAATGCATGAAGATGCCGCCCTTGCGCCCGGTGACGATATTCCCCGTGGGGCGGCCCGGCTCGGCGTTGAACACGGCGCGCGCGGCGCGTCCTTCGCGCTCGATCACCGGCCGCGAGGAGGGCGAGCCGATCTCCTCGTCCGAGGTGATCAGCAGCTTGATTGGATGCGGATTGCCGCCGAACTTGTGGAAGGCGGTCGCCACGAACACGTTCATGACGAGCCCGGACTTCATGTCGGCCACGCCGGGTCCATAGGCGCGGCCGTCCCTGATGGTGAACGGACGCCGTCCGGCCTCGCCCTTGCCGAACACGGTGTCGCGATGCCCCATCAACAGCACCGGCTTCTCGTTGCTGCCGGGCTTTGCGACTTCGGCATGGATCGCGTCGCCAAACGTGCCGTGGCTTTCGCGGCGGAACGGAATGCCAAGCTCGGAAAAATGCCGCTCGAACCGCGCACCGACCGCATCGACACCTTCCTTGTCGTAGGATCCGGAATCGATGTTCACGACATCGCGCAACAGATCGATCATCGCCTGCCGCTGCGACGCCAGCCAGTCCGTGATTTGAGCTTCCGACATGTTTATCCTCGTGTGGTTCTCGCGGAGTTATAGTGCTTGGCGCGCGGATGGCCTAGCCACGGGACGCGGTTCCGTCATGCGAAGGATGCTCTTGAGGTTCGTCATTGCGAGCGAAGCGAAGCAATCCAGAGTGTCGCCGCGGAGGGATTCTGGATTGCTTCACTGCGCTCGCAATGACGAGGTTGGCAGCCTGCGTCAAACAAAGTGCCCGGGACCGGCCCGGGCATCTACATTCTCGATCAGCGTGAGCGCCGCCTACGCCCCTACCATCGGCATGCGCGGATATTCGCCCGGGGTGCCTGCGGGCGGGATCGGGATGCCGCCGTCGGCGTATTCGTTGAGCTTGTTGCGCAGCGTGCGGATTGAGATTCCTAAGATGTTGGCGGCATGGGTGCGGTTGCCGAGGCAGTGCTTCAGCGTCTCCAGGATGAGGTCGCGCTCGACATCGGCGACGGTGCGGCCCACGAGCGCACGTGTCACCTGCTCGGCGGCCATTGTCGCATGCGCCACGGCCGGCGCGGTCCTGGCGAGGTCGAGGCGGTCACCATCCGGCGTGATGATTGCGTCGGCGCCGATCTCGTCGCCCTGCGCCATCAGCACCGCGCGATGCATGGTGTTTTCGAGCTCGCGGACGTTGCCCTGCCAGCGGTTGGTGGAGAGCACGCGGCGCGCCTCCGCCGAAATCGGGCGCAGCGGCACGCCGTTGGCCTCGGCATATTTCTTCACGAAGTGCTGGGCGAGCTCGAGGATGTCGGCGGGGCGCTCGCGCAGCGGCGGGATCTTCAAATTCACGACGTTGAGACGGAACAGCAGATCCTCGCGGAACGTGCCTTCGCGCACGGCCTCAGCCAAATTGCGGTTCGAGGTCGCGATGATGCGGATGTCGACGGCGACAGGCTTGGTGCCGCCGACGCGATCGATCACGCGCTCCTGGATGGCGCGCAGCAGCTTCGATTGCAAGCGGACGTCCATCTCCGAGATTTCGTCGAGCAGCAGCGTGCCCCCCGTCGCCTCCTCGAACTTGCCGATGCGGCGGGCGATCGCTCCGGTGAAGGCGCCCTTCTCGTGGCCGAACAGCTCGGATTCCAGCAGATGCTCAGGGATAGCGGCGCAGTTGATCGAGATGAACGGACGCTTGGCGCGGGCCGAGCGGGTGTGGACGTAACGGGCCAGCACTTCCTTGCCGGTGCCGGACTCGCCGGTGATCATCACCGAGGCGTCGGAGCCTGCGATCTGCTGGGCAAGCTTGATCACCTTGGCCATCGCCTCGTCGCGATAGACCAGCTCGCGGGAATCGTTGGCAACGGCACCCAACACCGCCGCGATCAGCTCCGGATCCGGCGGCAGCGGGATGTATTCCTTGGCGCCGGCATGGATCGCGGCGACCGCGGCGCGGGCGTCGTTGGTGATGCCGCAGGCGACGATCGGAGCGTGGATGTGCTCCGCCTCCAGCCGAATCACGAGGTCGCGGATGTCGAGCGCGACGTCGACCAGCAGGAGGTCGGCCCCCTTGCCGCTGCGCAGGACGCGCATCGCCTGCTCGTGATCCTCAGCATGGGTCACGGTGGCGCCGTTCTCCATCGCGATCTTGGTGGCCGTGGTGAGCTGGCCCTTCAAGGTGCCAACGATGAGAAGCCGCATGTCAGTCTCCTGTCCGTCTGGTCGCGCCGTTGCGCGTCATTGTCTTTATTTGTGCTAACCGCGTTCGGTCTTGATGATTTCGGTCATGGTCACGCCGAGCTTATCTTCGACCAGCACCACCTCGCCGCGGGCGACGAGCCGGTTGTTGACGTAGATGTCGATGGCCTCGCCGACGCGGCGGTCGAGCTCGAGCACGGTGCCGGGCCCGAGCTTCAAGAGCTCGCCGACGTCCATCTTGGAGCGGCCGAGCACGGCCGAGACCTGCACCGGCACGTCGAACACGGCTTCGAGGTCGGCAGCAACGCGCGAGGCATATTCGTCCTCGGTGTAGCCGACATCGGTACCGGTCGGCGGCATCGGGCCGTTGAGATCGGGCAGCGGGACCTGTCCGTCGGTGTCGCTCATGGCTTAATTCCCCCTGCGGGACGCGATGTAGCGTCCGACCATTTCGTCGATCTTGGCCGCGATGGCGCCGCGCTCCAGCACGACGCCGCCATCGGCCCATTCGATTCGGCAGTCGCCGGTGGCAATCTCCGGCTCAGCCAGGATCACCAGCCGGCCCTCGAAGCCGCTCTGCTTGGCGAGCCGCTCGATCTTGTCGCGCGCAGCGTCGTAGAGCGCGTCGTTGATGCGGACGACGAGATGCGGCGTCGCCACCAAATGCGAGAAGCAGTCCTTGACGAGTGCGACGATCTCGCCGAGCGGCTCGGCGGCGACCAGATCGGCGCACAGTTTGCGGGCCACCGCGAGCGCGACGTCGACAGCCTCGGTCTCCATCTTGGACTCGATGTTGCCGATCCCGGAGGCGATGCCCCGGATCGCGATGTTGATCTCCTCCATGGCCAGCGCAACGCGGCGGTCGCTCTCGGCCTTGGCCTCGCGCTGGCCGGCGGCAAAGCCGTCCTGATAGGCGCGTGCCTCGGCTTCCGCGATCTTCTGGGCGATCTCGGCCGCCGTCGCGGGTTTCTCGCGGCTCGAGCGTTCGGGTGCGGCGAAGTCGGTATCGAACAGGAATTTTGCCGGAGCGCCCATCAGTACACCAGCTCGTCGTCGGCGCGGTTCTTGGTCAGCATGATCTCGCCCTTGGCGGCGAGGTCCTTGGCGAGGTTGACGAGCAGCGCCTGCGCTTCGTCGACATCACGCAGACGCACGGGGCCCATCGCCGCCATGTCGTCCTGGAGCATCTTGGCCGCGCGCGATGACATGTTGCCGAAGAAGAAGCTGCGGACGTCCTCGTTGGCGCTCTTGAGCGCGACGCCGAGCTTGTCCTTGTCGACATTGCGCATCAGGGTCTGGGCCGAGCCGGAATCCAGCTTGACGAGGTCGTCGAAGGTGAACATCAGCGCCTTGATGCGCTCGGCCGATTCCCGGTTGTCCTCTTCCAGCGACGTGATGAAGCGGGTCTCGGTCTGGCGGTCGAAATTGTTGAAGATTTCCGCCATCACCTCGTGGGCGTCGCGGCGGCGGGTCTGCGACAGGTTGGACATGAACTCGGTGCGCAGCGTCTTCTCCACGCTCTCGATCACCTCCTTCTGCACCGCTTCCATCTTCAGCATGCGGTTGACGACGTCGAGCGCGAGTTCCTCGGGGAAGATGCCGAGCACACGGGCGGCGTGCTCCGGCTTCAGCTTCGACAGCACCACCGCGATGGTCTGCGGATATTCGTTCTTGAGATAGTTCGCGAGCACCTCTTCCTGCACGTTGGAGAGCTTTTCCCACATGTTGCGGCCGGCGGGGCCGCGGATCTCGTCCATGATGCCGTTGACGCGCTCCGGCGGCAGGTACTGCTGGAGCAGCCGCTCAGTGGCGTCGAAATTGCCCATCAGCGCGCCCGAGGCCGACATGCGCGAGACGAATTCGAGCAGCATGTCCTCGACGGTGTCGACCTCGACGGTGCCGAGCGTCGACATCTCCAGCGAGAGCTGGCGCACCTCGTCGTCGTCGAGCAGCGACCAGATCTTGCCGCCATATTGCTCGCCCAGCGCCAGCATCAGGATCGCGGCGCGCTTCGGTCCGGACAATTGCTCGGCCGGCCTGCCGTCCTTGGCACGGGTGTTGGCCCGCTGACCGAGCGTGGAGATCACGCTGGTGATGTCGTTGCTGTTGGCGTTTTGCAATGCGGCGGCCATGTCAGATCACTTTTTGATTCAGTTGGCTGGGGTTATTTCGCGGGTTCGGTCAGCCACTGGCGGATGATGGCGACGGTTTCGTTGGGATTGCGCTCGGCGAGCTCGCCGACGCGATGAACAGACTGGGCGTGGACCTGGCCCTGGATGGTGGCGACGTCGATCGCGCTTGCGGCGGCGTTCGGCAGGAGCGGCTGGCCGGCGGGCACGGCCTCTTCGGAGCCCGCCGGGCCGCTGAGCACGCCGGAGATTGCGGCAGCCATCTCGTCGGAGGCCAGGATGCGCTTGACCAGCGGGCGGATCACCAGGAACAGCACGACCAGGCCGAGCAGCATCATCACGCCGAGCTCGACGAAGTACATGACGTCGTCCTTGGTGAACTGGAGCATGCCGAGGAAGCCGCCAGGCTCGCCGATCGGCGCTGTAGAGGGGGCGTCGGCAAAGCGCAGATTGACGACCTCGACCTGGTCGCCGCGCTTCTGGTCAAAGCCGATCGCCGAGCGCACCAGCGCTGCGATGCGGTCGAGCTGCTCCTTGGTGCGGTCTTGATAGGCGAGCTCGCCTTTGTCGTTTTTGGAGTAGATGCCGTCGACCAGCACCGCGACCGAGATGCGGTTCACCCGGCCGGCCTCGGTCACTTCGGTCTTGGTGATGCGGGAGATCTCGTAATTGTTGGTCTCTTCGCTCTTCTTGCTCTGGTCCTTGGCCGCGACGCCGTTGTTCTGCTGGTTGCCGGGCAGCTCGTTGTTGACGGTGACCTGGCCGTTGTTGTCGGCGGTCATGCTCTGCTCTTCACGAGTCTGGCTCGAGCGCAGCACGCGGCCTTCGGGGTCGAATTTGTCCGAGGTCTGGGTGACCTTGTTGAAGTCGAAATCGGCGGAGAGCTGCACGCGGGCGCGTCCCGAGCCGACCACGGAGGAGACGATGTCCTCGACCTGCTTGCGCATCCGCTTCTCGAAGGCGATGCGGCGCTCGTCGCCGACCGCCTGCTCCGGATCGGTCGCGGCGCCGTCGGCGAGCAGCTGGCCGGCCTCGTCGACGATTGAGACCCGCTGCGGCTTCAGCCCGTTGACGGCGGAGGCGACGAGGTGGCGGATGGCGCGGATCTGCTGGGCTTCCAGTGAGCCGCGGACGCGGACCACGATCGAGGCCGACGGCTCTGGCGCCTCGCGCGCGAACAGCGGGCGCTCGGGCAACACGAGGTGGACGCGGGCGGCCTGGATGCGGTCAATGGCGCGGATGGTGCGGGCGAGCTCGCCCTCCAGGGCGCGAAGGTGATTGATGTTCTGGACGAAAGAGGTGGTGCCGAGCGCGTCCGACTTGTCGAACACCTCGTAGCCGACGCCGCCCCCCTTCGGCAGGCCGCCCTCGGCGAGCTTCATCCGCAGGCGCGTGACCTTGTCCTTGGGCACCATGATGATGGAGCCCTCGTTGCGGATCTCGAACGGGATACCCTGGCGTTCCAGGTCCTTGATGATGCCCGAGGAATCCTCGACGCTGAGGTCCGTGAACAGGGTCGTCATCTGCGGCGTGGTCACGCGCATGATGACGAACGCGAAAAAGCCGATGAGCGCGGCGGTGACCGCGATCATCGCCCCGAATCGGGCGGCTCCGATACTTTTCAAAAAGTCCGCAAGACCTTGCAAGCAACCGCCCCAACCAGCTTCGGCCGCTTTCACTGGAAAGGCCGAGTGGGCAATTATTGCCTAGGTGATGGTTTCGATATGGTTAACGACGGTTAAGAGGTCGGACAAAAGTTAACGTCATGAAAAAAATCGGCCTCGCGAGGCCGATTTTCGTCAAAAGCCGCAGGTTTCCGGATCGCTTACTGGCGATATTGCTGGATGCGGGTGGTGCGAAGACCCGCCAGACCGTGCTGGTCGATGGAAAACTGCCAGGAGAGGAATTCGTCGACCGTCAGGGTATAACGGCTACAGGCCTCCTCGAGGGAGAGAAGTCCGCCACGGACGGCGGCGACGACCTCGGCCTTGCGGCGGATGACCCAGCGTTTGGTGCCGGGTGCAGGCAGATCCGCGATCGTCAACGGACTGCCGTCCGGCCCGATGACGTATTTTACCCTCGGGCGATGGGGTTCTGTCATGGCGTACTCACAAACTCTCAACCACTGAACTCACGCCAGTAACCCTACGCGTCGCGGCTTAAAAATCCGCTAAGCCTAAGGCTTCAATACAATTCTCGTTGAAACTGGCTGGAACGCGCTCGTCTCCGCGGGCGGGACGGGGGCGTCCAGGCCGGTCAGGAGGCATTTCGTAAATGCTTTACTAACGAACGAGGCCTGAGCGCGGGGTTGGGAGGCCCCGAATTGTCGTCCCGGCGAAGGTCGCGACCCCAGCAGCTTGGCGAGGACTCCTGGGTGAGAAAAGTGGTGCTGCTACCAGGGCCTCATCGATGGATCACGCGGTAAGGTCTTGGCTTTCGCCGGAACGACACCGAGTGTGTAGCGGCACCTCTCTTAATTGCTGGCGGTGGCGATGATGCTCTTCACCTGGCTCAGGGTGTAGCTGGCGCCGTCGATGGTGAGCAGCGGCGGCGACTGGGTCAGGTCGACCGACGATACCGTGCCTTGCACCTGCGCGGCGATGCCGACAGTGTTGTTCGCTACATCCTTGCCCGTGGCCGAGATCGTGTACTTGCCGTCGGGCCATTGCGTGCCGTCATTGCCCATGCCGTTCCAGGTGAAGGGGATGTCGGTGCCGGCGGCGGCGGTATATTTGCCGGTGAACACGGTCTGACCGCTGGCATTTGCGACGGTGATGTCGACGGTCGAATCGGAGGGCACGTTGAGATGCCAGGTCGCCGACGAGTTCTTCATGGTCGCGGTCGAGCCGTCGACCAGGGCGGTCTTGCCGACGAAGCCCAGCGCCTGGGTTGCCTGCGTGGTCTGCTGGAGGGTGACGAGCTGGGCCAGCGAATCGTTGGTCTTGAGCTGCTGCTCGACGCCGGCGAACTGCACCAGCTGCTGAGTGAACTGGTTGGTGTCGAGCGGATCGAGCGGGTTCTGGTTCTGCAGCTGCGTCGTCAGCAGCGTCAGGAACGTCTGGAAATTGCCGGCGAGCGTCGCGCCGGTGGACGAGCCCAGGCTCGAGCTCGACGAGGACTTGGGGATGTCGGTCGTCCCGGAGACGACGGAAGGGGCGGTGGCGGCATTCGTGGTGGCCATGTCGAACACTCCTTACACTCTGATGTCGACGCCGCTGCTCGATCCGAGCATGCGGCCGTAGCTGCGCCCGACGGGCACGGCTGCAACGGTTTCGTCCTCACTGATGATCAGCCGGCGGGCATTGCCGCCATTGTCGTTGTCCTGGCCGGAGTTCTGGTTGGATGAATTCTGGTCGCGCAGGCTGAAGGACAACCCGTTGCTGCCGGTCTTGAAGCCGGCATCGTCGAGCGCGCGCTGCAGTTGCGGCGCGTCCTGACGCAGCATTTGCAGGGTCTCCGGCTTCTCCACGGTGAGATGCGAGGTGACCTGGCCGTTGCGGTCGACATTGATGCGGACGTCGATCCTGCCGAGATCGATCGGATCGAGGCTGATGTCGAACCGCGACTTGCCGGCGCGTATCGCGGCCGCGATCTCGATCGGGACGCCGCTGATCGGCACCGTCGTGTGGCTTGCCGCGCTCGCGGTGAGCGTCGCGGTCGATGCGGTCGCAGCCGAGGTGGTATTGGTCAGCGGCGCCTGCACGGCCGAGGTGGCTTGTGCGCTGGTATCCGTCGTGGCGACAGTTGGCTGCGGCCCCGCATGAGCGTGCGTGGCGGACGCGCCGGATGCCGCATCAGCGGTGCGCTCGGTGCCGGCTGCCTTGGCGTCAGCCGTTCCGTCATCTGCCTGCGCCCTGGCGGCCTGCGGAGGCGCGGCGGCGTCGAGGGTCGCTGCGCCCGCTGCTGGTGGCGTGGCGGCGTTTGCCTTGCCGGTGCCCTGGCCGATATTGGAGATGTCGGTCTGGGCTTGCGCCGTGGCCGCGGCCTTGAACGAGGTCTTCGGCGTGCCCTGGTCCACGGCGATCAGGCCGCCATTGGCTTTCGCATCGGTCGCGGTGGCTTCGCTCGTGCCGGTCGCGGTCTCGCCGAGCGTGGTCGTGGTGTCCGCATCGACCTTGGCGCTCGCGGTCTTGGCGCTCTTGTCGCCCGCGGTGGCACTGTCGGTCTTGGCGCCCTGGATCTGTGCTGCGGTGGAGGCGCTCGCGGCGAGGCCGGCGGCGGCGATGGTCAAGGGGGAGGCCGCGTTGGTGGCCTGGTTCGCAGCCGGATCGACTGGCACGACCGGGGCGGCAGCGACGACCGCGTTCGGATCGGGCACGGCGATCTGGCTCGCATCGGTCGTTGCGGCGGTAGTCGCGTCGACGGCGGCGGTAAGAGTGTCGGTGCCGTCGGTCTTGTTTCCCTTGGTCTCGTCGGACTTGTCCGCCGATTCGGCGTCGGAGGCCTCCGCCTTGTCCTTGGTCTTGCCGGCGTCCTTGGCCGGATCGGCCATCGTGTCGCTCGTCTTGTCGTTCTCGTCATCGGTCTTGGCGGGCGCCGACGCGTCGGCGCCATCACTCGCCCTGCTCTGCGAGGGCTCGTCCGCGGACGAGGTGTCGCGCGCATTTCTGTCCAAGGAGGGCGACGAAGCAGAGTCGCTCCGGCGCGGCACGGTGTCCTGCGCCTGCGAGCCTGTATTGTTGCTGATTGCCTGGGTGTTGCTGTCGACCAGCGAGCCGAAGGAATCGGCCGCGGACGCGTCTTTCGCGGCTTGCGACCGGGCAGGCTTCTGCTGCGCGCTTTGGACTTGCACGCTTGCCACGACATCTGATGTCCGACCAACCACAGGAGACCCCTTGGAAACTTCTATGGCATGAGGGTAGCAAGGAGCGGGCCAGGGTCCCTTCCTGGGTGTTTCGGCAATAAAATCAATACTTTGATGTCTTGGTGCGGCCGCCGATCGCCTGCCGCGACCCCGTCATTTCTGCCTCCCCGGCAAGAATTGCCCTCAGCTGGCCGCCCGCGTGATTGCTTCACCGGAATGCCGCCTATATTAAAGAGGTCACTCTCAGCCGCTTTCGACCGGGGGCCCTCGTGCCTTTCGGGAACTGAAGTTCCCGGGGATCGCCGATGTCCCGCGAGAAGCAAGAAATCGCGGATGCGCCGCGCGCTGCCGTCAGAACCTAAGGCCGATGCTCAACAGTCTGGATCTCGAAGGCCGTCCTGAGGATACCAGGGTCGTCGTTGCCATGTCGGGCGGCGTCGATTCCTCGACGACGGCTGCGCTGCTCAAGGCTGAGGGCTACGACGTGGTCGGCATCACGCTCCAGCTCTACGATCATGGTGCCGCGACCCATCGCAAGGGCGCCTGCTGCGCCGGCCAAGACATCCACGACGCCCGCGACGTCGCCGCCAAGCTCGGCATTCCCCATTACGTGCTCGACTACGAGGACCGTTTTCGCGAATCCGTCATCGACAACTTTGCCGACAGCTACGCGCTCGGTGAGACGCCGGTGCCGTGCATCGAGTGCAACCGCTCGGTCAAGTTCCGCGATCTCCTGAAGACCGCGCGCGAACTGGGCGCCACCGCGCTCGCCACCGGCCATTACGTCGCCTCGCGGCGCCTCAATGACGGCTCGCGCGCGCTGGTCTGCGCAGCCGACAGCGACCGCGACCAGAGCTATTTCCTGTTCGCGACCACGCGCGAGCAGCTCGGCTTCCTGCGCTTTCCGCTCGGCGACATGACCAAGCCGCAGACGCGTGAGCTCGCGCGCCGGTTTGGGCTCGCGGTCGCCGACAAGCACGACAGCCAGGACATCTGCTTCGTGCCGACCGGGCGCTACACCGACATCATCACCCGGCTGCGGCCGAACGCGATGGATCCCGGCGACATTGTCGATCTCGACGGACGCGTGCTCGGCCAGCACAACGGCATCGCCAATTTCACCGTCGGCCAGCGCCGCGGCCTCGGCATCGCGGCGACCGCGCCGCTGTTCGTGGTGCGGCTGGATGCCGCAAACCGCCGCGTCGTGGTCGGTCCGCGCGATGCCCTGAAGATGCACCGCATCGTGCTGCGCGACGTCAACTGGATCGGCGATGGCGACATCGACGGCGCGATCGGCGGCGGCCTCGAAATGTTCGTGCGCGTGCGCTCGACCCGGAGCCCCCAGCCGGCGTGGCTGCGCGGCGGCAATGGTCATTACGAGGTCGAGCTCGTCGCCGGCGAGGAGGGCGTCTCGCCGGGCCAGGCCTGCGTGTTCTACGACGCACCTGGCGGACAGGCGCGCGTGCTCGGCGGCGGTTTTATTCAGAGCGCCGCGGCGAAACTTGCGAGCAGCACGGCAAGGCCGCTTGCTGAGGCGGTCCGCGGCTGACGGATGACGATATCAAGCACAACCGGTTGGTCTGGGTTCACCTCTCCCCGGAGGGGAGAGGTCGGATTGCGGCTGGCGATGCCAAGCATCGTCCAGGGCAATCCGGGTGAGGGGCCGCGGCTGTGATTAAGACCGCAACCCCTCACCCGGATCGCATCTTCCGATGCGATTCGATCTCTCCCTATGGGAGTGGTGGACTGAGCCCGCGGCCTTCACCAATTCAACCAGGACTCTTTTCGCTTTAAGTATCCGGGGCAGGGGCATGGCAGCAGACATCTCGCGGGCCGGGGTCGAGAAGGCCTATGGCCGCTGGGCGCCGGTCTATGATCTCGTGTTCGGCAAGGTGTTCGACGCCGGACGGCAGTCGACTATCGCGGAGGCCGACCGCATCGGCGGCCGCATCCTCGACGTCGGCGTCGGCACCGGCCTGTCGCTCTCGGATTATGCGCGCACCACGAAAATCTGCGGCGTCGACATCTCCGAGCCGATGCTGCGCAAGGCGCAGGCGCGTGTGCGTGCGCTCAGGCTCTCCAACGTCGAAGTGCTCTCGGTGATGGACGCGAAGAATCTCGCCTTCCCCGAAAATTTCTTCGACGCGGTGGTTGCGCAATATGTCATCACCGCCGTGCCCGATCCGGAAGGCACGCTCGACGAATTCGTGCGTGTCTTGAAGCCCGGGGGCGAACTGATCCTCGTCAACCACATCGGCGCCGAGAGCGGCCCGCGAAAGCTGTTCGAACTCGCCTTCGCACCTGTCGCCCGCCGCCTCGGCTGGCGCCCGGAATTCCCGTGGGCCCGCCTCGTCAGCTGGGCCGCAAGGCACGGCGGCGTCACGCTTGCCGAGCGCCGCCCCATGCCGCCGATGGGCCATTTTTCGCTGATCCGCTACCGCAAATCGTGATCGTGCGGGCAGGGAACGGGGCGCGCGAGACGCGCGTTTCCTTCCCATGCGCACGACATCAAACATCATCCTAGCGGGCCTGCTGATCGCCGCCTCTGGCAGCGCGATCGCGCAGGCCCCGCCCGCCCCGGCGACGCCGCCACAACAGACCGCGCCGCCATCCCCGCAACATGCGGCCAATTGTACACCGCAGGACCGCCCGAACCGCCCGGCTGACGGCACGACCACGGGCCAGTCCCGGGAACCGCTCGGCGACAAGCTGGCCAAATCCGAGGGCGTGCTCTGCCCGCCCTCCGGCATTGACCCCGAGATGCATGCCCCAGCGCCCGACACCGGCGGCAACACCCCGGTGATCCCACCCCCCGGCAGCCCTGGCGGCGACCCGAACGTGAGGCCGAAATAGGCCGATTCTTCGCCTCTCCCCCGCCTGCGGGGAGAGGCTCGAATCCGCGCAGAAAGCGCGGGATTCCGGTTGAGGGGACTTCCGCGAGTCTGGTGCGTTAAGCCGGACAATTCCGGGGGCGAAATCGACCGCTTTTCCACCTCGAGCGCCTTGGCGCGCCGAAGCTTTTAGCAAACGCGGATTGACTTCCCGCCGCCCCCTTCCTTATATGCCGCGCGTTCGCGAGATCGGCATTATGCGCCGCCGCGATCCCTGTGGCGGGGTAGCTCAGCTGGTTAGAGCACGGGAATCATAATCCTGGGGTCGGGGGTTCGAGTCCCTCCCCCGCTACCAGATCCAGCGTACACATTTGATTTCCCAAGACTTGGTCGATCGATATTTCGACGCGAGGGATGTCTCATTGATACATCCGGAACGGTCGCTCATCAATGTCAAGCTAAAGCGGGATGGGGTTTGGTTGAATCGATTTGGGATTCCCAAATCAGTTCGTTTCTGATTCACCATGCTGGCTGGGCGGGAGGCCAGCATGGATGG
>NZ_JADPKH010000159.1:0-54389 GCF_023073835.1 Bradyrhizobium sp. 153 | reverse complement strand
TCTCTCCCCAGCCCTCCCCCACAAGGGGGGAGGGAGCGCAGTTTGCCCGTGGCGCCAGCCGGCCATGCATGGGCGCGGCCTCGAAGGAAGCCCCCCATGACCGCCCTTGCCGCGCTCATCCGCCGGGACATCCGGATCGCGCTTCGCGTCGGCGGCGGGGCATTGATTGGCGTGCTGTTCTTCCTCACCGTGGTGGTGCTGATGCCGTTCGCGGTGGGCCCGGATCTGGCGCTGCTGTCGCGGCTCGGGCCGGCCATCCTGTGGCTCGGTGCGCTGCTGGCGAGCCTGCTCACGCTGGACCGGCTGTTCATGGCCGATCATGAGGACGGCTCGCTCGACCTGATCACGATGAGCCGGACGCCGCTGGAACTGGCCTGCGCTGCGAAAGCGCTGGCGCACTGGCTGGCCGCCGGCCTGCCGCTGATTGTCGCAACCCCGGTGCTCGGCCTTTTGCTCAACCTCGACATGGTCGCAACCGGCGCGGTGGCGCTGACGCTGCTGGCAGGCACCCCGGCGCTCACCTTCACCGGCATGATCGGCGCGGCGTTGGCGGTGACGCTGCATCGCGGCGGGCTTTTGATGGCCGTGCTGGTGCTGCCGCTGTCGATTCCGGTGCTGATTTTCGGGGTCGCGGCCTCGCAGGCGGTGATCGTCGGTCCCATGACGTTCGGCGCGCCGTTCTCGATCCTCTGCGCAGTGTCGCTGGTCAGCCTCGTCGTCGGCCCTTTCGCGGCGGCGGCGAGCCTGCGGCATGGACTCGACTGAGATGAGCTCGCCTCACCTTGACCCCCATCAACTCTCGCGACGCACTTTCGTGCTGATTGCCTGAGCGCTCCCGGATCATTATCACAATAACCATGACGCTGATCGACCTCGCCAATCCCACGCGGTTCCTCGCACTAACAGCGCGCCTGCTGCCGTGGCTTGCGGCTGCGACCGTCATCCTGCTCACCATCGGCCTGTACCAATCAGCGCTTGCGCCCGACGATTATCAGCAGGGCGCGACGGTGAAGATCATGTTCATCCACGTGCCCAATGCCTGGCTCTCGATGTTCGTGTGGGGCGTCATGAGCATCGCCTCGCTGGGCACGTTGGTATGGCGGCATCCGCTCGCCGATGTCGCCGCCAAAGCGGCAGCGCCGATCGGCGCCGCCTTCACCTTCCTCGCGCTGCTCACCGGCTCGCTGTGGGGACGGCCAATGTGGGGCACCTATTGGGAATGGGACGCGCGGCTGACATCGGTGCTGATCCTGTTCCTGATGTATCTCGGCCTGATGGCGCTGTGGCGCGCGGTCGACGATCCCTCGCGCGCGGCACGCGCCGCCGCGGTGCTGACGCTGGTCGGCGCCATCAACCTGCCCATCATCAAGTTTTCCGTCGATTGGTGGAACACGCTGCATCAGCCGGCCTCGGTGATGCGCATCGGCGGCTCGGCACTCGACAAATCGTTCCTGATCCCGCTGCTGGTGATGGCGATCGCCTTCACGCTGCTGTTCGTCACGTTGCACTTAGCTGCGATGCGCAACGAGATCCTGCGCCGCCGTGTCCGCTCCCTGCAGATGGTGCAGGCGAGCCGCGTCGCGTTTTCGAGCGAGTTAAGCGCCGGTTCGCGTGAAGAAAACGCGTCAAAAGAAGCTGGGGCTGCGTGATGATAACGCTCGGCCCATACGCGTCGTTCATCGTGATGTCCTATGCCGCAGCGGCCCTCGTGGTCGTGCTCCTGATCGGCTGGGTCATGCTCGACTACCGCAGCCAGATTGCGCGCCTGCGCGAGCTCGATCGCAGCGGCGTTACCCGCCGCTCCGGCCGCAGCGCGACGGACAGATCATGAGCAATCCATCGAGCCAGGCGACGCAGCAGCGTCGCACCTTCCTGATGGTGCTGCCGCTGATCGCCTTCATCGCGCTGGCCCTGCTGTTCTGGTTTCGGCTCGGCAGCGGCGATCCCTCGCGGATTCCGTCCGCGCTGATCGGACGGCCTGCGCCGCAAACCCTGCTGCCGCCGCTCGAAGGATTGCAGGCTGACAATGCGCCGGTGCCGGGGCTCGATCCCGCCGCGTTCAAGGGCAAGGTCAGCCTCGTCAACGTCTGGGCGTCCTGGTGCGTGCCCTGCCATGACGAGGCGCCGCTGCTGACCGAGCTCGCCAAGGACAAGCGCTTCCAGCTCGTCGGCATCAACTACAAGGACGCGGCCGACAACGCGCGGCGCTTCCTCGGGCGCTATGGCAACCCGTTCAGCCGCGTCGGCGTGGACGCCAACGGCCGCGCCTCGATCGAATGGGGCGTCTATGGCGTGCCGGAGACCTTCGTCGTCGGCCCCGAGGGCACCATCGTCTACAAGCTGGTTGGACCGATCACGCCGGACAATCTGCGCACCGTGTTATTGCCGCAGCTGGAGAAGGCGTTGAAAGCGGGGAGCTAGCTCCGCGCTCTCGTGCGACACACTCAACTGTCATCGCCCGACTTGATCGGGCGATCCAGTATTCCAGAGACGTCAGCAGTATACGGAGAAGCCGCGGCGTACTGAATTCCCCGCTTGCGCGGGGAATGACAGCGGTACGTGGGGCGACGTTTCGCCCTAGCCCTTGCTCACATCTCCCGCCTCGGCCTCGCTCGCTTCCAGCGACGCCGGCGCAAGGTGGTAGCGCTTGGTCAGCGGCAACTGGGCGACGGCGAAGATCATGGTCAGCGTCGTCACGCCGAAGACCTTGAAGTTCACCCAGAAGTCCGTGCTCTGGGTGCGCCAGATGATCTCGTTCAGCACCGCCATGCCGGCAAAGAACAGCGCCCAGCGCAGCGTCAGGATGCGCCAGCCGTGCGGCGTCAGATTGAACACCTGATCGAACATCACGGCAATGAAGGAGCGGCCGAACAGCAGGCCGCCGCCGAGGATCGCGGCGAACAGGCCGTAGATGATGGTCGGCTTGACCTTGATGAAGGTCTCATCGTGTAGCACCAGGGTCAGCGTGCCGAACACCAGCACGATCACGGCCGTCACGATCGCCATGATCGGGATGTGCCGCGTCACCATATAGGACGCGGCCATCGCCGCCACGATTGCCACCATGAAGGCACCGGTCGCGGCGAACAGGTTGAACCTGGCATTGACGAAGAAGAACACGAGCAGCGGACCGAGCTCGGTCGCAAGCTTGAACAACGGATGCGGCTGGGTCTTGTCCATTCTCAACTTTCGATTCCGGCGATCGCGCGGGCGAAATCGCGCGCGGTGAAGGGCGCGAGATCGTCGACGCCCTCGCCGACGCCGATGAAATGCACCGGCAGTTTGAATTTTTCCGCCAGCGCCACCAGGATGCCGCCGCGCGCGGTGCCGTCGAGCTTGGTCATCACGAGGCCGGTGACCCCGGCGGTGCGGTGAAAGGCCTCGACCTGCGACAGCGCGTTCTGGCCGACGGTGGCATCCAGCACCAGCAGCACCGCATGCGGCGCGGTGGCATCCACCTTGCGGATGACGCGCACGACCTTCTCGAGCTCGTTCATCAGTTCGGCCTTGTTCTGAAGCCGACCCGCGGTGTCGATCAGGAGGACGTCGGCGCTCTGCTCCTTTGCTGCCGTCAGCGCGCTGAAGGCAAGGCTCGCCGAATCCGAGCCTTGCGCGCCGGCGATGACCGGCGTCTTGGTGCGCTCGCCCCAGACCTTGAGCTGTTCGATCGCCGCCGCGCGAAAGGTGTCGCCGGCAGCCAGCATCACCTTGCGGCCTTCGGAGGCGAATTTTTGCGACAGCTTGCCGATGGTGGTGGTCTTGCCGGAGCCGTTGACGCCGACCACGAGGATGACGAACGGCTTCTTGCCCGCATCGATCTCGAGCGGCTTCGCCACCGGCGCGAGCACCTTCTCGACCTCGGTGGCGACCACGTCCTTGACCTCGTCCGCCGAGATCGCCTTGTCGTAGCGCCCCGTACCGACGGCATCCGCGATCCGCACTGCGACTTGCGTGCCGAGATCGGCGCGCAGCAGCACGTCCTCGATGTCGTCGAGCATGGCGCGATCGAGCTTGCGCTTGGTGACGAGATCGGCGACCGCGGTCCCGAGCGAGGACGAGGTGCGCTTCAGCCCGTCGGACAGGCGGCGCCACCAGCTCAGCTTGGGGGTCTCGGAGGTATCGTTCATGGTGGGGGTGTGTTAGCCGTTCCGACGATTAAACGAAAGTCTTGCAATTGCTCGATGTTCCCGAATTGACCGCTGATGAGATTTTGGCCCGCGTGCTCCATCGCGACGGCTTGATGCTGGTCATCGACAAGCCGGCCGGCCTGCCGGTGCATCGCGGCCCCAAGGGCGGGGCGAACCTCGAAGCCTCCTTCGACGCGCTGCGCTTCGGTCTGCCGCGGCCGCCGGTGCTGGCTCACCGGCTCGACAAGGACACCTCAGGCTGTCTCGTGCTCGGCCGCCATCGCAAAGCCACCGCCTCGCTCGGCCTGCTGTTCAAGCACGGCAAGATCGGCAAGACCTACTGGACCGTGGTCGAGGGCGGCCCTGATGAAGATGAAGGCACCATCGACATGCCGCTCGGCCGCCTCAATGCCGAGCGCGGATGGTGGCAGAAGCCGGATCCCGAAGGGCAGAAGGCGATCACCAATTGGAAGGTGATGGGCCGGGGCGCGGGCCTCGCCTGGCTCGCCATGGAACCGGTGACCGGCCGGACCCACCAATTGCGGGTGCATTCGGCCGCGACCGGCTGGCCGATCATCGGCGATAACATTTACGGCAACGGCCCGCGCTTCGGCGAGCCGCGCCTGCACCTGCATTCCCGCGAGATCGTGGTGCCGATCTCCCGGAACAAGGAGCCGATCCGCGTCGTGGCGCCGGCCCCGCCCCACATGCACGAGCGCCTCCGCGCCTGCGGATGGCACGGGGACTAGCCCGGCAGCCAGCCCTCATGGTGAGGAGGCGCGTCAGCGCCGTCTCGAACCATGAAAGTCCCGTGCTGTTGCAGTTGAGCCTCGATCCTTCGAGACGCCCGCTTTGCGGGCTCCTCAGGATGAGGGGCAACAAGCCCATGGTTTACGAAACGTTCAGCGCTCGCCTCTAATGATAGCGGTTGCTTAGAACAAGCTTCTGTAACCGCTCAGGACGAGCAGCGCGTGATGTCCAAGGCCGAGCTATCGATCATCGACGAGGTCGAATCCGCGATACGGATGGGCTCGCCGGAAAAGGGGCTGGAGACGGCCCGGCGCGTCACGGACCTGTTCCTGTCTTCCGCCGCCAGCTTTGACGACGAGCAGATCGCGCTGTTTGACGACGTGCTCGAGCGCCTCATTGGCACCATCGAGCTGCGCGCCGTCGCCGACATCGGCGCCCGAATTGCGCTCGCCGAGATCAGCGCGCAGCTCGCTCCGATCGCGCAGGCGCCGCCATCCGTGATCCGCCGCCTCGCCAGCAATGACGAGATCCGTATCGCCGGACCCGTGCTCCAGGAATCCGCGCGCCTCGACGATGGCGAGCTGGTGAAGATCGCATCATCCAAGGGCGAGCCGCATCTGCTCGCGGTCGCCGGCCGCTGGTGGCTGAGGGAGATCGTCACCGATGCGCTGCTGGCGCGGCGCTATCCCAGCGTCAGCCGGCGGCTCGCCGCCAATCCCGGCGCCCGCGTCTCCGGCAGCGGATTTGCCATCATCGTCGGACAGGCCGAAAGCGATCCGGAGCTCGCGGTCAGCGTCGGCGTCCGCGTCGATTTGCCGTCGGAGCTGCGCCGCCGATTGCTGCGTTCGGCGACGGATGCGGTGCGCACCCGCCTGTTGTCGCGCGCCCCACCGCATCTGTTCGAGGAAATCCAGAGCGCAATTGCCGCCGCCACCGTCGGCGTCGAGCGCGAGATGTCTGGCGTTCGCGATTTCGAAGGCGCCAAGCGGGCCATCGCAAATCTCAAGACGATCGGCCAGCTCAACGAAGCGACGCTACTCGGCTTCGCCACGCAGCGGCGCTATGAGGAGACCGTCGCGGCCCTGGCGGCGCTGTCCGGATCGACCGTCGAGGTGATTCGCCCGCTGATGCAGAGCCTGCGCGACGACGGCCTCCTGGTGCCGTGCAAGGCCGCGCAGCTCAGCTGGGAAACCACCGCAGCCGTGCTCGAAAGCCGTTTTGCGACGGGCGCGATGAAGCGGGCTGATCTTGCGCGCTCGCAGGGCCATTTTGCGAGAATGACGACGGAGAATGCGCGGCGCACGCTGCGGTTCTGGCAGGTGCGGGCCCTGTAGGGCACACCGTGTACCATATCGGCGGTGTCATCACCCGCGAAGGCGGGTGATCGAGTATTCCAGAGACGTTTGTGAGATACGGAGAAGCCGCGGCGTACTGCCTCGCCCGGCCAAGCCGGACGACGACACCGACTATGTGATCAGCCGCTCGCCATCGCTGCCAACAATCCTGAGCGGCACGACACTGCCCACACGTTCGCCCGCAATCGCCACCGGCAGATAATGCTCCGTGCGTCCCTGGCCTTCGCTCTCGATCAGCACCTCGCGCGCGGCGCCGATCTCGGCTTGCAGTCGCTGCCGAAATGCCGCCTCACCGGCTGCACGCAGCCGCTTCGCACGTTCTTTGATCGCGCCGCCCGCAACCTGCGGCATTCGCGCGGCCGGCGTGCCGGGGCGTGGCGAGTAGGGAAAGACGTGCAGGAACGTCAAACCACATTCCTCGACGAGATCGAGCGAGCGCGAGAACATGTCCTCGGTCTCGGTCGGGAAGCCCGCGATGATGTCGGCGCCAAAAATGACGTCCGGGCGCAGGCGGCGCACCTGGTTGCAGAACGCGATCGCATCCTGCCGCGAATGCCGCCGCTTCATGCGCTTCAAGATCAGGTCGTCGCCGGATTGCAGCGACAGGTGCAGATGCGGCATCAGTCGCGCATCGTCGGCGATGGCATCGAGCAGATCGTCATCTGCCTCGATCGAATCGATCGAGGAGATGCGCAGGCGCATCAAGTCCGGCACGTGCCGCAAAATCTGCTTGGTCAGCATGCCGAGCTTGGGCGCGCCCGGCAGGTCGGCGCCGTAGCTGGTGAGATCGACGCCGGTCAGTACGATCTCGCCGTGACCGCGCTCCACCAGCGCCCGCACCTGATCGACCACAGCGCCCATCGGCACCGAGCGCGAGTTGCCGCGGCCGAACGGGATGATGCAGAAGGTGCAGCGATGGTCGCAGCCGTTCTGCACCTGCACGAAGACGCGCGGCAGGCCGGCGGCAAAGCCGTCGATCAGATGCGGCGCCATCGCCTTCACTGCCATGATGTCGCTGACGGCAATCTTCTCGCTGGCACCGATGTCGAATGCATCGCGCGCATCGCGCCATGCGGACGAGCGCATCTTGTCGTCATTGCCGACGACGCGATCGACCTCGGCCATGTCGGCGAACATCGCGCTTTGCGTTTGCGCGGCGCAGCCGGTGACCACGATACGCGCACCGGGCCGCTCGCGCTTCAATTTGCGGATCGACTGGCGCGCCTGCGCCACCGCCTCGTTGGTGACGGCGCAGCTGTTGATGACGATGGTGTCGGAGAGGCCGGCACCTTCCGCCTCGCGGCGGATCACCTCGGCCTCGAAGGCGTTGAGGCGGCAGCCGAAGGTGACGATGTCGACGGCCATCAGCCGACCGGCGCGAACAGCGCCGGATCGAAATTGCCTTCATATTCGAAGGTCGCGGTGCCCGTCATCAGCACATGGTCGTCGCGCTCGCGCCATTCGATGGCGAGCTTGCCGCCGGGCAATGTGATCTCGACATTGCGATTGGCGCGCTTCAGCCGCGCCGCGGCGACAGCCGCGGCGCAGGCTGCCGAACCGCAGGCCTTGGTGAGGCCGGCGCCGCGCTCCCAGGTGCGAATCGTGATGTGGTCGCGATCGACGATGTGAGCAAGCGTAATATTGGCGCGCTCGGGGAAGATCGGATGGTTTTCGAGCAGAGGACCAAAGCGCTCGAGATCATAGGCGCTGACCTCCTCGACCCAGAAGACCGCGTGCGGATTGCCCATGTTCACCACCGAGGGCGAATGCAGGATCGGATTGTCGATCGGCCCGATCTGCAATTCGATGTAGCGGGTGTCGCGAAACTCTTCCGCCAGCGGAATGTCCTGCCAGCCGAACTTCGGCGCGCCCATGTCGACGGTATAGAGGTCGGGCGTCGGGCCCTGCCAGCAATTGAGCAGGCCCGCAGCCGTCTCGAACGTCGCCGTGGTCTGTCCGCTCTTCTCGAAAATGCGGCGCACGACGCAGCGCATGCCGTTGCCACAGGCACCGGCTTCGGAGCCGTCATTGTTGTAGATGCGGATAAAGGCCTCAGTGCCGTCCAGCCGCGGCTTCTGCAGCACCATGAGCTGGTCGTAAGCCACGCCGCCATTTGCGGACGCCACCGCCCGCGCGTCGTCCGGCGTGACCTTTGCTGTGGAATCGCGCATGTCGACAACGACGATCTCGTTGCCGATGCCGTTCATCTTGGCAAATGCGTGGTTGGCCAGCGCGCTCATGAAAATTCCCGAATTTCGCCCGTCTTATATGGCGATCCTTGCCGGCTTGGCCAGCGGTTTACTGCGGAGCGCCCGGGCCGCGGCCCGCGACGCCGCCCATGACGCATCTGTCATGGGACGAATTCGGCGCCCGCGTGTTAGAACGGCGCCATTCGCGCGAACCGGGAGGCGCGGCCGGGCGCAAAGCGGGATTTAGGCCTTGGTGGGCAAGGTCTTGGAGCCCAAGGTCTTGGTGCCCAAGTTCTTGGGGAGAATAGAATGATTAGGTTTCGTCGTCTCGCTCTGGCCGCGCTGATCCCGGCGGCCATGTCGTTTGGTCTGTCTGCCGCTCGGGCACAAAGTCCGAGCCCGGCGCCCGCCGCGTCAGTAAGCCCCTCGCCGGCCTCGCCGGCGCCTGCCGCGAGTGCTTCGCCTGCGCCGATGGCAACGCCCGCGCCGGCGGCGAGCGCCTTACCCGCCCCTGCTGCGACGCCCTCGCCCGCAGCCAGCGCCTCACCCAGCCCGGCCGCCGCGGGCGGCGGCCGCCACCCCCGCCCCGGTACAGACTGCCGATCCGTTTGGCCTCGAGACCGTGCTCGAGCCCAAGAAGGTCGTGATGGTCAAGGGCACTGCCAATTGGGACTCGGCCTTCGACACCCTGATCGACGCCTTCAAGGCGCTGAACACGCTCCTGGACAAGCAGGGCATCAAGCATGCCGGCAATTCGATGATCGTCTACACCTCCACCGACGACACCGGCTTCACCTTCCTCGCCGAGATCCCGGTCGAGCAGGATCCGAAGAACCTGCCCAAGGACATGAGCATCGGCAAATCGCCGGAGGGCAAGGCGCTTAAATTCGTCCATCGCGGCTCCTACGACAACATGGACAACACCTATGAGGCGATCACCAATCACCTCGACGACAAGAGGCTGGAAGCCAAGGATACCTTCATCGAGGAGTACCTCACCGATCCCCTGAAGACGGCCGAGGACAAGCTCGTGATCAACGTTTTCGTGCCGCTGAAGTGAGAATGATGAAAAAGCTTGCCGTCCTTTTTGCTCCACTCGCCGCCGTTTTCGCCGCAACGCTGCTGGCGGCCCCCGCCCGCGCCGACGATTTTCCGTCAGCCATTTCGGTGAGCGGCGAAGCCACGATTTCCGCCGCCCCCGATCTCGCGCAGATCGACGCCGGGGTCGCCAACGATGCCAAAACGGCGAAGGAAGCCTCCGATGCCAACAACGCCGCGATGGGCAAGGTGCTGCTGGCGCTGAAGGGCGCCGGGATTGCCGAGAAGGATTATCAGACCTCGCGCCTGTCGCTCCAGCCGCAATACGGCCAGAACAAATCCACCGGCGCCTCGCCCGTGGTCGGCTTCCGCGCCTCCAACCGTGTCACCGTGAAAATTCGCGACGTGACCAAAGTCGCAGGCATCATCGACACGCTGGTCAGCGCCGGCGCCAACGACATCGGCAATATCTCCTTCGAGGTGACGCAGGCCTCGAAACTGCTCGATGATGCGCGCGAGCAGGCAGTCGCTGATGCCCGCCGCAAGGCGGAGATTTACGCCAAAGCCACCGGCGTCACGCTAGGGGCGCCGCTCAGCGTCACCGAGGGTGGCGGCCCGGTGCCGCTGTTCAAAGGCCGCGTCGCTGCGGCTCCGATGGCTGCACCCGCAGCCGTCGCGCCCGGCGAGGAGACGCTGACGGTGACGGTGAATGTGAGCTGGGCGATCAAGCCGAAAGAGCAATGACTGGTGTCCCGGATGCACCTCCGGGGCACGAGCAGTTTGCCGGCACGCTAAATCTCCACCACCTGTCCCGGCAGCATCGCCACGAACCGCTCTTGCGGAATCTTCGCAGCATCCAGCGCTTCGACCAGCGCCTTTGCCGGCGCATCGATTGCCTCATCCGTCAGCTGGAACGTGCCGTGATGATGCCCGAGCGCTTCCTGCGCGCCGCAATCCGCGAGCGCCTTCACGGCATCTTCCGGATTCATGTGCTGGTCACGCATGAACCAGCGCGGCTCGTAGGCACCGATGGGAAGGATCGCAAGCCGCAGCGGCCCATGCTTCTCCGCGACGCGGCGGAAATGCCTGCCCTCGCCATAGCCGGAATCGCAGACGACGTAGATCTTGCCGGCCGGCGTCTCCAGCACGAAGCTCGCCCATAGCGCCTTGTTGCGATCGAACACACCGCGCGCCGTCCAGTGCCGGGTCGGAACCAGATGCACGGCGATGCCGCCACCGAGCTCGACGCGGTCGTGCCAGTCGAACGCCTCCACCTTGATCGTGGGATCCCAGCTTCGAATCGTCACGTCGTTGCCGAGCGGGGTGACGACGCGCGGCGCAAAGTTCTTGGCGAGCCGCGATAGCGTCGAGATGTCCAGGTGATCGTAGTGGCCGTGCGAGACCAGCACGACGTCGATCTTGGGCAAACGTTCGAAGGCAATGCCGGGATCGTTGTGCCGCTTCGGCCCGGCCCAGGCGACCGGCGAGACCCGCATCGACCAGACGGGATCGACCAGGATGTTGAGGCCGCCGGTCTGGATCAGCCAGCTGGCGTGGCCGACGAAGGAGAGCCGCACCTTGTCGCCGTCGACCCGCGCCGGCGGGGTGTCGGCATGGGGGCTGGGGGCCCAATCCGGCCATTCCGCGCGCTGCCGCTTGCCGCCGAATTGCCAGCGCAGCACCTCTCGAAGCGATTTCGGCGGCGCGCCGTCGGGATCGAAGAAGTGCAGACCGTTGAAATGGTCGGAGGCCGGACCATCATAGGTTTTCATGCGAGACATCCAAAGGGACGGAATTGCGACGAGCGCGCCGGCCCCGGCAAGCAGTCCGCACAGGCGACGGCGGGTGATCGGCACGGCGGCTCAGGGATGATAGCGGAGGTCAGTCATGGCCTTCTATATGGGCAGCCCTAGGAAATGGAACCACCCGGCAAAAGGGCACTAAATTTCAGGACCTTGTCCTGGCAAAGGCGCCGCGGCACCCTAACTTTCCTTGACTTTTGGGCGTGAGCGGCGTTTAACCCCGCCACTTTCTCGGAAAGGCTTTCTTTTCGACCCGCCGACTGGCCCTGGAGGCCGGAGGTCAACGCCCGACAGCGCTGTGCGCCCTCGGGCGCAAAGGTGTTTGGAAGATCGTCTGTCCAAGGAAGAGGTCATGCCCCGCCTTCGCGGGCATGACACGGGAATAACGAAGCGCCCCCTCACGGCGCAGCAACAGGACAAGTGCATTGTTCGACAATCTGTCGGAACGGCTTGGCGGCATCCTCGATCGTCTGACGGGGCGCGGGGCGCTGACCGAAAAGGACGTCGACGCCGCGATGCGCGAGGTGCGCCGCGCGCTGCTGGAGGCCGATGTCGCGTTGGAGGTGGTGCGCAGCTTCACCGAACGCGTCCGTGAGCAGGCGATCGGCGCTACCGTCGTCAAGTCGGTCACACCAGGCCAGATGGTGGTCAAGATCGTCCATGACGAGCTGATCAACACGCTCGGCGCCGAAAGCCAGACCATCGACGTCAATTCCGTGCCGCCGGTGCCGATCATGATGGTCGGCCTGCAAGGCTCCGGTAAGACCACCACCACCGCCAAGCTCGCCCGCCGCCTGGTCCAGCGCGACAAGCGCAAGGTGCTGATGGCTTCGCTCGACGTCTATCGCCCGGCGGCGATGGAGCAACTGGCCGTGCTCGGCCGCGATCTCGACATTCCAACGCTCCCCATCGTCGCAGGCCAGCAGCCGCCGCAGATCGCGAAGCGCGCGCTGGAGGCCGGCAAGCTCGGCGGCTACGACATCGTGCTGCTCGATACCGCCGGCCGCACCACGCTCGACGAAGAGATGATGGCGGAGGCGGCCGCGATCAAAGCCGCGGCCAATCCGCATGAAGTGCTGCTGGTCGCCGACAGCCTCACGGGCCAGGACGCCGTGAATCTCGCGCGCTCGTTCGATCAGCGCGTCGGCCTCACCGGTATCGTGCTGACCCGCGTCGACGGCGACGGCCGCGGTGGCGCCGCGCTGTCGATGCGCGCCGTCACCGGCAAGCCGATCAAGCTGATCGGCACCGGCGAAAAGACCGATGCGCTGGAGGATTTCCATCCTGATCGTATCGCCGGCCGCATCCTCGGCATGGGCGACGTCGTCTCGCTGGTCGAGCGCGCCGCCGCCAACATCGACGCCGAGAAGGCCGCGCGCACCGCCGAGCGCATGCGCAAGGGTCAGTTCGACCTCAACGACATGCGCGAGCAGCTGTTGCAGATGTCCAACATGGGCGGCATCAGCGGGCTAATGGGCATGATGCCCGGCATCTCCAAGATGAAGAACCAGATCGCGGCCGCCGGCATCGACGACAAGATCCTGAAGCGCCAGGTCGCGATCATCGATTCCATGACGCGCGAGGAGCGCCGTCACCCCGACGTCCTGAAAGCGAGCCGCAAGAAGCGCATCGCTGCAGGGAGCGGCCAGAGCGTCGAGCACGTGAACAAGCTCCTGAAGATGCACCGGAACATGGCCGACGTGATGAAGGCCATGGGCTCGGGCAAGCGCGGCCCGCTCGCCGGCATCGCGCAGGCCATGGGCTTTGGCGGCGGCATGAAGATGCCGTCTCCGGAAGAGATGAAGGCTCTTCAGGAGAAGATGCAGAGCGGCGGCGGACAGGGCCTGCCGAGCCTGCCGAAGGATTTGCCGGCTGGTCTTCGCACCGGCCTGCCCAACGTTCCCGGACTGACTGGGCTCAGCGGCAAGCCGATGCTGCCGGGCCTCGGCGATTTCCCGGGCAAGAAGAAATGAGGAATTCGTCGCACGGGATCGCAAGCGTCCCGCGCAACGCGGAATACCAATCAACCCAACAGACTGTACTTTGAAGGAGAACTTGATGTCCGTCGTTATCCGCCTCGCCCGTGCAGGCACCAAGAAGCGTCCCGTCTATCATGTCGTCGTCGCCGATTCGCGCTTTCCGCGCGATGGCCGCTTCATCGAGCGTCTCGGTTATTTCAACCCGCTGCTGCCGAAGGACAACGAGGCCCGCCTCAAGCTCGACATGGAGAAGGTGAAGGCCTGGGTCGCCAAGGGCGCGCAGCCGTCGGACCGCGTGTCTCGCTTCCTCGACGCCGCCGGCGTCAAGAAGCGCGAAGCGCGCAACAACCCGCAGAAGGCCGTGCCGCGCAAGGAGCGCAAGGCGCAGGCCGAAGCCGCCGCGAAGGGTTAAGGCCAGACCATGCCGGCGCTGGTCTGCGTCGCGCGGATCGGCGCCGCGCACGGGGTGCGCGGTGCGGTCAAATTGTGGACCTTCACCGAAGATCCCTTTGCTATCAGGCGCTACGGTCCGCTGCTGTCCAAGGACGGCAAGCGCCAGTTTGAGGTCGCAACGGCGCGCGAGGCCAAAGATCATCTCGTCGCGACGTTCACGGGGGTCACGACCCGCGATGAGGCCGAACGGCTCAACGGCATCGAGCTCTACGTCCCGCGCGACAAGCTGCCCGCGACCGACGCGGACGAATATTACCACACCGACCTGATCGGGCTCGCCGCCGTCACCACGGGCGGCGAGGCGCTCGGCCGCGTGCTCGCGATCCATAATTTCGGCGCCGGCGACATCATCGAGATCGCTCCGCTCATGGGCACGACGCTGCTGCTGCCGTTCTCCAACGCGGTGGTGCCTGAGGTCGATATCGCCGGCGGGCGTGTGGTCATCGCCCTGCCGCAGGAGATTCAGGGCGAGGACCCTACCGCTAGTCGTCCCGGCGAAGGTAATTGAGATGCAATGACCACCCCCTCACCCTGGCGCGCGACGGTGCTGACGCTGTTTCCGGACATGTTTCCCGGGCCGCTCGGCGTGAGCCTGGCCGGCCGGGCGCTGGCGGGCGGGCTTTGGCAACTCGAGGCGCGGGACATCCGGGCCTCCGCCACCGACCGTCACCGCAGCGTCGACGACACCCCGGCCGGCGGCGGGCCGGGCATGGTGCTGCGGGCGGATGTCCTGGCCGCCGCCATCGATGCCGCTGAAATCAGCCCGGATCGGCCCCGTCTGCTGATGAGCCCGCGCGGTCGGCCATTGACCCAGGCCCGCGTTGTGGAACTGGCCAGGGGTCCCGGCCCTCTCATCGTCTGCGGACGGTTCGAGGGGGTGGACCAGCGGGTAATCGACGGGAGAGGCCTGGAGGAGGTCTCGATCGGCGATTACGTGCTGTCCGGGGGCGAAATCGCCGCGTTAGCCGTGATTGACGCCTGCGTCCGGCTGCTGCCGGGGGTGATGGGCAAGGAGACCTCGGGAACCGAGGAAAGCTTTTCGGACGGCCTGCTCGAATACCCGCAATACACCCGCCCGCAGCTGTTCGAAGGGGCTCCGATCCCGGAGATCCTGACCTCCGGCGACCACGCCAAGGTCGCGGCTTGGCGGCGGGCGCAATCCGAGGCGTTGACGGCGGCCCGGCGGCCGGATTTGTGGGCCCAGATCCCGAGCAAGGCCCCGAATCGGGCCGGGCGCCAAAAAACGCCAAAAAACAAGACGGACGGGTGACAAACGCTCCGGCTTGCCTTATAGGAGCGGCCACATCCGCAATGGCTGGATAGACGAATTTCGCGCAGCCCCCGTTGAAAAGGCTGGGCGCGCCGATGGAGATTTACCCATGAACCTGATCAAGCAGCTCGAACAAGAGCAATTCGACAAGCTGTCCGCCGGCAAGGACATCCCGGAATTCGGCCCCGGCGACACGGTGATCGTCAACGTGAAGGTCGTCGAAGGCGACCGCACCCGCGTGCAGGCCTATGAAGGCGTCTGCATCGGCCGTTCCGGCGGTGGCCTCAACGAGAGCTTCACCGTGCGCAAGATCTCCTATGGCGAGGGCGTGGAGCGTGTGTTCCCGGTGATGTCGCCGATGATCGACTCGATCAAGGTGGTGCGCCGCGGCAAGGTGCGCCGCGCCAAGCTCTATTACCTCCGCAACCTTCGCGGCAAGTCGGCCCGCATCGTCGAGAAGCAGGACCGCGCGGCTGCCGTCGGCGAGTAAGCTTCGCCACCAGGCAAGTTTCGAAAAGCGCGGGGCTCGGCTCCGCGCTTTTTTTGTTTCCCCGCGCTGTCATTGCGAGGAGCCCTTGCGACGAAGCAATCCAGACTGTCTCCGCGGACGCATTTCTGGATTGCTTCGCTGCGGTCGCAATGACGACGCCGCTAAGCTCTCGCGCTTTAACTTCCGCGTGCTATATATCTCTAGAATGTTTCCAGATCTGACCAGCCTCGCCCCCGTCAAGCGCATCGTCATCGACGATCGCTCGCGGCTGCCTGGCCGGTTCTTCGGACGCTTCGCGACCTCGGCAACGTCAGAGCTTACGCGCGCAGCTTAAAAGCTGCGCCGACGATTTTGTTGCCCACGCGCCAAGTGCGCCTATCCGCTTACACAGCATTCCTTCGGAGCTGACGCTCATGTCCAAGCCGACCACATTGTACGACAAGATCTGGAACGACCATCTGGTGCACGAAGCCGAGGACGGCACCTGCCTGCTCTATATCGATCGCCACCTGGTGCACGAGGTGACCTCGCCGCAGGCGTTCGAAGGCCTGCGCGCCACGGGTCGCAAGGTGCACGCGCCCGAGAAGACGCTCGCCGTCGTCGATCACAACGTGCCGACCACCGACCGCACCAAGCCGAACCCGGACCCGGAAAGCATCGAGCAGATCAAGGCGCTGGCTGAGAACGCCAAGGAATTCGGCATCGAATATTACAACGAGTTCGATAAGCGCCAGGGCATCGTTCACGTCATCGGCCCCGAGCAGGGCTTTACGCTGCCCGGCACCACCATCGTCTGCGGTGACAGCCACACCTCGACGCACGGCGCGTTCGGCGCGCTCGCGCATGGCATCGGCACGAGCGAGGTCGAGCACGTGCTGGCGACGCAGACGCTGATCCAGAAAAAAGCGAAGAACATGCGCGTCACCGTCGATGGCAAATTGCCTGACGGCGTGACGGGCAAGGACATCATCCTGGCCATCATCGGTGAGATCGGCACCGCCGGCGGCACCGGCTACGTGCTGGAATATGCGGGCGAAGCGATCCGCGCGCTCAGCATGGAAGGCCGCATGACGGTCTGCAACATGTCGATTGAAGGCGGCGCCCGCGCCGGTCTCGTCGCACCCGACCAGAAGGCCTACGACTTCCTGCGCGACCGGCCGAAGGCGCCGAAGGGCGCGGCCTGGGACGCGGCAATGCGCTATTGGGAGACACTGCGTTCCGACGAAGGCGCGCATTTCGACCACGAGCTGCGGCTCGACGCCGCAAAGCTGCCGCCGATCGTGACCTGGGGCACGAGCCCGGAGGACGTCATCTCGGTGACCGGCATCGTGCCCGACCCCGACAAGATCGAGGACGAGGCCAAGCGCATCTCCAAGCATCGTGCGCTCAAGTATATGGGCCTGACGGCGGGAACGAAGATCACCGACATCAAGCTCGACCGCGTCTTCATCGGCTCCTGCACCAATGGCCGGATCGAGGATTTGCGCGCCGCCGCCAAGATCGCGGAAGGCAAGCAGGTCTCTGGCCACGTCAATGCGATGGTGGTGCCGGGCTCGGGCATCGTGAAGGAGCAGGCCGAAGCTGAAGGTCTCGACAAGATCTTCATCAAGGCCGGCTTCGAGTGGCGCGAGCCGGGCTGCTCGATGTGCCTCGCCATGAACCCGGACAAGCTGAAGCCGGAAGAGCGCTGCGCCTCGACCTCGAACCGCAACTTCGAAGGCCGTCAGGGCTTCAAGGGCCGCACCCATCTGGTGTCGCCGGCGATGGCGGCAGCGGCGGCGATCGCGGGTCACTTCGTCGACGTCAGGGACTGGCGCTGAGCTGCTCCCTGCAATTATAGCGATCGCGGCAAGCTGCCCTTAATCGGCAGCGCCGACATTGCGTCCTCGCGGATTTCGCGAGGACGCAAGCCATGGCCGACAAGCCGGAATATGTCGATTTGATCAGCGAGGCCACGCGCCAGCACCGCCGGCGCGCAACGCCGCTGCGCATCGTTGCCAAGCCCGAGGTCGAGGAAACCTCGAAGCTCAGCCGCTGGCCGCCGGCGATGTTCAGGCAATGGAAGCTTGAGAATTTGCGGCGGTGGAAATCCGCGTCGTGGAAGCTGAAGGATTGGCTGTAGGCCACGCTGTCATTCCGGGGTGGCGCGGAAGCGCCAGACCCGGAATCTCGAGATTCCGGGTTCGATGCTTCGCATCGCCCCGGAATGACGGTGCTAACTCACATCACCAATACCGGTACGGATAGTGCCAGCGGGGCCAGCGGCAAACGCGGCGCGGGCCGTAATAGGTCCAGATGATCCGGCAGCGGCGCGGATAATGGTAGTAGGGATAATAGCCGCCATAATAATAGCGCCGGTGGAAGTGACGGTAGCCGTAATAGGGGCGGTGATAGCCCCAGTGACGGTGATAGCCGCCATAGCCGCCGTAGCGAACGCCGCCATAGCGATAGCCGCCGATATGGCTGTGAAAGGCCGGCGCGGCGCGGAAGGCGCCGATATGGCCGCCACGAAATCCACCGCCGCGGAAGCCGCCGATATGTCCTCCGCCGCCATGGAAGCCGCCACCGCGGAAGCCTCCGCCGTGAAAGCCGCCACCATGTCCGCCGTGCCCGCCGCCGTGGCTAACCTGCGTGACGAGATCGTCGGCTGCAGCCTTCGTCGCGGGCGACGTGGCCGGATTGATCAACGTGAGTGCTTCAGCGCGACGCGCGGTGCCGGCCGACAGCATCAGCGCCGTGGCGGCCGCAATTCCGAGCAAGCGCATCGGGCTTGCCTTGAGACCTGATGTCCTCAGCATAGAATCCTCCCTAAATCTGGACAGCGCAGTTGCGGCGCGACGTCTTGGCCGCGCCAAACGCTGTTCAATTGCGGTCGCTCCCTGGATTAGACTGAGGAGACCGATGTGAACGCCCCATGAATGAACGACGCTGGGCTTCGCGATGCGACGCAGTGCCGCGACGGAAGGAGTTTTTTGGAAATGACTGTCTACGCGATTGCGCAATTGAAGATGACAGACCGCGCGGCCTATGACCGTTATCAGGCGCGCATCTTCGACGTGTTCAAGAAGTATGGCGGAAAGCTGCTCGCCGCGGACGAACATCCGCGCGTGCTCGAAGGCGCATGGCCGCATGACAAGATTGTCATGATGTCATTCCCGGATGAGGCTGCGTTCCTCGCCTTCTCGAACGCACCAGACTACGAGGAAATCTCGCGCGACCGCAAAGCGGGTGCGCAGGCGACGGTACTTCTGGTCAAGGGATTTGCGCCAGACCGCTAACGCGTCACCACCACGGCCCGTAGCCGAACACGAAGGGAGCAGGCACCGCGTAGGGATAGGGACGGTAGTGGACCGGCCGCGCGTAATAGCGTGGATCATGGCGCGCAGCCGGCCGCACCATGTCATGGGTTCGCGCGTGTCGTCGCACATCGAAAACCGCGATCCCGGCCGCGGCCTCCGGCACCCTTCGCGCAGTGGAAGCGCGCGGCAGACCGGCGGCAAGCGCGACGGCAACGGCTAATGCAATCCATCTCGCCATGACGACCCCCACGAGGCCACCGTTCGTTGGCGCGGGCAGTGAACCTGGCATCAGCCCCGGCGCCAGTAACAGCTCACACGCGGCACGATCACCGTGCCGCTCGGGCGGTACTCCTGCACATAGGTGGCGTTGCACACGCGGACTGCGTCGGGGCCCGGATTGTAGCGCGGATAGACACCGTCCGGGCTGTAATAGGGCGTGACGCGCAGGCGTGCCGGGGCCCGCTTGCGCGGCGGGGGAACGTCGTCCGGCGAGGCGGCCTGGGCGAGACGGATCTCGGGGGCGGTCTGCGCCTCGGCGCCAACGCAAAACTGCGAAAACAACCCCATGCACAGTAGCGTCAGCGCTGTTTTCGCTCGCATTTTTCCGCCCACTTGAAACGTCCCATTCGAGGTCCCACGCTCCCCGTTTTGGCGGCGCTCGTCAACCTCGCCGGGCTTATAAAGCCAGATGCATCGCCGCGGAACCCGCGGTAAGAGAACCCCATGTGGACGGAATTGAAAGCGCCCTCACTGGCCGAGATGGAAGCGACGGCGCACGACATCTTCGAGCGCCTGCCGGCGGAGTTTCGCAAGCTCTGCGAGGGCGTCATCATCCGCGTCGACGACTTCCCGACCGATGAGGTGCTGGACGAGATGCAATGCGAGAGCGAGTTCGACCTGCTCGGCCTGTTCCAGGGCATCGGCCTGCCGCAGCAGAGTTTCGGCGACGTGGCGCGGCTGCCCAACATGGTCTGGCTCTACCGTCGACCGATCCTGGACTATTGGGCCGAGCACGACGAGACCCTCGGCCACATCGTCCGCCACGTCCTGATCCACGAGATCGGCCACCATTTCGGTCTGTCGGACGACGATATGGCCGCGATTGAGGCGAAGGCGGATTGAGGGCCGCACAAAGACGGTGCGCTCCCTCGCCCGCTTGCGGGGGAGGGCTGGGGAGAGGGTGTCTCCACAGCGGGAAAGTCCCCTAGAGGAGAGAGCCCCCACCCGCCGCGGTGCGCGCGTCGACCTCCCCCCGCAAGCGGGAGAGGTGCAATCCCGATGCCGCACCAGTCCAGCCTCAAACCCGCCAGCAGACGAGATCTGCCGAATTCGGCCTAGGATTTCCAGCCCGATCGCGATAAACACCTGTTCCCCTAGACCCATCCGGGAAGCGCAACCATGGACAAGTTCACCACGCTGGAAGGCGTCGCGGCGCCGCTGAAGATCATCAATGTCGACACCGACATGATCATTCCGAAGCAGTACCTCAAGACCATCAAGCGCACCGGCCTTGGCAAGGGGCTCTTCTCCGAGCAGCGCTACAAGGACGACGGCAGCGAGAATCCCGATTTCGTGCTGAACCAGCCGGCCTATCGCAACGCCAAGGTGCTGGTGGCCGGCGACAATTTCGGCTGCGGGTCGAGCCGCGAGCACGCGCCCTGGGCGCTGCTCGACTTCGGCATCCGCTGCGTGATCTCGACCTCGTTCGGCGACATCTTCTACAACAACTGCTTCAAGAACGGCATTCTGCCGATCCGCGTCTCGCAGGAAGATCTCGACAAGCTGTTCGACGACGCTGAGCGCGGCGCCAACGCGACGCTGACGATCGACCTGCCCAACCAGGAAATCCGCGGTCCCGACGGCGGCAAGGTCAAATTCGAGATCGATCCGTTCCGCAAGCACTGCCTGATCAACGGCCTCGACGACATCGGCCTGACGATGGAAAAGAAGGCCTCGATCGACAGCTATGAGGAGAAGCTCAAGCGCGAACGCGCCTGGGCCTGAGATCGCTTTTCTGGTTCGAGCCCCGGTGCTGACCGCGCCGGGGCTTTTTCTTTGCTCTGACTATCCTTATAGCTCGCGCATGCTGCCCGACATCGTCACCTTCTGGCATGGTCCGATGGACGCCCTGCGCCAGACCTGTCTGCGCTCGCAGCTGGCTGCCGGCCACAAGGTCACGGTCTATAGCTTCGACACCATTCCGGGCCTGCCTGCAGGCATCGCGAATGCGGATGCCGAAGCGATCCTGCCGCACGCCTTCTCCGAACGATTGCGGCCGCCGCAGCCGGACGGCAGCTGGCGCGACTGGACCACGCTGCAGTTCAGCGACTTCTTCCGCATGAAGCTGATGGCGAAGGGCCTCGGCCTCTGGCTCGATGCCGACGTGCTGCTGCTGAAGCCCGTCGAGATCGATCCGGCAAAACCCTATTTCGCCTGGGAGCGGCCGCGCCAACTCGGCAATTCCGTGATCTACCTGCCGGCCGGGCACGGCATCGTCGCGGCCTTCGAGGAGCTGATGGAGCAGGAGGAACTGACGCCGAACTGGCTGTCCGTGCGCCACCGCGTCACCTTCGCGATGCGCCGCCTCCGCGGCGGCTCGAACCGTCTCTCGGACATTCGCGTGGCGATCTACGGACCGGCGGCACTGACCGCGCTCGCGCGTCGCACCGGCGAGCTCGCTTACGCGCTACCCAAGCAATCGTTCTACGCCGTGCATGCCGAGCCAAAACTGTTCTTCGATCCATCGAGCTATCTCGGCCTCGTCACCAATCCCGAGATCATCGGCCTGCACATCTCGCCCAAGGGCCGTGGCGGCGAAAAGCCGATTCCGGGCAGCCTGTATGCCTGGGCGGCGGAGCGGTTCGGATAGCGGCCGCGTAGAAAGTGCGCTCCAAAGGCGGCTCTCCCGCAAGCAAGTCCGCGTTGGGCACTGAGATTGCCCTTCGTTTGAAGATCATTTAGCAGCCACGAAATAGAAGTCCTGTCGGCCGGAGATCGAGCCGTAACTGAAGGGTTTTTGCCGACGACCGGTCGCTTCCATGACATCGTCGCGAACGAAATCGAAGAGCCTGCGGACTTCGAGGCCCGGCGTTGGAACGTTCTTGACGAAGGCAGCCGCGAACGGACTATTGATCCCGTCACCGTCAAGTGCGGTCTCGCCCTCCTTGGCGGCGTAGACCACCAGCGTTCCCGCCTCTGGCTCGATCGGGGCCAAACCTCGCGATACCGAACGCGACGCCACCGTCATCGTCCGCTTCATCTGGTTTGCGAATGGGTTGTCGCGGCAGGCATCGAGAATGACGAGGCGCAGCTTTTTGGCGCGCTCCGCCGCATTGAGAACCTGATCAACCGGAACGGCTTCAAATCCGATTTCGCGATCCGCGGCAATCTTGGCATCCGTCGGAATGAGATAGTTGACGCCGCCGACCTCCATGCCGTGCCCGGCATAATACACGACGGCCCAATCCGCCGTTTCCGCACGTGCTGCGAATTCGCGCAGGGCATTCACCAGCGCATCCTTGCGGAGATTGGTCAGCAGGGTAACTGCTTCGAACCCAGTGAGCTTCAGCACGTCGGCGACGAGGCTTGCATCCCGCACGGGGTTCGCTAGCGCGGCGACGTTTTCATAAGCCGAATTGCCGATCACGAGAGCGATGCGGCGATCGCCGTTCGCAGCCCCGGACGCCACCACAGCCGGCGCCACACTGGGTTTCTCGACCAATATCGTTGCTGGCCGCGGCGAAGGCAGGACAGCAAGCCGCTCGCGAGCCTTGTCCTGGGCCCATCTTGTGGCGCCATGGCTCAATCCGAGCGTGGCATTGAAGTCGGTCCTTGCTTTGGCGAAATCTCCGCGCTTCTCGTAGGCCAGTCCGCGGTTGACATACGCGTTCGCGTACGTGGGATCCACGCGTATCGCTTCTGTGTAATCTGCAATGGCGCGGTCCGTGTCGCCCTTGCTGCCGTATGCATTCCCGCGGTTGAAATAGGCGTTTGCATTGGTGGGCTGCAGGCGAACCGCTTCGCTATAGTCAGCAATTGCGCGGTCGGTGTTGCCTTTGTTGCTGTAGGCATTGCCTCGATTGTAGTACGCGTTCGCATAGGCCGGATCGAGCCGGATTGTCGCCGTGTAGTCCGCGATCGCACGCTCCGTGTCGCCTTTGATGCTATAAGCGTTGCCGCGATTGTAGTACGCGTGCGCATGCGTCGGATCGAGACGGAGCGTTGCCGTGTAGTCCGCTATGGCACGATCATTGTTGCCATTAGCGCTGTAAGCGTTGCCCCGGTTGTAGTAGGCGTTCGCATCCTTGGGATCTCGCCGGATCGCCTCCGAGGCGGCTGCAATGGCAGGGCTCGTGTCGTCCTTGACGCGATCGACAGCCGCTGCCGGGCCAGCGAGGGCAAGAATGACAAAGCAATAAAATAATTTGCGGAGCATAAGAACCCCACTCGCCATATCGAAAGGATGGAAGCCGTATTTAAACGGCGCAAATTTAACGGGGCAACCAGCCGGATTGTGTGACCTAAATCACAGGAACGTCGACTTCGCGGCGGCTGTCGCCAGTTGGTGCTGAGGATAGATGCCCGTGCACTCGAGCGCTTGCTGAGGAGCATCATGCCCGGTTGCGAACATGCCGACGCACCGGCGCAAATTGCCACGGTTATTGCGCCAACGCTTCGACGCTGGAGTCGCTTGACCGCGCCGATCTGGCGCCGCGCCGAGGCAGCTTGCACCGGAGCCTATCGGTTCAGCGTCGATAAAACCGCGCGCGCAAGATCCGCGGGCCACTCTACCAGTTGATCCGCGCCGGCTGTTTCCAGCTCATCCCGAGTGCCATATCCCCAGAGCACGCCGAGGCCGCGTATCTTGACCGCGTGAGCGCCATTGATGTCGTGGCGGCGGTCGCCGACCATGAGGCTGTGCGATGCAGAGATATCGTGCTTGGATAGGATATGGGCGAGCAGCTCAGGCTTGTGATCCAGCACGCCGCCGGGAACTGAGCCATGAATGCCGTCGAAATGCGTCGCTAAGTTCAGATTCTCCAGGATCCGCCGCGCGAAGATTTCGCGCTTCGATGTCGCGAGATAGATTCGCAATCCAGCGCTTCGCATCTCCTCAAGCGCCCAGTTGATTCCGGGATAGAGCTCGCTTCCGAGCAGGCCACTGTCGCCGTAATGCTGGCGATAGGCCGCTACGGCTAACTCGATGCGGTCATCACCGTAGGCGGCGAGCAACGCCCGTAATATGTCTTCAAGCGGCGGTCCGATGAAGCGCTTGATATCGAGGGTGTCGCCGGGCTCATGTCCGAGCGCACGCAACGCAGCCAGGCAGCTCGCGGCAATGCCCGGCTGGGAATCGACCAGCGTTCCGTCGAGATCGAGGAGGACGCAGCGGGCTGCGCCCATGGCTCAGCCCTTCCCCATCGCCGCGATTGCGTCTGCGATCTCGATCGTGCGCCGCGCCATGTCCGCGTGCAGGCGCTCCACCATCGCGCCGTCGAGCCGGATCGCGCCGCGCGAGACGTTCTCCGGCAATTCGAACGCCGCGATGATTTTTCGCGCCCGCGCGACTTCCTCTTCGGGCGGGGTGAAGATCGCGTTGCAGGCATCGATCTGCGAGGGATGGATCAGCGTCTTGCCGTCGAAGCCGAGATCGCGGCCTTGCGCGCATTCGGTGGCAAAGCCGTCGGCATTGGCGATGTCGCTATAGGGGCCGTCGAGGATTTCGAGGCCGTGGGCGCGCGTCGCCAGGATACAATGGGTGATCATCGGGATCATCGCGGCACGGCCCGGCAGCATCCTGATGCGGGTCTCGCGCGAAATGTCGTTCGGGCCGAACACGAAGCCTGCGAGGCGGCTCGACGGATCGCGGCCGGCGGCGGCCAGTTCCTCGGCATGGAGCACGGCGCGCGCGGTCTCGATCATGGCCCAGACCTTCACGGTCGACGCAGCGCCAAGCTCGGCCAGCTTCCGGCCGATCGTATCGAGATCTTCGATGCTTGAAACTTTTGGAACCAGGATGCCGTCCGGGGACGCCTTAGCAGCCATCGCGACGTCACCGGCCCACCAGGGCGTGTCGAGGCCGTTGGTCCGGATCAGGACCTCGCGTTTGCCAAAACCCTTGGCGGCGATCGCGGCGGCGATGCCGTCGCGCGCCACCGCCTTGGCCTCGGGGGCGACGGAATCCTCGAGGTCGAGGATGAGGCCGTCGGCGGGAAGATTGCGCGCCTTTTCCAGCGCGCGGGGGTTGGAGCCGGGCATGAACAGATGGCTGCGGCGCGGGCGGGTCATGCGAGCGTTCCTTCCTCGTCAGTCCTCTGACCGAAGCCGATAGCATCTGGCCTGCCTATTCGAAAGGCTTGTTCGCCCCTGCGGTCTATGATTAGGCATAGGCATGACGACATTCCCGAAGCATTTGCTGGAAGGCTACAAGGCCTTCGCCACCCAGCGGCTGCCGACCGAGCAGAACCGCTATCGCGAACTCTCTGTCAAAGGACAGTCGCCCGAGACGATGGTGATCGGCTGCTGCGACTCGCGGGTCTCCCCCGAGGTGATCTTCGATGCCGGGCCGGGCGAACTCTTCGTCGTCCGCAACATCGCCAACCTGGTGCCGACCTATCAGCCTGACGAGAACGCACACGGCGTCTCGGCGGCGCTGGAATTTGCGGTGACGGTGCTGAAGGTGAAGCACATCGTGGTGCTCGGCCACGCCCAATGCGGCGGCATCCGTGCCTTCATCGACAAGAGCGAGCCGCTGACGCCGGGCGACTTCATCGGCAAATGGATGCAGATGTTCATCAAGCCGGGCGAGGTGGTCGAGCAGCGCGAGCACGAGACCATGGCGCAGTTCGTCGAGCGCATCGAGAAGGCCGCGGTGTTCCGCAGCCTGGAAAACCTGATGACCTTCCCGTTCGTGCGCAAGGCGGTGGAGAGCGGCCAGATGCAGACCCACGGCGCCTATTTCGGCGTGGCCGAGGGCACGCTGTTCGTGCTGGACAAGGCCGCGAAGGAATTCAGGAGCGCGCAAAGCGTGGCGTAGGCTACCACTCTTGTACGGTGGGCAAAGCGGAGCGTGCCCACCACTTCTGTCGCAATCTGGAGAGATGGTGGGCACGGCGCTTCGCGCCTTTGCCCCACCCTACGGCAGCTCGACTTTACGCCGCCTTCTTCTTCGCGCTGATCAGCTTGCGGTTGATCAGGACTTCCGCGATCTGGATCGCGTTCAGCGCGGCGCCCTTGCGCAAATTGTCGGACACGCACCACAGCACGAGGCCGTTCTCCACCGTCGCGTCCTCGCGGATGCGGCTGATATAGGTGGCGTCCTCGCCGGCCGCTTCGTAAGGGGTGGCGTAGCCGCCGGGCTCCTGCTTGTCGATGACGAGGCAGCCCGGCGCCTTGCGCAGGATCTCGCGAGCTTCGTCCGCACTGATCGGGTTCTCGAACTCGATGTTGACGGCCTCGGAGTGGCCGACGAAGACCGGCACGCGCACGCAGGTGGCGGAGAGCTTGATCTTGGGATCAAGAATCTTCTTGGTCTCCGCCATCATCTTCCACTCTTCCTTGGTGTAACCGTCCTCCATGAAGACGTCGATGTGGGGGATGACGTTGAATGCGATGCGCTTGGGGAATTTCTTCGCGACCAGCTCGTCATTGGTGTAGACGGCCTTGGTCTGCGAGAACAATTCGTCCATCGCGTCCTTGCCGGCACCCGACACGGATTGATAGGTCGAGACCACGACGCGCTTGATGGTCGCCTTGTCGTGCAGCGGCTTGAGCGCGACGACGAGCTGCGCGGTTGAGCAGTTCGGGTTGGCGATGATGTTCTTCTTCTTGAAGCCTTCGGTCGCAGCCGCATTCACTTCCGGCACGATCAGCGGCACGTCCGGATCCATGCGCCACGCCGAGGAATTGTCGATCACGACCGCGCCGGCGGCGCCGATCTGCGGCGACCATTCCTTCGACACCGAGCCGCCCGCCGACATCAGGCAGATGTCGACGTCGGAGAAGTCGTAATGCTCGAGCGCTTTGATCTTCAGGGTGCGGTCGCCATAGGAGACCTCGACGCCGACGCTGCGGCGCGACGCCAGGGCCACGACCTCGTCGGCGGGGAATTTGCGCTCGTCCAGGATGTTGAGCATTTCCCGTCCGACATTGCCGGTCGCGCCGACGACTGCGACTTTGTAACCCATCGTTCACTCTCCGATGAAAAAGCCCGTTCCTGAACCTGACGCTTAAACAGGAAGAGCAGCGCTTCTATGCGAGAACCGGCCTCAAGACAACGTTGGACCATGCCTGAAGGCCGTGGATGCAGTCGCCTGAGGCCAGCACGGCCGTTAGCCCCACCCAGATCCATCTGGCGCTTGCAGCCTTCGCCGATGAGGTCGTCGGCACGCTGGCGCGCCTGAATCGCCTATGTGGGGGCGCTCGCCCTGTTTGCCATCCTCGCCCTCGCGGCGCTCGGCCAGCTGCCCGACTTGCAGGGCGATGAGCCGGCGGACAAGCCAGCCTGGAGCGTGGCCGACCGCTCGCACCCGGCCTTCGCCATCAGCCGGATCGATTCATCAGAGAAAACAGCCTCTTACACCATCCTTCGGCATCCCGAAGGCGGCCGCAGGGACGTGCTGCGCTGGACAAACGAGGCCGGCCAGCCCGTGGCCGAGCTCGACATCTACCGGGAAGGCGGCGAGTTCGACGTGGCTCGTCCGGCGATTGCGGATCTGGCCGTGGAAATGGGATTGAGCACGACGAGCACGCTGGAGCAGGCCGGCCTGATCGACACGAAATTCGGTCCGGTCGCCCTGTTCCGGCCGGTCGGCGCGGCGGAGGGGACGCGGGCTTGCCTCGGCTATCTCAAGCGCAGCGAGGAGCCGGCGCTGCAGATCTCCGGCTTCTCCTGCCAGGGCAACACCCTGCCCGCCCGGCGCGCGGCGATTGCCTGCACGCTGAACCGGTTGACGCTGCTGACCTCGGGCAACGAGCCAAGGCTGGCCGAATTGTTCGCCCGCGCCGAGTTGAAGCGCCGCACCTGCGATTCCCCGGGATCACCGGACTGGCTGCTGGGCGCCGCCAACGCGCAATTGCGCGGGGCGCTTTAGGTTGTTGTTTGAGCGTGATCAAACCGCTGCACACTTTTCCGGATCACGCTCAAGACCGCATCAAGCTCAAGTGGCTGGTATTGATGCAACTTTTGCCGGCACGCGCGATTATTCCGAGCTGGTGTGACCCAATTGACCTAGTTGCGTCTGCCCCGGCCGGGCTAGTATGGGGTGAAATCGACTGGCGGCCTGCCGCCTGAAGGGGACGTGATGAGCTTGAATTTCTCTGCGGCGAACAAATTGGCGACCTTGCTTGCGGCGGGCGTCGTCATTGCCATGTCCTCTGCGATCGGTTTGGCTTCGCCGGCTTCGGCCGACACCAAGACCAAGCGCTATGACGAGCGCGGCCGACACTATTACGGACCGAGCGGCCCCAACGCGGTCTACCAGCAGGGCCGCACCCGCATCTATGTGAGCAAGCGCTCCTGGCTCGACGGCGGCACCGAGGTCAATCCCGGCGACCGCAAGTTCAGCGACTACGCCTTCCCGCCGGCGGTGGGCTATCCGTCCTTCGCCCGCGAGAACCTCAACCGTCCGATCGACCGCCAGCCGCTCTCGCCGCCGCAGGATGTCGGCGGTTACCCGCAGAATTTCCCGCTGTACTGAAGCGGACCGTCGACCGAATCAAAATGGCCGGGCTCACGCCCGGCCATTTTGTTTGGGCCGTCATTCCGGGGCGGCTCGAAGAGCCGAACCCGGAATCTCGAGATTCCGGCTCTGGTCCTTCGGACCATCCCGGAATGACGGCATCTACCCATGCAGCTTCTGCAATTCCTTCAAAATCGCTTCGCCCATCTGCGTGGTCGAGGCGGCTCTGGTGCCTTCCGACTTGATGTCGGCGGTGCGCAGGCCGCTGGCCAGCACGGCGGCGATCGCGGCATCGACCTTGTCGGCGAGATCGCCCATGTCGAAGGAGTAGCGCAGCGCCATGCCGAAGGACGAGATCATCGCGATGGGATTGGCGAGGCCCTTGCCGGCGATATCGGGGGCGGAGCCGTGCACCGGCTCGTACAGCGCCTTGCGCTTCTTGCTCTTGACGTCGACCTCGCCGAGCGAGGCCGAGGGCAGCATGCCGAGCGATCCGGTCAGCATCGCCGCGATGTCGGACAGCATGTCGCCAAACAGATTATCGGTGACGATGACGTCGAACTGCTTCGGCCACTTCACCAGCATCATGCCGCCGGAATCGGCGAGCTGATGCTCGAGCGTGACGTCAGGGTATTCGCGCTTGTGAACTTGCGTGACGACCTCGTTCCAGAGCACGCCCGACTTCATGACGTTGCGCTTCTCCATCGACGTCACCTTGTTCTTGCGCTTCTTGGCAAGCTCGAAAGCGACGCGGGCGATGCGCTCGATCTCATAGGTGTCGTAGACCTGGGTATCGACGGCGCGCTTCTGACCGTTGCCGAGATCGGTGATGGTCTTGGGCTCGCCGAAATAGACCCCGCCCGTGAGCTCGCGCACGATGACGATGTCGAGGCCCTCGACCGCTTCGCGCTTCAGGCTGGATGCATCGGCCAGCGCCGGGTAGCACATGGCGGGACGGAGGTTCGCGAACAGAGCGAGATCCTTGCGCAGGCGAAGCAGGCCGGCCTCCGGGCGCACCTCATAGGGCACGGCATCCCATTTCGGGCCGCCGACCGCGCCGAAGATCACGGCGTCGGCGTCCTTGGCCTTGGCCATGTCGCCTTCCGAGATCGACACCTTGTGCGCGTCATAGGCTGCGCCGCCAACAAGGCCCGTATCGGTCTCGAACTTGGCGATGCCGGCCGAATTGAGCCAATCGATCAACCGCTTCACCTCGCCCATCACCTCGGGGCCGATACCGTCGCCGGGGAGCAGCAGCAGTTTATGGGTCGCCATGGTCGTATCCTCAGTTTTTCCTCGTCATTGCCGGGCTTGACCCGGCAATCCAGCCTTCTTGAAAAGATGGATGCCCGGGTCAAGCCCGGGCATGACGAAGGGGATGAATTTCGGCCGGAGTGCTAGAGCGGCGTTGCGCGCTTGGCAAGACACCATTGCCGGGGAGCCGGCTGTGCAAAACGGATGGAGCCTGCCACACTCGCGCGGCCGGAGTACTCCTTGCACGCCCCTGACCGCCTGCCGCCCTACGCGCATCCCGCGCGGCTGATCCTGACCTTGTCGCTGGCGGCGACGGTCGGGCTTGGGATCGGCCGCTTTGCCTATGCACTGGTGCTGCCGGATATGCGGGAGACCCTCGACTGGTCCTACTCGGCGGCCGGGTTCATGAACACCATCAACGCCGTCGGCTACCTCGTTGGCGCGCTGGTGGCGTCCCGGCTGATCCAGCGGGTCGGCTGGTCGGCGGCGATCCGCCTGGGAACCCTGGCCTGCGTCGCCGGGCTCGCCACCTGCGCGCTATCCGGCAATTTCGTTGCGCTGAGCCTTGCGCGCCTCGTGCTGGGCTTGGGCGCGGCGGCCGGCTTCGTCGCCGGCGGCGCGCTGGCTGCGACCATCGCCCAGTCGCGCCCGGAGCGCGCCAATTTCCTGCTGAGCCTGTTCTACGCCGGCCCGGGCATCGGCATTCTCGCCTCGGGGCTGATCGCCCCGTTCACGCTGCAATATTTCGGGCCAGGCTCGTGGTGGATCGTCTGGTGGGCACTGACGCTGCTGTCCGTCGCAATGACGATTCCGCTGTTCCTGATCCGGATCGAAAGCGGTGCGCGCTTCTCGGAAGGCAGCCACGCGTCGTTTGCGATTCTGCCGGTGCTGATTTATCTCGCCGGCTACTTCCTGTTCGGCGCCGGCTACATCGCCTACATGACCTTCATGATCGCCTATGTGCGCGACGGCGGCGGCGGGGCCGCGGCACAGGCCGCATTCTGGAGCCTGATCGGGCTGAGCGCCTTCGTCACGCCATGGGTTTGGCGCGGCGTGCTGGCGCTCGATCGCGGCGGGCTTGCCACCGCCATCATTCTCGGCACCAACGCGTTAGGAGCCGCCTTGCCGATGCTGGGACATTCGCCGGCGTGGCTTGCGGTCTCCGCGGTGGTGTTCGGCGTCGCGTTCTTCGCCGTGGTCGGCTCGACCACCGCCTTCGTGCGCTTCAACTATCCGCCCGAGATGTGGCCGACCGCGATCGCGGCGATGACGATCTCGTTCGGCGTCGGCCAGACGCTGGGGCCGATCGTGGTCGGCGCGATCACCGATGCGCTGGGGAGCTTGAGTTACGCGTTGAACGTATCGGCGGCGCTGCTGGCGCTGGGGGCGTTGGCGGCGCTGTGCCAGCGCAAGGTGGCGTCGGCATAATCGTCGTTTCCGGGGCGCGCGCAGCGCGAACCGGGAATCCAGAGGTTTGTGGCGCGAGATTCCGGGTTCTCGCTTCGCGAGCCCCGGAATGACAGCCTCAATCAGCTCCCACTAAACGAATTATACCCCTGGTCTTCCCAATAGCCGCCCTTGTAGTCGTTGGTGACTTCCATGGACACCACGTATTTCGGATTCTTGAAGCCAAGTTTTGTCGGCACGCGGATCTTCATTGGGAAACCGTAGGCGCGCGGCAGAATCTCGTTCGCGTATTTGAATGTCATCTGGGTCTGCGGATGCAGCGCGCTGCGCATGTCGAGCGGCGAGTTGTAGCCGTCCTTGTCGGCGCACTGGAACCAGACATATTTCGCACGCGTGTCGGCGCCGATCAGTTTGAGGAAATCGCGCAGCGGCGTGCCGGTCCAGCTTCCGATCGCGCTCCAGCCCTCGACGCAGATGTGGCGGGTGATTTGCGTGACCTGCGGCAGCTTGTAGAGCTCATCCAGCGTCCAGGACTTCGTGTTGTCGACGAGGCCGCGCACCTCGAGCTTCCAGTCTTTGCCGTCGACGTCGGGCGCGTCGTCGAGATCGTAATAGGCGTTGAACGGGAACGGCTTGGTGATCGCGCTCTCGGGAAACGTCGGCGCCAGCGCATCGGGATTGAAGATGAAGGCCTGCACCGCGTCGTTGAACTTGGAGACCTGCTTCAGCATCTCCTCGGCCGAGGAGGAATCGACGACGTCGCAGCCGGTGAGCAGCGTCAGCGCCCCTAAGCTGGCGCCGCCCGCGATGAAGCGGCGGCGGGTGACATCAGGCATCGTCTTGATGGAGTCCTTGATCAGCAATCGCTTGTCGACGCCGGGGATCAGGAATGAGCGCTTGGCCATGATCTCCTCCCTCTCAACGACCAATGATCATCGCGCGTAGGCTCTTCGGCACCAGCAGCGCGAGAGCAACGTGAACGATCAGGAACGCACAGATCGCGGCCATGCAGAAGAAGTGCACATAGCGCGCGGTTGGATAATCGCCGAACAGCATCACCAAATAATAGAGCTGCACCGGCTTCCAGATCGCGAGGCCCGAGAGCACGATCAGCACGCCGACCACTATGATGCCGGCATAGAGCAGGCGCTGCACGTAATTGTAGACGGTGAGGTCGTCATGGCCGAGCTTGAAGGTCAGCGCCGCCCTGACGTCGTGCAGCACGCCGGACGCCGTGATCGGGAGCAGCTTCTTGCGGAAGCGGCCGGTGGCGAAACCGGTGATGAGATAAGCGAGGCCGTTGATCATCAACAGCCACATCGCCGCAAAATGCCAGAGCAGGCCGCCGCCAAGCCAGCCGCCGAGTGTGTACTCGCGCGGAAAGCTGAAGCCGAACAGCGGCGAGGCGTTGTAGATCTGCCAGCCCGACAGGATCATCAGGATCATGGCAAGCGCATTGATCCAGTGCATGATCCGCACCCAGGCCGGCTGGATCACTTTGGCCGGAGTGGCCCTGACCTGCTCGTCGCTGACTGTGAGGCTCGCCATGATGGTTCCGTCCTGAAGGTCGTGACAGCAATTATACGCCGAAGCGTCCGCTTTCGTTACGCCCTTCCGGCATCGAATCGATACCGGCAGGCTATCACGGTCACAATAAAGCGAGCCGGGTACCCCCGGCTCGCCGCCTCAAGGCCTCCTGTTCGGGGGATGAAACAGGACCGCGCAGTATTACGTCGCCGGCATCAGCACGGTGTCAACCACATGGATGACGCCATTCGACTGGTTGACGTTGGAGATCGTCACCATCGAGGTGCCGCCCTTGGCGTCGACGATCCAGACCTTGCCGTCCATTTTCTTTACCGTCAGCTCCTCGCCTTCTGCGGTCTTCAGCTTCTTGCCGTCGGTGAGGGCAGAGGCATCGAGCTTGCCGGGCACGACATGGTAGGTCAGGATCTTGGTCAGCGCCGCCTTGTTCTCGGGCTTGACCAGATTGTCGACGGTGCCGGCCGGCAGCTTGCCGAAGGCGGCGTTGGTCGGCGCGAACACCGTGAACGGGCCCTTGCCTTCGAGCGTCGGCACCAGGCCGGCCGCCTTCACCGCCGCCACGAGCGTGGTGTGGTCCTTGGAGTTGACCGCGTTCTGGACGATGTTCTTGGACGGGAACATCGCGGCGCCGCCGACCATGACGGTCCTTTCCTCGGCGCTGACAGGCGCGACGACGGTCGCGGTGACGATCAGGGCACTGAAGGCGGCGGCAGCGAGACAGGCAATGCGCTTCGACATGGAGATCTCCCGATTGAATTGAGACCGGCGATGGCCGGCGTTGAGCTGGCAACAACGGCGGCTGCGACAGTGTGGGGTGATGCAGCAGTGCCGTCGTTGGACCGAATTACGGGAGGGCTTGCGCTGCGGTTTCGGGTCAAAACTCTTTGTGATGCGTGAAACTATGGGGAAGGGATTACGTGTGGGGGCGCGCGAGAGGGTGCAAAGCGGACGGTCCTGTAGGGTGAGCAAAGCGCAGCGTGCCCACCCTGCGCTTCCTCAAATGCGGAGAGATGGTGGGCACGGCGCTTCGCGCCTTTGTCCACCCTACGGCAGTGTGCCTCCATCCGGGCTACAGGCCGACAATCAATCCCTGCTCTGCGGCGTCTGGATGAAGCCGCGATTATGCGTGGGGCTGATCAACACTTCGTTGATGCAGACTCTGGCCGGCATGCTTGCGATGAAGGCGATGGTGCGGCCGAGATCTTCGGATTGCAGCATCCTGGCCTGCTCCTCCTCGCTCGGCACCACCGGGCGCAGTTTCAGGATCGGCGTCGCCACCTCGCCCGGCATCAGGCAGCAGGCGCGCAGGCCGTTGACGCATTCGTCCATGTTGAAGGAATGGGTCAGCGCCAGCACCGCATGCTTGGTTGTGGTATAGGCCGGGCCCGGCATCTTCGAGACATGGCGGCCGGCCCAGGACGAGACGTTGATGATCGCGCCGTCCTGCTGCTTGCGCATCGTCGGCAGCACCGCGCGCATGCAATAGAGCACGCCGTTGAGATTGACTTGGACCAGTCTGTCCCAGCCTTCCAGTTCCATATCCTTCCAACTGCGCTTGGGGACATTGATGCCGGCATTGTTCACCAGCAGATCGATCCGGTCATATCTGGCGACGATCTGATCGGCCGTCTTCTGGGCTTCCGTGGCGTTGGACACGTCCAACACAATGGCCTCGGCCGTCCCACCCGCTCCCGTGATCTTCGCGACCACGGCATCCAGGGCTGGCTGGCGCCGGCCCGAGACCACCACCGTCCAGCCATCGGCCGCGAGCGCCTCGGCGCCGGCCTCCCCGATGCCGCTGCCGCCGCCGGTGACCCAGGCCACGCGTTTCCCGTTTCTTGTCATGCCAACTGTCTCCGTTGCTTCTGCGGGGCGGTTTTTGCTAATCCAGCCCTCGGTTTTGACCGGCCTTTGCCGGCGAGGAATGTTGCATGAACCAAGCTGCCAACGCCAACCTGTTTTCCCGCCTGTTCGACGGCCTTTCCGATCCCAAACGCCTCGCGATCGAGACGCATGACGGCGCCCATATCAGCTATGGCGATCTGATCGCGCGCGCGGGGCAGATGGCGAATGTGCTGGTCGCACGCGGCGTGAAGCCCGGCGATCGCGTCGCGGTGCAGGTGGAGAAATCGGTCGCCAATATCGTGCTGTATCTTGCCACCGTGCGGGCCGGCGCGGTCTATCTGCCGCTGAATACTGCCTATACGCTGAACGAGCTCGACTACTTCATCGGCGATGCCGAGCCGTCGCTGGTGGTCTGCGATCCCTCCAAGGCCGAGGGCCTCGCCCCGATCGCTGCCAAGGTGAAAGCCGGGGTCGAGACGCTCGGGCCTGACGGCAGGGGCTCGCTGACGGATGCCGCCGCCAAGGCGAGCAGCGAGTTTACGACGGTGCCGCGCGAAAACGGCGACCTCGCCGCGATCCTCTACACGTCCGGCACCACGGGCCGCTCCAAGGGCGCGATGCTCACCCACGACAATCTGGCGTCGAATTCGCTCAGCCTCGTCGATTACTGGCGCTTCACGGACAAGGACGTCTTGATCCACGCGCTGCCGATCTACCACACCCACGGCCTGTTCGTCGCGACCAACGTGACGCTGTTCGCGCGGGCGTCGATGATCTTTCTGCCGAAGCTCGATCCGGATCTGATCATCAAGCTGATGGCGCGCGCCACAGTGCTCATGGGCGTTCCAACCTTCTACACACGGCTTCTGCAGAACCCCGCGCTGTCGCACGAAACGACCAAGCACATGCGGCTGTTCATCTCGGGCTCCGCGCCACTGCTGGCCGAGACTCATCGCGAATGGTCGGCCCGCACCGGCCACGCGGTGCTCGAGCGCTACGGCATGACCGAGACCAACATGAACACGTCGAACCCCTATGACGGCGAGCGCGTGCCCGGCGCGGTCGGCTTCCCGCTGCCCGGCGTCTCGTTGCGCGTGACCGATCCCGAGACAGGGAAAGAGCTGCCGCGCGACGAAGTCGGCATGATCGAGGTGAAGGGCCCGAACGTCTTCAAGGGCTATTGGCGTATGCCGGAGAAGACCAAGGCGGAATTCCGGCCCGACGGCTTCTTCATCACCGGCGATCTCGGTAAGATCGACGCCAAGGGCTACGTCCACATCCTCGGCCGCGGCAAGGACCTCGTTATCTCCGGCGGCTTCAACGTCTATCCGAAGGAAATCGAGAGCGAGATCGACGCCATGCCCGGCGTGGTCGAATCCGCCGTGATCGGCGTGCCGCACGCCGACTTCGGCGAGGGCGTCACCGCGGTGCTGGTGCGCCAGCCCGGCGCGAGCATCGATGAGGCGACCGTGCTGAAGGGCCTGGAAGGGCGACTCGCCAAATTCAAGATGCCCAAACGCGTCTTCGTCGTCGACGAGCTGCCACGCAACACCATGGGCAAGGTGCAAAAGAACATTTTGCGCGAGACGTATAAGGATATCTACGCGAAGAAATAGGGGCTCAATCGCTCCGGGATGGGGGACGCATGAACCGAGAGCGGGCCGTCCGGATCAACGATCATCTTCTTGATGCTTGCGAAGCCCTCGACCGGGCTCGAATGGCGATTGCAGCACTTGGCAAGACCGAGCGGATCGAGCTCGGAGACTGGCTTAACGCTATCGTCGGCGCTCTGGAGGACAAGCTGCTCCTGCCGATTTACGAGCAGCATCCGGATCTGGAGCCGCCATTGGCCGATTTAGAGGAGCCGACGGTCACCAGTGAGCTCACATGGAATGATGTCCAGCTTCCGCCGTCAGTGACCGAGCAGCGTTTCGACGAGATCATTTTTTCGGTCATGGAGCGGACTTGGCGGAAGACCGCCATGATGGCGTGGCTTGTGGTGAATCGCTGCAAGGAACTTGGATTGTCGATCGACGACGAAATGGTTGCTGCGCGATTGAAGGCGCTTTCCGCCTCCGATCGCATCGAAGGTATCGGCGATCTCCGAATGTGGCGCCACAGCGAAGTACGATTGAAGGACGAGACCGCCGATTAGGCCAGATCGGGGCTCAGTCCGTTCACTTGGTGTAGCGTACGCTCTCAACCCCGTCATTGCGAGGAGCCCTTGCGACGAAGCAATCCAGACTGCGATTGTTGAAAGATTCTGGATTGCTTCGCTCGCAATGCGGGAGTGTGTAGCTACTGTCCGCCCAACAGGCTCAGCACAAACCGGCTGCCCACGATGAACAGATAGCAGCCGAACGCGACTTCCAGCGTTCGCTTCGACATCGCATGGGCGGCTCTTACACCAAGCGGCGCGGTGACGAGGCTCATCGGCATCACCAGCGCGGCGCCGATCAGCGAGACGTAGCCGAGCGCGAACGGAACTTGCAGCGCTACGATGGCCGGATAGGTCGCCGCGGCCGGCCAGCCAGCATAGACGTAGCCGAGCGCGCCGGGGATCGAGATCAGCACGGCGAGCGCCGATGAGGTCGCGACCGCCTGATGGATCGGACGGCCGTAGAACGTCATCAGCAGGTTGGAGAACAGGCCGCCGCCGATGCCCATCAGCGTCGAGAGGATGCCGACGCAGAAGCCGTAGACCCGCATCAACCCGCCCTTCGGCAGATCGCCGCCGAGCTTCCAGCTCTCGCGCGCGAAGACGAGCCTCGCCGCAGCGGCGTAGGCGACGCAGACGAACACGATCTTGAACAGCCGCTCCGGCGCGTAGCGCGCCACCACGCTGCCGGCGACGACGCCAATGACGATTGGCAGCCACCAGAGGCGCAGGATCGCCATGTCGACCGCGCCGCGCCGGTAATGCGCCTGGAACGAGCGAAGCGAGGTCGGGATGATGATCGCTAGCGAGGTGCCGATGCAGAGCGGCATCCGCACCTCTAGCGGCACGCCGACGATGCGGAAGCATTCGTAGAGCACCGGCACGAGGATCGCGCCGCCGCCGATGCCGAACACGCCGGCCAGGAATCCCGAGAGTGCGCCGGTTGCAATCAGCAACAGCACGAGCTCGATGATCTCCTTGATATCAAGACCTGCAATCACCCCTGACCTGCTCCGGCATCGACCCCGAAACCTCCGCTCGGATCGGCTGCTGGCCCAGCTGTAGAAGATCTGATTTGTCCGGTCGACACGCCGCGCCTGCCGCCTCGGGTGGGATGCAGGACGCGCATATCCGCCATCGCGCGGAAAGTCGGTGCGCACGGCAGAATTGGACATGCCTTGTGGTTCGCCCGAGGTGCTTCCGGCGTCATGAACTGGCTGGCTCGAGCGCGATTCAAACCAGCATCGCTTAGAGGCGTTCCAACAGTGATTTCAATGGACCGCGCCGACGCCCGCAAAGGATGAACGAAGATCCGATGTTTCGTTGGTAGGCCTTCGCTCTGGTATACCAAGCCTCTGATTGGCCTTGTTTCATCAAGGCTCTAGAGCTGAACTCGCGTTCGATTTATGGCCATTTGGTGATTGCGCAGGCGAAATCGACTCCGTAAATAGAGCCGACCTTTCCGATCCCCACGCGCCCTTCTGTTGGGCCGCAATAAACATCAAAGCCCATGACCGCACGGATCGAACGACCGCTCTCGCCACACATGCAAGTCTACCGCTGGACGCTGACGATGGCGCTGTCCATCGTCCATCGCGGCACCGGTATCGCCCTCTATGTCGGAACCCTGCTGCTGGTCTGGTGGCTGGTTGCCGCAGCCTCCGGTCCGGCCGCCTACGGCCATGTCCAGGCCTTCGCCGGCAGCATCATCGGCCGGCTGATCGTGTTCGGCTACACCTGGGCGCTGATGCATCATATGCTCAGCGGCATCCGGCATTTCGTGTGGGACCTCGGCTACGGCTTCAAGGCCAATGAGCGGGAAGCGCTGACCTGGGGCGCCCTGATCGGCGGCATCGCTCTCACGGTGCTGATCTGGATCATCGCCTATGCGATTGGAGGCGGCCGATGAGTTTTGACGAATCCCACGGCTCGCCGCAGCGTCCCTCGATGCGCACCCCGCTTGGCCGCGTCCGCAATCTCGGCGCCGCGCATTCGGGCACGTCCGATTTCTGGCGCCAGCGCATCACCGGCGTCGCGATGACGCTGCTGATGATCCCGGTGCTGGTGATCATCATGATGCTGCTCGGCCGCAACCAGGTCGGCGCTGCGCAGATTCTCAGCTCCATTCCTGTCGCGGTGATCCTGCTCCTCTTCATCATCGCCAGCGCCTGGCACATGAAGATCGGCATGCAGGTGGTGATCGAGGACTACGTCCATAACGAGAAGCTGAAGCTCACCGCCATCATGCTCAACAACTTCTTCTCGGTCGCCGTGGCGCTCGCCTCGACCTACGCGATCCTGAAACTGTCATCCGGAGTGTAACCCATGGCCACCACAACGAATGGCTCGGGCAAGGGCGCTCCCGCCACCAACGGCAAAGCCTATCCGATCGAAGACCACACCTATGACGTCGTCGTGGTCGGCGCCGGCGGCGCGGGCCTGCGCGCCGTGGTCGGCTGCAGCGAAGCCGGCCTGCGCACCGCCTGCATCACAAAAGTGTTTCCCACCCGCTCGCACACGGTCGCTGCGCAGGGCGGCATCTCCGCCTCGCTCGGCAACATGCACAAGGACGACTGGCGCTGGCACATGTACGACACCGTCAAGGGGTCGGATTGGCTCGGTGACCAGGACGCGATCGAATACATGGTGCGCAACGCGCCCGAAGCGGTCTACGAGCTCGAGCATTGGGGCGTGCCGTTCTCACGCACCGAGGACGGCAAGATCTACCAGCGCCCGTTCGGCGGCATGACGACCGAGTTCGGCAAGGCCCAGGCGCAGCGCACCTGCGCCGCCGCCGACCGCACCGGCCACGCCATGCTCCACACGATGTACGGCCAGTCGCTGCGCCACGCGGCCGAGTTCTTCATCGAGTTCTTCGCCATCGACCTGATCATGGACGACCAGGGCACCTGCCGCGGCGTCATCGCGCTCAAGCTCGACGACGGCACGCTGCACCGCTTCCGCGCCCAGACCACGATCCTGGCCACCGGCGGCTATGGCCGCGCCTATGCCTCCTGCACCTCGGCGCATACCTGCACCGGCGATGGCGGCGGCATGGTGCTGCGCGCCGGCCTGCCGATGCAGGACATGGAGTTCGTCCAATTCCACCCGACCGGCATCTACGGATCGGGCTGTCTCGTCACTGAGGGCGCGCGCGGCGAAGGCGGCTATCTCGTTAACTTCGAGGGCGAGCGCTTCATGGAGCGCTATGCGCCGTCGGCCAAGGATCTCGCCTCACGTGACGTCGTCTCGCGCGCAATGACCATCGAGATCCGCGAAGGGCGCGGCGTCGGCAAGAAGAAGGACCACATCTTCCTGCACCTCGACCATCTCGATCCCGCGGTGCTGGCCGAACGGCTGCCGGGCATCTCCGAATCCGCGAAGATCTTCGCCAATGTCGACGTGACGCGCGAGCCGATCCCGATCGTGCCGACCGTGCACTACAACATGGGCGGCATCCCCACGAACTATCACGGCGAGGTGCTGACCAAGAAGGATGGCGATGACAACGCCATCATCCCGGGCCTGATGGCGATCGGTGAAGCCGCCTGCGTCTCCGTGCACGGCGCCAACCGCCTCGGCTCCAACTCGCTGATCGATCTCGTCGTGTTTGGCCGCGCCGCGGCGCTCCGCCTCGCCGAGAAGCTCACGCCCAACGCCAAGCAGCCCGAGCTGCCGGCGAACTCGGCTGACCTCGCGCTCGGCCGGCTCGATCATTACCGCTACGCCTCCGGCGGTACGCCGACGGCGAAGCTGCGTGAAGGCATGCAGCACGTGATGCAGAACAATTGCGCGGTGTTCCGCACCGGCGAGGTGTTGAGCGAAGGCCAGAACCTGATCCAGAAGGTCCACAGCGGCATCACCGACATCGCGGTGTCCGACCGCTCGCTGGTGTGGAATTCGGACCTCGTCGAGACGCTCGAATTCGACAATCTGATCTCGCAGGCGGTGGTGACGATGAACTCGGCCGCCAACCGCACCGAGAGCCGCGGCGCTCATGCGCGCGAGGATTTCTCCGAACGCGACGACAAGAACTGGATGAAGCACACGCTGGCCTGGCTGGACGAATCCGGCAAGGTCAAGATCGAGTACCGCCCCGTTCACAACTACACCATGACCAACGACGTGCAGTACATCCCGCCGAAGGCGCGCGTGTATTGATCATTGCTTGTCATTGCCGGGCAAAAGGCGCGAAGCGTCGTCTTCAAACCTGATGACCCGGCGATCCATCCTTTAAAGATGGATGCGCGGGTCGAGCCCGCGCATGACGGAAGAAACCAGAGGCAGGACTTATGGTTGAATTCGCACTTCCGAAGAACTCCAAGATCACTGGCGGCAAGACCTGGCCGAAGCCCGCGGGGGCCACCGAGCTCCGCGAGTTCAGGGTCTATCGCTGGAATCCGGACGACGGCAAGAATCCGAGCGTCGACACCTATTACGTCGACACCAATGATTGCGGTCCGATGGTGCTGGACGGCCTGATCTGGATCAAGAACCACATCGATCCGTCGCTGACCTTCCGCCGCTCCTGCCGCGAAGGCGTCTGCGGCTCCTGCGCCATGAACATCGACGGCCAGAACACGCTGGCCTGCACCCGCTCGATGCACGACGTGAAGGACGGCGCGGTGAAGATCAACCCGCTGCCGCATCAGCCGGTCGTCAAGGACCTCGTTCCCGACCTCACCAATTTCTACGCGCAGTACGCCTCGGTCGAGCCGTGGCTGAAGACGACCTCGCCGACGCCGCAGAAGGAATGGCGCCAGAGCCACGAGGATCGCGAGAAGCTTGACGGCCTCTACGAGTGCATCCTGTGTGCCTGCTGCTCGACCTCCTGCCCGAGCTATTGGTGGAACAGCGAGCGCTATCTCGGCCCCGCCGCGCTGCTTCAGGCCAACCGCTGGGTGTCCGATTCGCGCGATGAAGCGACCGGCGAGCGGCTCGACAATCTCGAGGATCCATTCCGCCTCTATCGCTGCCACACCATCATGAACTGCGCCAAGGCCTGCCCGAAGGGCCTGAACCCCGCGGAAGCCATCGCCGAGCTCAAGCTCAAGATGGTCGAGCGCCAGATCTGAGTCGAAATTGATGGTCCCGCCCCGGCCGGGCTGGCCGGGGTATGCTGCGATCGCACGCAATTCGAGGAGAATTTTCTTCAGCCCGCTGCGCGCGCAAATTTTCGGTCCACAACCAAAGGTTCCAGCAGAAGCTGCTTCCTTCCCTGCGCGTGATTCAGTTAAGCTCCGGCCAGGGACGGAGCGACTGTGCAGAGGGCGCAACGCAATTCGCTGAAACTGTTGCAGTGGATGATGGCGGCATCCCTGGCGCTGCCGATTGCGCTGTTCGCCATCGCCGCCACGATCTCCTACACATCGACGAATGACATCGCCGACCGCGAGATCGAGCGCACCCTCGACGTCGCGCATGAGCATGCGCTCAAGGTATTTGAAACCATCGACCGCAGCCTTGCCGAGCTCAACGAGGTCGTGCGCAGCCTTTCCGACGAAACCATCCGCGCGCGCGAACCGGCTTTGCACCGTCGCCTGAAGCGGCTGACCGATTCGCTGCCGCAGCTGAAATCGGCCTGGATCTTCGATGCGGACGGAAAAGCGCTGGTCAACAGCCTCGTCTCGCCGCCGCCGGAGCTGAGCTTTGCGGACCGCGACTACTTCTATGCCCACGTCGACCAGAGCATCGGCACCTTCATCGGCACGGCGCTGACGCCACGCCCGCCCTATCAGGGCGCCCGCTTCTTCGGCGTGAGCCGGCGCCGCGATGCCGATGACGGCCGCTTCATCGGCGTGATCCAGGCCTCGGTCCTGCCGGAATATTTCGAGAGCTTTTATGCCAGGATCGGCTCCGATCCCGGCAGCTTCTTCGCAATGGGACGCACGGACGGCGCACTGCTCGCGCATTTCCCGCGGCTCGACCACGACCTGCGGCTCGATCCGGGTGGCCCGGTTGGCCAAAAGATCGCGACAAGCCCCGAGCACGGCCTCATGACCATCGCCTGGCCGTTGGACGGGATTGAGCGCCGCATCGGCTACCGGCGCATCGCCGAATATCCGATCTATGTCAGCGCCGGGCTCGAAAGCTCGGCCATCCGGGCACGCTGGTTCGCCACCATGGGCCAGCATCTGGTGTTCGGCATTCCCGCGACGGCGCTGCTCTTCCTGCTGCTCGCCTTCGCGTTCCGCCGCACCCAGCATCTCCAGGCCGAGGCCGCAGCGCGGCGAGAAGCCGAGGACGCGCTCAAGCACAGTCAGCGCCTGGAGGCGCTCGGGCAGCTCACCGGCGGCGTCGCGCACGACTTCAACAATCTGCTGACGGTGATCCGCGCCTCGGTCGACCTGCTGAATCGCCCGCAACTGACCGAGGAGCGGCGGCAGCGCTACATCACGGCCATCGCGGACGCAGTTGCGCGCGCCGCCAAGCTGACCTCGCAGCTCCTCGCCTTCGCGCGGCGCCAGACCCTGAAGCCGGAAGTGTTTGATGTCGGACAGCGGATGCAGTCGCTGCATGACATGCTGGCAACGCTGCTCGGGCCCGCCATCGAGATCGTCACGCGGCTGCCGGCCGAACCCTGCCTCGTCAACGCCGATGCCGGCCAGTTCGAGACGGCGCTGATCAACATGGCGACCAATGCGCGCGATGCCATGCAGGGAAAGGGCAGGATCACCTTCGAGGTCGAGGCCGCGACGACCATTCCGGATACGCTGGCCCCCGGCGCCCATGGCTACATAAGCGTCACCGTCCGCGACACCGGGATCGGCATTCCTGCGGCGCGGCTCGGGCGCATCTTCGAGCCGTTCTTCACCACCAAGCAGGTCGGCCACGGCACCGGTCTCGGCCTGTCCCAGGTGTTCGGTTTCGCCCGGCAATCCGGCGGCGAGGTGACGGTCACGAGCGAGGTGGGACAAGGCAGCACCTTCTCGCTCTATCTGCCGCGCGTGCCGCTGGAGCTGCGGCCGCAGCGGCAGGCGCCGAGCACGGCGCCGGCGGTGGCCGGCAGCGGCATGTCGGTGCTGGTGGTCGAGGACAACATCGAGCTCGCCAATTTTGCCGCCGACGGGCTGACCGAGCTCGGTTACAGCATCACGCTGGTCGACAATGCGACCGATGCGCTTGCCGAGCTCGTCGTGGACGCCGATCGTTTCGACGTCGTGTTCTCGGACGTGGTGATGCCTGGGATGACCGGGCTCGACCTGGCGCAGGCGGTCCGCGACCGTGGCATCTGCGTGCCGGTCGTGCTGACCACGGGCTACAGCCAGGCTCTATCCCAGGATGGCGCCGCCGAGTTCGATCTCGTGCAGAAGCCCTATTCGATCGAAGAATTGTCGCGCGTGCTCCACCGGACCGCCCGGCTGCGGCGCGTCCGGGACGGCGCCGCCGAATGAACCGGCGCTCGGAACCCAAGGGAACCGTTTGATTTCCTTTGCGTTGTCCGCCCATGCACAAGCCGGCCACGAAACGCGAACAGGGCAAGAATCCGTCCATTGTCGAGATCAAAGGCGAGAACGGCGATGACGTGGCGCCGCCGCCGCCCGAACTGCTCGAACCGGACCCCGAACTGTCGCCCGAAGAAGCCGAGCAGGCCCGCAAGGACTATCTGCTGACGCGCTTCTGGATCAGCGCGCGCGGCTTCTGGGGCCGTAACGGCGATCCCATGGCCTGGCCGTTCTCGATCGGCCTCGGCATGCTGATCGTCCTGACCGTCGGCTTCCAATACGGCATCAACGTCTGGAATCGCGCGATCTTCGACGCCATCGAGAAGCGCGATGCGACGAGCGTCTTCCATCTCACGGCGCTGTTCTTCCCGCTCGCAATCGGCAGCATCGTGCTCGGCGTCGCCCAGGTGTTCGCGCGGATGAGCATCCAGCGGCGCTGGCGAGCCTGGCTCACGAGCAGCGTGCTGACGCGCTGGCTCGCCAACGGCCGCTATTATCAGCTTAACCTCGTCGGCGGCGACCACAAGAATCCCGAATACCGCATCGCCGAGGATCTGCGCATTGCGACCGACTCGCCGGTCGATTTCCTCGCCGGCGTCACGTCCGCGCTGCTGTCGGCCGTGACCTTCATCATCGTGCTCTGGACCATCGGCGGCGCACTCACCGTCAGGCTCGGCGGCTTAAGCCTCACCATTCCCGGCTTCCTGGTGATCGCCGCGATCCTCTACGCCGCGATCGCCTCCAGCTCGATCCTGGTGATCGGCCGCCGCTTCGTGCAGGTCTCCGAGGACAAGAACCAGGCCGAAGCCGATTTCCGCTACACGCTGACGCGCGTGCGCGAACATGGCGAGAGCATCGCGCTGCTCGGCGGCGAACAGGAGGAGCGCGACGGCATCGACCGCAATTTCACCAGCGTACTTCGGCAATGGGCGCGCCTGGCCGGACAGCACATGCGGACGACGCTTGTCTCGCAGGGCTCCAGCCTCGTCGCGCCCGTGGTCCCCCTCCTGCTCTGTGCGCCAAAATTCCTCGACGGCAGCATGACGCTGGGACAGGTCATGCAGGCGGCCTCCGCCTTCACCATCGTGCAGAGCGCGTTCGGCTGGCTGGTCGACAATTATCCGCGACTCGCCGACTGGAACGCCTGCGCGCGGCGCATCGCCTCACTGATGATGTCGCTCGATGGTCTCGAACGTGCCGAGCAAGGCGATGGGCTTGGCCGCATCAAGCGCGGCGAGACCAGCAATGACGCCATGCTGGAGTTGAAAGACCTTTCTGTCACGCTGGACGACGGCACCGCCGTGGTCGGCGAGACAGAGGTGGTGATCGAGCCGGGCGAGCGGCTTCTGGTCGCCGGCGAATCCGGCACCGGCAAGAGCACGCTGGTGCGCGCCATTGCGGGGTTATGGCCGTGGGGCGGCGGCAGCGTCAATTTCCATCCCGACCGGCGGCTGTTCATGCTGCCGCAGCGGCCCTACGTACCCTCGGGATCGTTGCGCCGCGCGGTGGCCTATCCCGGCGCCGCTGACGATTGGACGATCGAGGAGATCGGCAAGGCCCTGCGCAAGGTCGGCCTCGATCACCTCAAGGACAAGATCGAGGAGGAGGCGCCATGGGACCAGACGCTATCAGGCGGCGAGAAGCAGCGCCTCGCATTTGCGCGGCTGCTGCTGCACAGTCCCGACATCATCGTGCTCGATGAGGCCACATCCGCGCTCGACGAGAAGAGCCAGGACAAGATGATGAAGATGGTCACCGACGAGCTGCCGAAGGCGACCATCGTCAGCGTCGCACATCGCGCCGAGCTGGAGGCTTTCCACAGCCGCAAGATTGTGCTGGAGCGCCGCAAGGGCGGCGCCAAGCTCGTCAGCGACGTCGAACTAATCCCGCGCAAGGGCAAGCGCAGGCTGCTCGGCCGCTTCCTGCGCCAGCGCATGGCCCCGCCGAAGAAGGCGGCGTGACTCTCTTTGCGCCGTCCCGGCCGTTATGACCCGCATCGAGCGTTGGAGTCCCTCGCAAAACCGGCTATGCATGCGCCGCTTGCAATAAGGACCGCCTGCTTGACGACCGACAACGCCCCTTCGTCCGCGCCGTTCGGCGCGTTTGCGCCGAACGCGGCGCAGGCCGCTCTCATTCGCCTGGCCCAACAGTCCGGGCTGAAGCGCGGCGCATTCCGGCCCTGGATGTCGCGGCTGGTCAATCTGCTGCGCGGCGGCCCGGTCGACGTGCAATATCAGGGCGCTTCGTTCCGCTTCTATCACCAGGGCAGCGCGACCGAGCGCGGTGCGCTGTTCAATCCCGACTACAATCTCGACGAGCTCGATTTCCTGCGTGAGCACACCCCGGCGGGCGGCACATTCGTCGACGTCGGCGCCAATGTCGGCACGTTTGCGCTGGTGATGGCGCGGCAGGTCGGCACCACAGGCAAGGTCGTGGCGATCGAGCCGCATCCGACGACGTTTGCGCGGCTCGCGTTCAATCACGCCGCATCGAACGCGATGCAGGTGCGCCTGGTGCAGGCCGCTGCCGGTGACAGCGACGGCGAGCTGATGATCGAGAGCGGCGGCGGTAATCTCGGTGCCACGCACGTCGTCACCGGCACGGCGAGCGCTGATGCGATCAAGGTCCCCTCGCTGCGCCTGACCCGTATCCTCGACGAGGCCGGCGTCACGCAGATCGATTCGCTCAAGATCGATGTCGAAGGCTTCGAGGACCGCGTGCTGATCCGCTTCTTCCGCGACGCGCCGCCATCGCTGTGGCCCCGCGCCGTGGTGATCGAACACCTGTCACAAAACGAATGGCAGCAGGATTGTATTGCCGACATGGTGGCGCGCGGCTTTGCCATCGCGCGCAAGACGCGCAGCAATACGTTCCTGTCGCGCTGACAGGGACGAACAACGGAGGTTGCGATGCTGGATCACATGGGATTCTCGGTCTCCGACTATGAGCGCGCCAAGGCGTTCTACGCCAAGGCGCTGGCGCCGCTCGGTTACAGCCTGATCATGGAAGTGACGGCAGAGCAAACCGGGCACGCCGCAGCCGCAGGGTTCGGCGCCGACGGCAAGCCGGATTTCTGGTTCGGCGGCGAAGGCGCGATGAACAAGCCGGTGCACATCGCGATCGCAGCCAAGGACCGCGCCACGGTGGACGCGTTCTACAAGGCGGCGATAGCGGCGGGCGGACGCGACAACGGGCCGCCCGGCATCCGCCCGCATTATCATGCGAACTATTACGGCGCCTTCGTGCTCGATCCCGACGGGCACAACATCGAGGCCGTCTGCCACGCACCGGAATAAGCCGCGCTCCATACCCCGCGAACAGGGAACATCGGCACGGCATCATCGTTATCGTTCTCTGGGCCATTGATCACGAAGGTGCCGATGCCAATCGAGCCGCCAGAGATTCCACCGACAACACCGGGCACTCCAACCGAGCCGCCTCCTGGAATTCCGCCGGGCAATCCGCAGCCCGACATCACGCCGCCGATGCGCGAGCCCGGCGAAACACCGCGGCCGGATGAATTGCCCGGCCATGTTCCCGAAGAGATTCCACGACGCGGGCCGAACGGACCGCTCACGCCCAATCCCGCAACGGACGCGCGTTCGCCGGGAGATCCCACATGAGGCGAGCGATCACATGCGGGGCGATTGCAACCTGCGTCTGAATGCGCAATGAACGTCGTCATAATGAAGTTATTTGCGTGCAGAAATAAATCGGGCCCCGACCGCTTGGCCCGCCACATTCCGGCCTAACGCGTAGCTGTTCATCCCAACACTTCGTCAAAGAACCTTCCGGGGAAGTTCACCACCATGACCAACCTTCGTCTCGTGCTGCTTGCAACGACGGCTCTGACCGCGATGCAATTCGCAAGCTCCGCATCGCATGCGCAAAGTGCGCCGCCGCTCGTCGTCGCGCAGGCCCAGCCACAAGAGACTGGCCCTGACGGAAAACCGAAGCAGCCTCCGAAGGGACCGCCAGCGGCCGCGCCGCCTGCAGCGCCCGCGCGCCCGGCCGCACCGCCGCCCGCGGCTGCACCGCCCCATCCACCCGCCGCGCCGCCGCCCGCCGCCGCACCGCCGCGCCCGACAGCGCCGCCTCCGCCTCCACCTGCGGCCCGTCCGGCTCCGCCGCCGCCACCTCCGCCGCCTGCCGCACCGAAGCAGCCTTCGCCGCCGCCGGCTGCGGCGCCACAGCAGCATGCGCCGACACCGCCCCCTCCGGCACCGCCTGCAGCACGTCCGGCTCCCACGCCGCCTCCCGCCGCAGCTCCGCAGCAGCATGCGCCGACGCCACCGCCGCCTGCAGCTCGCCCGACACCAACGCCGCCTCCTGCCGCGCAGCCGCATACGCCGCCTCCGGCACCGTCCGGCGCACGCCCGGCGCCGACGCCACCGGCCCCGCCCGCAGCAGCGCCTCAAGGCCGCCCGACGGCGGCGCCTTCGCCTTCGCCCGCAGCGCCGCCGGCACGACCTGGCGCGCCTGCCCCGACCGCCGCGCCTGCACCGACTGCGTCACCAGCCCCGACGCCTGCGCCGACCGCGACGCCGGCTCCCGGGAGCACGCCCGGCGCGCCGCCGGCTGGACGCCCGGGTGCGCCGCCGCCGGGACGCCCGGGCGCGCCACCGGCTGCAGGATCGCCAGCTCCCGGCGCAACGCCCGCTCCAACGGCGACACCGTCACCAGGCGCCGGCACCCCGACGCCGCTGCCCGGACGTCCCGGTGCAGCATCGACGCCTGCTCCCGGCGCAACACCAGCCCCGGGCGCGACACCAACGCCTGGCCCTCAGGGCGGTACGCCGCCTGCGGGTGCGCCCGCTGCCGGAGCTCCGCCCGCGTCGCCGCAAGCCGGCGCCCCGGCCCGGCCGCCGGCGCCTCCCGCCGGTGCCGCGGCACCAAGTGTCGTCCCTGGCACGGCAGCCGCAGCACCACCGCCGAACCGGGCGCAATACGCTCCGCCCACGGTTGCGCCGGCCTTCCGGGCCGCGCCCACCGTAGCAGCACCATTGCCGCCTCCGCCGCGTCCGCCGCAGCGTGACCTGACGCCGCTCGCGATCGGCGCAGGCGTGGTGGCCGGCGTCGCGATCGGCGCCACCATCGCCGACCTCCACAACCAGCGGCGTGAGGTCGTCGAAGGCGGCCGTACCGTCTATACCGAGCCGGATCGCATCATCATCCGCGATCCGGGCGGGCAGGCCTATGTCCGCGGCAACGATCTCTATCGCTTCCGCTACGGCGCCCGCGACATCCGCACCGACACAGTCGGCGGCGAAACCCGCACCGTCGTGGTCCGCCCTGACGGCAGCGAGGTGATCACCGTGGTCGGTGCGGACGGTTCGCTGCTGCGCCGAATCCGCAGGGATCCCGGCGGGCGCGAGATCGTCATCATCGACAACAGCTACCGGGATCCGCGCGCGATCGGCGGGTTCTATGTCGACGTGCCGCCGCCGGTGGTCAACATTCCCTATGATCGCTACATCGTCGATGCCCAGGAGGCGTCGCCGGACGTGATCTACGCGACCATGCAGGCACCGCCGGTGCAGCGGATCGATCGGCGTTACTCGCTCGACGAGATCCGCTACAGCCCCAATGTTCGCATGCAGATGCCGAGCATCGACGTCAACACGATCAACTTCGAGACCGGATCGTGGACCATCCCGCCGGACCAGGCGGCACGGCTGCAGGTGATCGCCGACGGCCTCAACCAGGCGATTCAGCGCAACCCGCGCGAGGTGTTCCTGATCGAGGGACATACTGACGCGGTCGGCAACGAGGTCGACAATCTATCGCTGTCGGACCGCCGCGCGCAGTCGGCGGCCGAATTGCTGACGCAGCAATTCGGTGTGCCCGCGGAGAACCTGACGTCGCAAGGCTACGGCGAGCAGTATCTGAAGGAGCAGACGCAAGGGCCGAGCCTGATCAACCGGCGCGTCACCATCCGCCGCATCACACCGCTGCTCAATGGCGGCCAGGCCTCGCTGCCGCCGCCCCCGCCCGGCACCGCGCCGCCGCGCTGAGACGAAGCATACGAACGCAAATGGCCGGGAGCGATCCCGGCCATTTTTGTTTGGACAGCATCGCCGCTACGGCCGAGCGGCCAGCCCAAGCGCGTCGACCATGAGGCGAAAGACCTCGGTATTGTCCATCGAACCGCGCACACCATCGTTGCCTGGCCCTGCCGCCGTGAGGATGACGTCCTCACCCGAATGCACACTGGCGCCGATCATCGCCGGCAGATTGCCCGGGCGCAGCACGACGCCTGGAACATCCTTGTATTTGTCGTTGGCCTTGAAGGTCCCGTCCTCGCCACCCTTCACGGTCGGCTCGTTGGGATTGTCGAGCTTCGGGCGGAACGTCTCGTAATGGTCCGGCAGACTGGCCGAGAAGATGGCGAGCCGCCGGCTCACGTCCACGCGTGCCGGATAGCCCTCCGCATCCGCAGCCGGATAATTGGGAAATCCGGCCTGCTCGTAGACGCCGACGCGCTCGCGCAGCGGCACGTTGGCCGCAGTGCCCATGTCATCATTCACCGTACCGACGAGGCTGTTGGGATGATTGTGGTCCGCCACCACCAGAATGAGGGTGTCGTCGCCACGCGCATGCGCCCATTCACGTGTCTGGCGCACAGCATTGTCGAGCATGATCGTGTCGTAGACGGCTCGCTCCATGTCGAGCAAATGCGCGTATTTGTCGATCATCCCGGACTCGACCATCAGGAAGAAACCGGCCTCATTCCGCGACAAGAGTTTCAGCGCCGCCTGCACCTGCTCGGTCAGGTCGGGCTGCTCGGGGAATTTCCTGACGCCGCCGCCCTTCAGGAATTTGCGGTCCAGTGCGCCGTCCATGTTTCCCGTGGCGAAGAGGCCGAGCAGCTTGCCCGTCTCCGGCTTGGCCGCGAAAGCGCCGAGCTCACGCGCGGTCGTCGCCACCTGATAGCCTGCATCGCGAAACTTCGCGATGTAATCGGTCTCGTCCTTGCGTTTCGAGCCGGCGGCGGATTTCGGCAGAAAATTTGCGCTGCCGCCGCCCATCAGCACATCCGGCTTCGCCGCGAAGAATTGCTCGACGATCTCGTCATAGGCGGCGCGCCGGCGGGTGTGCGCAAGCATCGCCGCCGGCGTCGCGTCCTCGATCTCGGTATTGGTGACGATACCGATCGCCATGTCGAGCCGCCTCCTGGCGAGGCTCGTGATCGTTTCGACCCGGGGATCGTCAAACGGGCTTGCGGTGCGATCCGCATAGACGCCCAAAGCGTTGACGGCGCTCTTGTGCCCGGTCGCATAAGCGCTGGCCGAATTCGCGGAGTCCGTGATGATCGAGTCCGAGCCCGCAGTCGCCACCAGTGCCATGTGAGGCATGTCGTCGATGGCGAGCTTGCCGGGGCTTTTGCCCTCCGAAATGCCCTTGGACAGGATGCGGGCTGCGACCCGATGGGCCGGCGACATACCATCACCGATGAACAGGATGACGTTCTTCGCCTTGCGCGGACCCGTGTCGTAGACCGTCCATGTGACGCTGCGCTGGCGCGTGCCGTCGCTCACGTCCACAGCAATGCTGCCGGGCGTGGTCAGTGTAACGTCGCGCAGGACGAGGGCCGACTGTTCCTTGCCGTCCTCGCGATCGACGAAAGTCCCGGAGCGGCCGAACGCGATTGCGTAATCTGCGCCGTTCACCGTCACCTTCAACTTGGCCGGGTCAACCGGCCCGGGGAGTTCGACCTTAAAATCGAATTGAGCTCCGGCCAGGATCTCGGCACGATCAATCGGATAGATCGTCTGCGCCGACACTGGCGTTGTCCAAAGAAGGACGATGAGAGAGGCGACGGCCGACTGCTTGACCATGTTCGATGTTCCGCGCTGCCCATTCCGGGGAAGCAAGGAGCCTAGCGGCCGTCAATGACACCGTCATTATGTCGTGCATCGCCCGATTGGGGCGACAAAGGGCTCAATCCTTGTCGCTCTCCAGCCGGAAGATCTGCGAGCCTTCGCTACCCGACAGCAGCCCGGTGTCGCTGTAGAGTTTTAGCTTGGTGCGCGTGTCGGCGATGTCGAGGTTGCGCATGGTGAGCTGGCCGATTCGGTCGGCCGGCGTGAAGGCTGCGTCCTCGACTTTCTCCATGCTGAGCCGCTCGGGCGCGTAGGTGAGATTGGGGCTCTCGGTGTTGAGGATCGAGTAGTCGTTGCCGCGGCGCAGCTCCAGCGCGACTTCGCCGCTGACGGCGCGCGCGACCCAGCGCTGCGCGGTCTCGCGCAGCATCAGGGCCTGCGAGTCGAACCAGCGGCCCTGATAGAGCAGCCGGCCGAGGCGCATGCCGCTGATGCGGTACTGCTCGATGGTGTCCTCGTTGTGGATGCCGGTGACGAGGCGCTCATAGGCGATGTGCAAGAGCGCCATGCCGGGCGCCTCATAGATGCCGCGGCTCTTGGCTTCGATGATGCGGTTCTCGATCTGGTCGCTCATGCCGAGGCCGTGGCGGCCGCCGATGGCGTTGGCCTCGAGGAACAGCGCGACGGCATCAGAGAAGGTCTGGCCGTTGAGCGCAACCGGCTGGCCTTCCTCGAAACGCACCACGACCTTCTCGGCCTTGACGGCGCAGTCGTCGCGCCAGAACGGCACGCCCATGATCGGGTTGACGATCTTGATGCCGCTGTCGAGGCTCTCGAGATCCTTGGCCTCGTGCGTGGCGCCGAGCAGATTGCTGTCGGTCGAATACGCCTTCTCGGCGCTCATCTTGTAGGCGAAGCCCTGGGCCGTCATGAACGCCGACATTTCGGCGCGGCCGCCGAGCTCGTCGATGAACTGCTGGTCGAGCCAGGGCTTGTAGATCTTCAGGCTCGGATTGGTCAGCAGGCCGTAGCGGTAGAAGCGCTCGATGTCGTTGCCCTTGAAGGTCGAGCCGTCGCCCCAGATGTTGACGCCGTCCTCCTTCATCGCCGCGACCAGCATCGTGCCGGTGACGGCGCGCCCCAGAGGCGTGGTGTTGAAATAGGTGATGCCGCCGGTTGAGATATGGAAGGCGCCCGACTGGATCGCGGCGATGCCTTCGTGGACGAGTTGCGTGCGGCAATCGACCAGCCGGGCCTTCTCGGCGCCGAACTCCATCGCCTTGCGCGGAATCTCGTTGTAGTCGGCTTCATCAGGCTGGCCGAGATTGGCGGTGTAGGCGTAGCAGCGTGCGCCCTTCTGCTTCATCCAGAGCAGCGCCGCAGAGGTGTCGAGGCCGCCCGAAAAAGCAATGCCGACTTTCTCACCCTTGGGCAGGCTTTTCAGGATCGTGGTCATGGTGCTTCCAATCGGGTCTCAAGGGCTGATGTCGGGGCGGGTTTGACCCGCGCGAATATCAAATTTCGCAGGGGTGGGCACGCATTTAATATAATAGCTCAAACCGAGGGCTCGGGACCGGTCTTGCGCCCGAACAGGCGCTGGCGGATCCGGTAGGCGGGCATGTTCAGCCGCGTCAGGGCGGCGTCGACCGCCTCATCTGAAAACCGTGTCCGCGGCCAGCGGTAGATCAGCGCGTAGGCGAACCAGATCACCACAAAGGTCACGAGGCCCGCAATCGAGACATCGGTGAAGAAGTGCCCGCCGAAGGCCATGCGCAGCCCGCTCGTGACAGCGCCAAAGATCACGGCTCCAGCATAGGCCAGCGGACGCCACGCCGGCGGCGCCAGCGCGGCCGGCGCCAGCGTCCAGAATGCCGTCGCGCCTTCGCCGGAGAAGAACGAGCAGTTGCGCGCGCAACCGCCGCGCGGATCCCACCACGGTACGAATTGCTGATCGCCGGCGAACTCGGTCACCACCACCGGACGCGGGCGGCCCCAATAGGTCTTGAAGGTGAGGTTGGTCAGAATGCCGGCCGACAGGATGATCGTGACCAGCAGGAACACGATCGCGCGCCCAGATACCATCAAGGGACGATCGGGCCTGATCATCTTGACCACGAGCGCCACGAGCGACGGCAGCACGAAGGCCCAGGCGACCCACATCGCAGCATCACGCGCGACGCCGGCCCAGCCATTCAGCTTGAGCGGAAAGGTTTTCGTTTCGCCGTCGAAGAAGAGCGACGCGAGCTTGAGGTCGAGCTCGGGATAGAGGCCGAAGACAAGGCCGATCACGAGCCACAGCGAAAGGGCGATGAAGAGTCCGGTCCGGTTCATGGCGCGCGGTTTAGCGGAGCAGGGCGGAGATGAAAACCCCAACGGCGGTCCTGAGCAACCGGCGACATGGGTAACAGTTCAAACCGACGACATGGGTAACACAATTCTCGTTTCGTTCAGGCCTGCTGTTGTTGGGGCTGTGGACCCTG
>NZ_JADPKH010000031.1:0-1051 GCF_023073835.1 Bradyrhizobium sp. 153 | reverse complement strand
TGTCGATGTTCAATAATTCGCTGATTGGATCGCGGTGGTCTTGGTAGCGGCGAAGGCCTTGGGAGTTTGTCCTGCCAAGGCCTGATGGGGTCTGTGGTTGTTGTAGTATACGAGATAGTCGAACAGTTCGTTGGCGAAGTGGTCGAGATTGTCGAAGGTCGCGCCGTCGATGACGTCGTCATCGAGGGTGCGCCAGAAGCGTTCGACCTTGCCATTGGTCTGTGGCCGATAGGGCCGGGTGTAGCGGTGTTTGATGCCAAGCTCGAGCAGCATGGCCTCGAATGGATGCTCGTCCGGCTTAGTGCGGGCAGCGAACTCGGCGCCGTTGTCGGATAGGATCTCCTGGAAGACGAGCCCGTAAGTGAGGTTGAGGGTATTGATCATCTTCAGGGTCTTGAACATGACCGGCAGCGCCTTCTTGGAGGTTAGGACCTCGGCCCAGGCCAGACGCGAGCAGCTGTCGATCAGGCTGATGATGTAGGCCGTGACTGGGGGTGGCGCGAGGAACATATCGCGCGGCAATTGATGCAGATCGACGTGGCCCAGCTCCCCGAGCTTGTCCTTGATAATACGGCGTTTCTCCTCGCGCATCGCCGGCGTGCGGCGGTTCAAGCGGTAGCGCCTCAGCACCCGATAGATCGTGATCGGCGAAGGTACCGTGTCGCGCGTCTCGCGCAAGACCGCATGAATCTCATAGCGGTTCATCCCCCGCTTGCGATGGGCGACGATCTCCGCCTCGATCCCTTCCGGCTCGCGCCGTTCCCGCCACTTCGGGCCGCGCCGCCGCGGCAGCAGGTCCGCTTCATCGCCGCTCTGCAGATAGCGATTGTAATACTTGCGGAAGGTCTGCGAGCAGGTCCCGTGGTGCCGATAGAAGTCGCCGACCCGGTTGAACAATGGCGATCGTCCAGCCTTCACCGCCTCATACTCCGGGATCAGAAAACGCCACTTCTGCAGATAGTTGCGCTCAATCGTCCGGTCATAGCTGTTGTCGCGCATCGGATCGTCCTCCGCTGGAGCGATCCAATCAGCGAATTAGTGAACATGCACA